>CAYFJO010001191.1:0-1503 GCA_964343305.1 uncultured Pirellulaceae bacterium | reverse complement strand
TAACGGCGCGTCGCCAAAGTCCAGACTATTGAAGTTCTCGTACCAGGCGATCTTGTCGTCGTTCGCCGACGCGCTGAGTACGTCGAGGTCGCCGTCTCCATCCACGTCCGCCGCAAACACGCTGCGTGCATCGACCGCCGCCGTGCTAATCGTGTGCGCGGTGAAGTTCTGGCTGCCGTCGTTCTCATACCAGGCGATCTTGTCGTCATATCGGGACGCACTGAGCACGTCAGTGTCGCCGTCGCCGTCCAGGTCCGCGGCCATGACACTAAAGGCACCATCGGCCACCGCGCTGATGGTGTGGGCCGTGAAGTTGCCATTGCCGTCGTTCTCATACCAGGCAATTCTGTCGTCACCGATCGATGCGCTGAGGACATCCAGATCGCCGTCGCCGTCCAAATCCGTGGCAAAAACACCATGCGGTCCGTCGGTCGCAATGGTGATCGTGTGTTCGGTAAAGTTCTGGTTGCCGTCGTTCTCGTACCAGGCAATTTTGTGATCGCCAAAGAACGGCCTCAATGTAATGAGCACGTCGAGATCGCCGTCGTTGTCCACGTCCGCAGCGGCGATGGTTTCAGCTCCACTGGCGGCTGCACTGACGGTTCGCTCGGTGAAATTCTGATTGCCGTCGTTCTCGTACCAGGCGATCCCACTGTCGTACAGAGAAGACCAAGCGCCCAGCACGTCCAGGTCGCCATCGCCGTCGACGTCCGCGGCGAACACACTGTCGGCCCCGTCAGCCGCCGCGGTGATCGTGTGCTCGGTAAAATTCTGGTTGCCATCATTTTCATACCAGGCAAACTTGTCATCGACAGTCGACGCGCTGAGCACGTCGACGTCGCCATCACCGTCGAGGTCTGTCGCAAACACCTGTTGGGCAAAATCAGCGGCCGTACTGATTGTGCGCTCAGAAAAATTCTGGCTGCCATCGTTCTCGTACCACGCAATCTTGTCGTCATCGCGCGACGCACTGAGCAAGTCCATGTCGCCGTCGCCGTCCACATCCGCGGCCACGACACCGTAGGCCACATCGGCCGCTGTGCTGACGGTGTTCTGACCGCCGAAGATGGCGCTACTGGCGGTAGGATTTGCAATCGTAACCAGGTAATCCTCGACTTCGCCATCAACCGCAAGACCGGTGACGCCCAAACCGCCCGCTGTGCTGAGGCGGAAGCGAGCATACGTATCGCCTGCGATCGCCCAGCTTGGCACGTCGAACGTCAGATTGTTGTCGCCGACGACCACGTCCTTCGCGTCAAAGATGCGCTCATTCGGTCCGCCCCAATAGCCATCGTCGTTGAAGTCGATCCAGGCATCCAGCTTGCCCGCGGTGCCTTGGACGTTGACCGTCACCGTCGCGTCGAGCGCGCCAACATGAACGGTGCCGAACGTCACGCCGTCTTCGTCGTCGGGCGAACCGGTCGTATCGTCGGCATCCGCGCCCGCCGGGTGCGTACCGTCTGCTTCAGCATCTCGATTTGTGCCTAACGTCAATCCAGTCGC
>CAYFJO010001190.1:0-1504 GCA_964343305.1 uncultured Pirellulaceae bacterium | reverse complement strand
CTCCGCCGGGCAACATCATTCCCATCGCTTCGGTCGCGCAGGCCATTGTCGAAGCCGAGCCCATCACCATGCACGTGCCGGCAGTGGGGCACAGCGACTGTTCGATTTCGGTGATCTGCCCTTCGTCGATCATTCCGCCGCGATGATCAGCCCAGAAACGTCGGCAATCGGTGCATGCTCCCAGACGCTGCCCTTGCCACGAGCCAGTCATCATCGGTCCGGTCACGACGCAGACAGCAGGCAGATCGACGGACGCCGCAGCCATCAGTTGTGCCGGAACGGTTTTGTCACATCCGCCGACCAGCACCACCGCGTCCATTGGCTGCGCACGGATCATCTCTTCCGTGGCCATTGCCAGCAGATTGCGAAACAACATCGTCGTTGGCGAGAACAGAATCTCGTGGAGTGACAACGTCGGAAACGCAAACGGCAATGCGCCGGCTTCCAAAACGCCACGCTTCACCGCCTCGACGATCTCCGGCATTTGTCGATGGCAGGTGTTGTAGTCGGACGACGTATCGGCAATGCCGACGATCGGCCGGTCCAAATCGTCTCGGTCATATCCGGCTGACGCGAGAAACGCTCGGCGGATGTACCGGCTGAATTCCGGGTCTCCGTAGCTGGTGAGACTGCGATAGATTCCCTTTGGTGGTGATGTGTCGGCTGTCACAGGTCAGATTCCAATACTGTTTCGTTATGTCTGGGTAGTTGTTGGAGTCCAGGCTTTAGCCTGTCATTGCAGCGTAAAGGCTGTACTCCAGCGGACATCTCCAACTGGCGGCGATATACTTCGCACCAGTTCCAGACGTTCCGGCGGCCGGGACTTACTTTCTCGTCTTCAGGAACTCCACAAGGTCGGCCAACTGCTGGGGTGTGAGTTGTTTGTCGAGACCGGCCGCCATGATGGATATTTTGCTGGGTTGCATTTCTTCGATTTTGTTGCGGGCAATGCGCACTTCTTTGTTCGTGCCGGTGGCAAGGACGAGTTCGTCTTCGGTCTCACGCTGAACCAGTCCGTTGAAGACGCGGCCGTCGTCCGTCACGATGGCCACCGGCTCGTAATTCTGCACCAGACTGGCACTGGGAAAGATGATCGCTTCCAGAAGATCACGCTGGTTGCGGATCCGCGCGATGCGTGTGAGGTCCGGCCCAACGCGACCACCGAGATAGCCGATGGCGTGACAGGAGGAACAGGCTGCCTTCGCACTGTGAAACACTTCTTGCCCGCGGCGGACGTTGCCTGCGGGCAGTGACGAAAGGGCGTCTTCCAGTTGCGCTCGCTGCTCGGCCGTTTCCGCTTCGATCAAGGTGTATAGTTCGTTGGCGCGATACTGAACCGCGGACGGATAGTTTGCCAGCCGCGGTTTGAGCGTCTCGACGCGGAGCGCGGAACGCGCCGGAGATTGCTTCAGCGAATCGACCAGCGCCAACCCGACCTGCTCGTCGCGCGACCGCTCGAACGCGGCCAGCAGCCGGTTGATGTCCAGCGGGCTGACCGTCTTGA
>CAYFJO010001189.1:0-1527 GCA_964343305.1 uncultured Pirellulaceae bacterium | reverse complement strand
CGCGGTATTGAGCGCGATTTTTCTTCCAGACGGAAAGGAACTGATTTCAGCAAGCCGGGACAAGACGCTGCGAATCTGGGACGTTGAGAGTGGTGTGACCCTGAAAGTGTTGCAAGGCCACGACGCTTCTGTGAACGGCGCTACGTCCGGTTCCACTACTGTCTTTAGTGTTGGAGGCGATGGTTCCGTCCGGCGTTGGGATATTGCAGGCGAACGAACGAGCAATCAAATGCGAATGATTAGCTTTCCGAGCCGCTCGCCGTATTCCTGCGCCATTGCTCCTGACGGTTCCGCTGTGGCTGTCGGGTTTCGGAATGGCGGTTTAAGTCTATATTCCTTGAGCGATGACAGCGTCTTATGGGAAACAAATCGGGCGCATCGCAGCACGGTTTCAGATCTGGATTTCAGCCCTGATGGCAAGCGGCTTGCGTCTGGCGGCTTTGACTCAACTGTCAAGGTATGGCATGTCGACGACGGACAGCTCGCTCAGACACTTGATGGGCACCGAGGCTACGTCAGCCGCGTGGCGTTTTCCAGCGACGGCTCTTTGCTCGCCTCATCCAGTTTTGGTGCTTCAACCGGCTTATCATCCGATGGCACTCGTCTTTACCGCACGAACTTGCCGGGCCAAATCGGCCTGTTTGATCTCGATACCAGGAAGCAGAGGTTCTTTGATGGTTCCGGCGGGGATGTTCTGTCCATTACGTTCGATAATCGGAATCAAGACCTCATGACGGCCGATGCCAAGGGTCTGACGAGCCTTTGGGATTTGACCTACGATCCTCCGACTCGAGACGACAGCAACGAGGACAAAGATATGGTCTCGGCGGCGACATTTAGTCCCTCTGGTGCTCAGATTGCCACCGGAGGAAGGACGGGAATACTGCGCATACTGAGAATAGAGGATTTCGAAGTCGAAGACACCCTTTCCGGTCACGAAAACAGTATCATCCGAATCGCTTTCAGTCCTGATGGCGAAGTCGTAGCAAGCGTTAGCACCGACGCGACTGTGCGTTTTTGGGATCTTAGAACCAACCGAAGACAAAGTGACGGGTCGCGGAAACCGGCGAGCGAGCTCTTCACCCTGCGACTGCCCGCGAACAGCGGCACACCAGTACCATTGTGGGATTTCGACCTTGTATATACTCGCTCACCTTCAGGAAAGGTCACCGGAGATTGTTGGATCGCTGTTCCGCTGACGAGCGGCAAACTGGTCCTATATCACTTCGGCAAACTGATCCCAGAAGGGATCGCGCAAACCACGAAATACGCAAAACACGCGAAATGAAGAATGTCTCGTTTATACAAAGTGTAAGTGAGTCTCGTGATCGGAGCCGCTTGCTTTCGCGTATTTAGCGGTTTCGAATTTGAGAGTACGAATTAACCTTTAGAAAGCAGTTGAGCCCACGAAGACACGAAAAGAAAAGAGTTTATGAAGAAACCAAACTTCACCCGGTGGGTTAACTCTTATTCGGCTTCAACGTTCTCTGGTTTCGTGTGTTTCGTGACACAGTATTAAAAAGTCCT
>CAYFJO010001188.1:0-1528 GCA_964343305.1 uncultured Pirellulaceae bacterium | reverse complement strand
GGATTTCGTGCCATGAACTTATCAAAGACCTCTTCGAACCAGTCCAGGTCCACCCCTTTCAGCACATCGTCGGGCCATGCGACGCCGAGACTTTCTACGATGTCCTTGCGCATCCACACCGGGTTTGTCAGATAGTAGCTGTACATCGGGATACCGAAAATGTCGTCGCCCTGGCGCCAGGGATTCCAGATACCCGCTTCATCACCGAACAGTTTCTTGATGGCCGGACCGCGGGTATTGAGCAGATCCTGAATCGGCACGAACACCTCTTTCCAAGCCGGCCGCAGGTGCATGTAGTGGGGAGCCGCGAACAAATCACCCTCCTCCCTGGCGGCCACGGCCAGACGCACCGCATTGTCTGCGGCTTCCGAGTCCTTCAACCGCCGGTCTATGATATCGACGGTGAATCCGAGGTCGACCGCGAGCTCGGCGTTGAGAGCGGCCTTCCAATCATCGTAATATTTGCTGTCCTCCCTGACCGTCGGCTGTTGCGGGTGAGAACGTCCCAGTAGGTAGAACGTATAGTTCGGAATTTCCCCTGAGGCCGTCTCGCCTGCGGCGCCGGCAAAGAGACCAGTTCCCGCCAGCAAGAATATTAGCAGGAACACCCATGTAACTCTGAGAGTTTTCATACTCCCTCCTTAAATAAATTCTCGAGTCTCAAGACCCGAGTTTCGAACTAGTTCTTAAGCGCACCGATAATAATTCCCTTTGCGAAATGCCTCTGTAAGAACGGATACAACATCATGATCGGCATCACCGAGACTACCAGTGCCGCCATCTTAATCCCCTCCCCCGGTGCCAGACTGATATCAACGTGGCCGAGATTCTGCGTTCCTCCACCGTAGTTAACGAGAGTATTGTAAAGAAGCACCATGATCGGCATCTTTGTTCCGTCGCGTAGAAAGAACAGAGCCTGGGAGTAGGTTCCCCAATAGGCTACGGCGGCAAAAAGTATAAGAACCGCTACAATCGGCATGGAGATCGGAAGAACAATCTTGAACAGGATCACGAATTCATGAGCCCCATCCAAACGGGCCGACTCTTCAAGGGAGGGAGGCACCGTGGAGATGAAGTAGTTTTTTACGAGAAGGCAAGTGCCGATGTTGAGGGCCGCGGGTAGTATAATAGCCAGATACGTATCCAGCAGCCCAAAAAATCTGAGCACCATAAAGAGCGGAATGAGACCACCCGAGAAGAAACTGGTGACGTAGAGAAACTGTAGAATTGCGGTTCTGCCGGGTATTCCACGTCTCGCCATTCCGTAACCGGTTACGAGATTGAAGAAGACACTTATTATCACGCCCATGACCGTGAGAATCGTAGTATTTTTCAATGCCCGCAAAAACCTCGTTCCGCTGCTAAAGAGGATTTGATAAGAAACGAATGTGGGCTCTCTGGGAATGAGACTCGGTCCGAAGTTGTAGAATGCGTTGAAGCCGGTCAAAGAGATCGAGATGACGTACATAATTGGTATGGCACAACTGACGGCCAGGATAATGACAATCAAATAGATGAGGATGTTCGA
>CAYFJO010001187.1:0-1533 GCA_964343305.1 uncultured Pirellulaceae bacterium | reverse complement strand
ACGCCGTCGACGCGTATGGCATCTACTTGATTGACGAGTTCGGCAACCGCACGCTGGTTTATCGTGATGAGGCAATCTCCTGTTGGCAACCAGTTCCACTGATGGCTCGACCGGCGGCGCCTCAGTTGTCCGACTTGCCTGAGACTACCGACTTGCCGGCCGCGGAGGGTGGCGAAGCGTCTCTAGTTTTGTCCGATGTTTATCAAGGCATGGAAGGCATTCCCAAGGGAACGATCAAGCATTTGCGAATCATGGAAGATCTCCCGCGACCGTGGTCGGCTCGCCGCTTCTGGGACGGGGACGCGTTCCAGCAGCAACATGCGGCGGTCGGCATGAACGGGCATCTCGGCGCGCGAGTCATTCATGGTGTCGTTCCGGTTTACGACGACGGCTCGGCCAATTTTGTCGTCCCAGCCAACAAGAACATCTACTTTCAGGCGCTGGACGAGAACTTCATGGAGGTGCAGCGCATGCGTACTTTCATCAACCTGATGCCGGGCGAGCAACGCTCGTGCAACGGCTGCCATGAACACACAGGACTGGCCCCGCCGAACCAACGCTTGCTGGCGTTGACACGACCGCCGAGCAAACCCGCCGCTCAAGTGGGCGATACGGCTCCTCGGCCGGTCCACTACTCTACGTACGTTCAACCCATTCTCGATCGGCACTGCGTCACCTGTCACGCTGGCGACACGATCGAGGGGGACCTTGATCTGTCAGGCGAGCTGACGACGCTCTTCAACCGCTCTTACGAGAATATCGTTCGTCGCAATCTGGTGCAGAAGATCGACGAGTTGCGTCCCAAGACGGGCAACACTCCCTACGTGCCGCCGTTGACTCTCGGTTCCCACCGGAGCAAGTTGATCGACATCCTTCGCAAAGGTCATTACGACGTTCGACTGCCCAAAGCCGATTTTGTGAAACTGGTCACCTGGATTGATGCGAACTCGCCCTATTACGGCACTTACTTCGGCCGCCGCAATTTGAAATATCGTGACCACCCTGATTTCCGACCGGAACCCAATGCACTCGCCGGGACCGATAAGGACGGAGTCTCCAACCAATGACAAGAGAGAGAATACAGACGAGATCGAGGGGCACTTTGACGGCAATGGCCATCGGATGCCTCGTCTTGTGGGCCGCAACCGTCCGCGCCGATAGCCCCGCGGCGGCTGAGAAACGCGTCGCTTTCTGGAAGTTCGATGGCTTTTTGCGAGACCGCGCCGGAGCCGTTGAGGATCATCTCACCGCGCGCGACGGTCAGGCAGCGCAGAGGGACGCGCGGTATGTGACCGCTTCCGATCTTCCAGGAACTTCCAGTAGCGCCGTTGCGATTGGTGTTGAGCCCGGAGACGCCCAATACCTCACCGCACCACTGTCGCAGGACGCGGAACTTGGTCCCAGCTACACGATCGAGGCATGGATCTTCCCGACCGAAGTCGGTGGCTGGAATCGGTTGGTGCTCAACTGGGGGCAGACCCCGCAATACGCCTATCACCTGGCCATCCATAATGGCTTGGCCAGCCTCTACCA
>CAYFJO010001186.1:0-1534 GCA_964343305.1 uncultured Pirellulaceae bacterium | reverse complement strand
CAACACCGAGCATGGGCTCTACCTTTCCTTTGACACGTGGCTTTTTGTAGGGATCGCGATCGGCCGCCAACAGCGCGTACATGGCGGCGGATCCGCCTGCCGCTCCCAGCATGGATAACAAGAACGCGCGGCGATTTCGCTTGTGTGATTGTGAACGATTCATTATGGCCTCTCAATCTGGGGTAAGAGAATGTACGTTTTGAGTGAAACGTCATTCTTATTGAGTGCCAGGCGGATAGCGAGAGTGCATCTTGCGAAGCCTTGTTGGACTCCGGATGCTCGAACGCAACTCGAGACTTCCGAAGTTGAAGAAAACTTCGGAAGCCGGGCGGCTTCTCGTCAATTCAATGATGGGATCGGGCGTCCCAGGCGGTCGAGGATCTTGGCCAAGTTTTTGATGTGCGGATGCTCGGCCGGAAAATGTTTGGCCATGATTTCGTGGGCGCGTTGGTAACGCGCAATGGCCTCGTCTTGCTTTTTCTCGGCGACGTCGATGTCACCTAGCCACCAGTGACGAAGTCCCAGACGAGCGTTATCGGCACCGAATTGTTTTTCTTCGATCTGGATTGCTTGCTCAATGAACCGCCGGGCTTTGGTCAGTTCGCCGCCGGCGATCAGGATTCCCGCGAGATTGGAATAGTGAGCCGCAATCGTGGGATGGTCGGTGGGCAAATGTCTTTGCTCGATCTGGAGCGCGCGGTCCATCAATCGGCGTGCTTCGTCGACTTGACCAGCCGCACAAAGCGTCACGGCTTTGTCTGACATCAATACGGCGACCGTGGTGGGTTCGAATTCGTCCACCACCTCGTTGTCTAGCAACTCGTCGATCAACTCAATCACTTCGTGAAACCGCCCTAAACGATGAAGCGCTTGGGCGACCTGATTGGCGATCTTGCTGGCTTCCTCGAAACGCCGCTTGTTTTTCAACTCTTTGGCGAATTCGGCCAGCGGCGTCAATTCATTACGAATCGACTTCTTTTGCAGCGCCAATTCACTCGTGTTAGCGCGTTGTCCGAGCATCGTGATGACGTCATCGAAAGCGCCGTCATGCTGGACGTTGCCGTCGTCGAATAGTTGCTTCATTCGCCGCCTCAAAATGCGGGACATGCCGATCGATTTATAGCCCGGGGATTGGGCACGCAGAATCTGCAACGAGAGCAAGCCCGCGACAACTTGCTGGCCCGTGAGCACTCCGCCCAGGATCTTGGCGAGTTTCGTTGCGTCGCCGGACTGTGAAAGCTGGGATAGCCAAGACATTGGGATGCGGCTGCTTGGCATGTGAGCGGCGTATTCCATGCCGAATCGCAACTGGGGCGGCAGCGATTCCAGCACTTCGTCGAAAAAACCGTGGACCAGTTTGACGAAGTCCGGAACTTCCTGTTGGCCGCGACCGCGATCCGGGTTATTGCGCGGGCGATCGGGGATCGTTGCATTGGCGATCTTCTTCACGCGTTCGCGGCAACTGTCCCAGGTCGAATTCGGATTCAGCGCCATGAAGGCACCGACCAATGACAAACCGATTGGCAGACCATCG
>CAYFJO010001185.1:0-1541 GCA_964343305.1 uncultured Pirellulaceae bacterium | reverse complement strand
CCGACGAGTAATTCATATAGGAGAATTCCCAGGGAATAGATGTCAGAACGGGTATCAATATCCATGTCGCCAAATTCGGCTTGTTCTGGGCTCATATAGGCGGGTGTCCCAATGATGTGGGCGTGACGTGTGAATAGTGTCATCTCCGTCAGCCTCTGGTTGGTCGCCTTGGCAATGCCGAAGTCGATGACCTTGGACACAGGTCTACTATCGCGCCTGGCGACCATCACATTGGCAGGCTTGAGGTCGCGGTGGATGATCCCCTTCTGGTGGGCATGCTGCACGGCAGTGCAGACCTGAATGAACAGTGCCAGGCGTTCTCTGGCGTTCAGACTGTTTTGGTCACAGTACTGGGTGATGGAAACACCCTGAACCAATTCCATTACGAAATACGGCCGTCCCGTGTCCGTGGCACCGGCATCCAGGACCTTGGCGATATTGGGATGGTCCATCAGGGCCAGGGCCTGGCGTTCGGCCTCAAAGCGGGCAATGACCTGCTTACTGTCCATGCCCGGCTTGATGAGTTTCAGGGCCACTCTGCGGCGCATGGGTCGCTTCTGTTCGGCCATATACACCGTGGCCATGCCCCCCTCGCCTATCTTCTCCAGCAGCTTGTAGCGCCCGATCTGGGAACCGGGCTTCTCGGTGATGGGCTGGTCGATGGTTGCGAAAGCTGCGGAATATTGCCCACCCAGGAAGTCCCCGGCATCTGAATCGGCACGAAGAAGTGCCTCGACTCTATCCCTGACCTCGGGGTGGCGTCCGCACGCCTTGTCGAGATATTTCGAACGTTCCTCTCCGGACTTCCGCTCGACGGCTTCGTTGAAAATGGTGTGTATATCGGGCTTTCCGTCTGCCACGAGAGGGTTCCTTTCACCGTCTCTACCCTACAGTGCCCCGTTTGCGCGAAAATAGTGCCACAATTTTGCCCAGATTTTCGAGAAATTACGACGGAGTAGACGTGTCATCGGTTCGGAGTGCATCAAAAAGCCATGCACGCGCATAGGCCCAATGCCGTTTCGCGGTGCGGGCCGAGATTCCCAATGCGGCCCCAGCTTCATCGATGGACAGACCAGCAAAGAATCGCATCTTCACCAAATTGGCGCATTCTTTGTTCTCTTCAGTCAGCAGCTCGATGGCCTCATTGACTGCCAAGAGGTCTTCAGCGGGTGCGTCGACTGCAATATCAATCTTGGCCAGATCGATCCTCTGCAGCTGCCCGCCGCGTTTTACTCGCCCTTTTTCTCGAGCCCGGTTAAGAAGTATCCGCCGCATGGCTTCGGCGGCCGCCCCAAAGAAATGTCCGCGACTATTCCAATGCTGCGCCTTCTCGACATCCACCAACCGAATATACGCCTCATGGACCAGAGCCGTCGCCTGGAGTGTCTGTCCAGAGGCTTCATGAGATAGCCGCTGAGCCGCCAAATGGCGCAGCTCCTCATATACGATGGGCAGCAACTCATCAGCGGCCTGCTGATGGCCTTGCTCGACCGCTTTCAGTATGCGTGTGACGTTGCTCATAGTCGCTCTCAGACAGATCC
>CAYFJO010001184.1:0-1547 GCA_964343305.1 uncultured Pirellulaceae bacterium | reverse complement strand
CCAATTCTTTTTAACTCGAAATTAGGTTAACGGCGTTGAGTGGCACCCCAACTTTCTACTTTGACAAAGCACTAGCCAGCGGTCGATCCCTGAGTTTCCGTCCGCGACGGTTTGAGAGACCGTCCTACAACATGCGGCACGAGGTTCATAAATCCACGTCAACGCACCGGACGTTCTGGTCGAGGTTTTGGTCACGGAATGATGCGATCCTGAATCTGCACGCCGTAGTGAACCACCACGTCATCGACAAGCGCAAACTCGCCTGCGATGACCGCGGCCGTAAGCCGGCTGTTCAAGTAGCCGCGCCAATCTCTTCCCTCGCTGATGTCCCAGTCCATGCGACGCCGGTCATAGCGCTTCACCTATTCCCGTGTGTTGTAGCGCAAGAAATCCTCACAGTTCACTAGAAACGACCTGCAATCAAATATGTTGGCAGATTGTTCGCGTCCAGTAACGATTAACATCAAATCTGCGAGTATGAAGTTGGCGCCAGCATGATGCTCGTGATCCCAGATACAGTGCCCTTGTATCGTTCGAGCACTTTCATTCTCAGCCATTCAGGATGTTTGCGGAAAGCGTCCCAATGTTCCTTGTGCTCCCCGTCGTCGCTGGCAGACAACATGTATGTCAAGTTGGGCACATCGTTGGAAATCAGCGTTTCGCCGAAGAACACTGGCCCCAGTTTCACGTCACGCATGATGTCGATTTCGCCTTTGTTAAACATTTCTACCTTGCGACGAGCCATTTTTTCATTGTGGCTTTCGTAGATTCGCAATTCGAAAAGACGTGGTTGTTTCTTTCTTGATTGCGCCGGCAGCTCAATGACAGGCATGCCAGCAAAGGCCTTCATCAATCGACTCTCAATGCGAACAAACGGTGCGTCGTCTTTCGCTGGGGCGGAAAACTCCTCAGCAGCTTCTAGGTACTTTTCATCGGCAGCCAATTTCGCAGTTCGATGAGCCAGCACATCAAGCGTTGCGTACGGAATTAGGACGTAAACCGAGTGGTTGTCGTCATCGTTGAGGGAAGTGAACACGCCGACGCGATCGATATTCATTCGATTCAACGCAGGAAGAAACGCGTGTTCGATGTACTTACTAACCCCCTGTTTCATTTCTTCGCTTGCGCAACGATAGATTCGCCATTCATAGAATTCTTGCAATGGTTTGTCGTCGGCTGCGGGCGCTTGCGAGTTGAAGCTCACGCTCGCTGCCACGGTTGCGGCCAAAGAACCAGCAATGAATTCGCGACGTTGGATTGATTGAGTCATTGGAGTATGAGCGTTCCGTTGGTAAGGTTGGTTAACATTGGTCGTCAAGGCACAAACGTCTATCGTAGCAACACTTGTCCGCACAAACAATGAACACATCACGGCGGAAGTGTCCTATTTTCCTGCAAGACTTCCGGTGTTTTCCGAAACTCCGGAAGTCTGAATCGGCAAACTAGGACACTACCGTCACGTCGGCGGTGGTACAGTTTGGCGAAAATAGGGTGGATTCTCGATCCTGCGACTCATCGGCGATGATGTCGATGGTGTGAAGGTCTGT
>CAYFJO010001183.1:0-1550 GCA_964343305.1 uncultured Pirellulaceae bacterium | reverse complement strand
AAGCCGACAATCGTCCAGGAATGGAAGTTGACCGACTTTGCCGGCCTCAAGACTCAAGACGACGAGAAGACGATGATGAGGGGCATGCAGGCCTTCGTCAAAGGCAATTGCAATCAATGCCACGTCGTCGCCGGTCGCGGCATCAATCTCGGTCCTGATCTGACCGAGATCGGCAAACGCCTTCAAGGCGAAAAACTCCTGCAACAAATCCTGGAACCCTCTTCTGAGATCAACAAGGACTACCAAAACCACCAGTTCATGCTCGCCAACGGCAAGGTCGTCGTCGGCGTCGTCGTCAAAGAGACCGCTGCGGAACTTCGGGTCGTCAACAATTTGCTCAACCCCGACGCGTTCGTTCGCGTCAAACGATCCGAGATCGACGAGCAAGTCGCCTCCAAACTCTCCGCCATGCCGGCCGGCCTCGCGAACACTTTGACGAAGAAAGAGATCACCGATCTGGTCAGCTTTTTACAGCACGGCGGAAACAAACTCCCCAACGACTAGAATCACCACCACAACCAAGGCCCCCAAGATCGTGACAAGGAGCACAAGAAGAAATAGGCGGATGGCCATACTCGCCCTTCGCTCCGCGAAGACCCAGTGACAGCGCCAATTGCCCGAAGTCTTCCAACTAAAGGGCAACACATCAAGCGAAAGCGGACGCCCGTCGAGAGTGACCCTGATGACCCTGATCGCGGGCAAAATGACCCGGATCATGACCCCGAAATGACCCTGATCCGGGCTGAAAATGACCCTGATAATGACCCCGATCAGCACCCAATGCCCCTGATCCGAGGATCGATGCTACTAATCGGCGTGCCGAACAATCGTCCAGTGAACAAGCGCGCCGCACAATCGCTGGACCAGGACAGTGGCGATCAGTGTTGATGGCGGCTCGAATGGCGGAGAGTTCCAACTCGTACTGGGCTATGCTTCGGGGGGAGGGCAAGTTGCAGTCTGATTGTGAACGGCGTCAAGCAGTCGGATCTCTCCTTTCCCAATACCGGCGGGTGGCAAAACTACAAAGCGGTCAAGCTCACGGTTGCGTTGAAACCGGGCAAAAATAAGCTGGAAATCCGGAGTCAGGCAAAAAGCGGCGTAAACCTGGACTACTTTGAGCTTGAGGCGAAGTAAAGGTCTGCATGACATGTCTAGCACCATCCCCCTGAGTCGCTCCCGCAACCCCCAGGGGCTTTCAGTGAGTTGTCTTCCTGATGTTCAAGCCACTCGGCGAAGCCATGCGTATGGCAGTGCTCGAGCTGATCGAGGAGAGCGAATGACGAGGTGGAGTCTGGCCATCGTGCTCTTCCAGTTGGTCTTGCAGTATCCGCTGGTCGCTTTTGGGGCTACGCCGATCACGCCAGGCACGGATGGTTACGATGCTCGTGTGAGGCCGTTTTTCAAAGCGCACTGCATCAAGTGTCACGGTCCGGATAAAAGCAAGGGCGAGCTGACACTGCACACATTGGATGGCGACCTGGCGTCGGGGCGGGGGCTCGAACGATGGGATGATGTACTCGATGCGTTGAAGTTTGGCAAAATGCCGCCGG
>CAYFJO010001182.1:0-1551 GCA_964343305.1 uncultured Pirellulaceae bacterium | reverse complement strand
CCAAAATAACCGGCGATTCCACACATCCTTTGTCTCCAAAATCCAAATTACAAAAAGCAAGTTCCAAACAAATCTCAACTCTCAAATTCAAAAAGAGGACGTGTCGCGAAGGTTTGAGAATTGTGATTTTGAATTTGTTTGTTATTTGTCTTTTGAGATTTGGGATTTACTCCACGTTAGGCCACATCCTTTAGTTGTATTGCCTCGCCGGTGGACAACGCGCGATTGAGCTTTTTTCCCAACACGAGCGTCTCACTGCCCGGTGCCAGGCCATCCGCTGGCCGCAGCCACATTAAATCGTCGCTGGTCACTTCATGGCCGCTTTCCATCGGATGGGCCGCGACAATGCTCCGCCGCAGCACGGGCTGCACGTCCGCTTCACTTTCCAAGATGCACTTGTCCGGGCCGCCCATCAGCCTGCCGGTCTTAGCAACCTTGTCGACCAGTTCCGTCAACTCCGGTGGGTCGGCCGACATCTGGTGATCGCGGAAGTCCGAATAGTTGTGATCCAGCGTAAAGTGCTTTTCGATAATCCGCGCGCCAAGGGCCACCGCAATCATGCAAGCGTCGAGCCCGATCGTGTGGTCGGAGTATCCGATCTCGCAATCGAGTTGCTGCTGCATTTGCGAAATGACTGCCAGGTTGGCGTTTTCGTCGGCAACCGGGTAGTTGCTCACGCAATGCAAAACGGCCAGTTCACCCACGTGCTGTTTCTGTTGCCACTGGTTCTCGATAAACGATTTGCTCTGATGAATCTGCTGCCAGTCGCTCACCCCCGTCGAAATGATAACGGGCTTGCCGCTGCCAGCGACAACTTCCAACAGCGGGTAAAAATTGTTGTCGCCCGAGGCGATTTTAAAGGCGTCGACCAGCGGCACGAGAAAGTGGGCACTCTCCAGATCCAGCGGCGTCGACAGGAACAGCAGATTCAGCGAGCGGGCCAAATCGTGCAGTTCGCGAAACTCGTCCTGCGCCAATTCAAAACGCTTCATCCGCTCGTATCGCTCGGCGTCACATGGGTTTGCGAACCGTTCCGTGCGAAAAGTTTGAAATTTGACCGCCTGGGCGCCGCAAACCGCCGCTTGCCTCACCAGCCGACGAGCCATGGCGACATCGCCTTCGTGGTTGTTGCCTATCTCGGCGATGACCAACGGCTGTTCGCTGGTGTCGAAGTGGTTGATTCTCATAAGTAGTCCTAAGTGTGCAAGTGAAACACTTGCGATTTCTCGACGATTTCGAATCCGAATTTCTCGTACAGTCGTAGCGAAGCTTGGTTGTCAGCCTGAGTGCCAACGTGATATTCATCGCATTTGTCAGCGTAATGATTCACAAAGGCTTGCGTTAGCGCCGAGCCGATGCCACACCCTCGCGCGTCTTGATCCACGCCGATCAAGTCAATCACCGCAACGGACCGATGGTCCTGCCAAACAATTATCGACGTCAAAAACCCGCAGACCTCATCCCCACAACATGCCACGAATACACGGTCGCCGCGGTTGCCTAGCAGGCAGTTTTCCGTCCACTCGCGCTTAATCTGATGCGCCGTTGCGG
>CAYFJO010001181.1:0-1558 GCA_964343305.1 uncultured Pirellulaceae bacterium | reverse complement strand
CAACGCCCGTTTCGGGTGGATAATTTCCTTGATGGGCTTGGCGGTAAATGGCTTTTGCATTCTTCTCTGTTTTCTGCTTGCGGATCATATATTTATTCGTTGTTTTGCGCTGGCCGGATCATAAAAAGCATTCATTCGATTCATTCGCGTATTCACTTAACGGGCGAGTACTGTTTGGGTCTCACGCTACCGTATATGGTGATTGTTGAGTTGTTAAATGGTGTGGCCGGCCTTTTTGGCGCTGGGGTAGGGGAGAACACTGACCCTGCAACACTCGCTGGCGATTTACGACCCTACGGCTGCCAACATGACAGAAACGATGGCTCTAACTTATACATTTTGGGCTATTTGGCTGTGACAATGGTATTTATGTACGTGATATCATGCTGGAGGGTGTCTATCCGCTGTCGCCTGTGTTCCCACCAAGATATTTTTAAAAAAAAAGCAACAAGTGCGTGTCCGCTTATGCTCACTTGTGCTCGTACAATCTGTTTCACACGCATACACCGAAACTACCGCGCTCGAAAATCATGTCTGCCAGTGACGAAAGTGTGTATGACGCGAGCCAGGAGCGCGGAGAAGAAGTGCCACTCGAGGAAAGCACAACGCGTATCACATTAAGCGATTCTCTGGCGCAATTGAGTAAGTGGTGCCGCAAAAGGGGACTCTGTATGTATGTTAAGGGCAAAGAGAAGGCCAATTTCATCATGACGTGTAGTGGACGCGCCATACGGCTCCACGTGCCCGAGGACATGCGTAACAGGTTTTTTAGGACCATGTTGACGAGTATTGATGCGGGTGATGTCATCAGTGTGGTGGAAAAGCTACTGTGTGACGCAAGAGAGGAGCATCGCCTCCAGATAATGCTGAGTCAATTAAGTCAAACCCAAGCGGCCCACGCGTCTATTTTAAGCACTGTTCAATCCATTCAAGCAACGATCAAGGGATTTTATTCACATGAGATACCATCCGAGGTGTTTAAAGTCATCGCATTCGTGACCTCAGCGCGTGAAACAACCATGCGAGATGTCCGCTTGAGCTTCCCCAACCTTGTGGTGAATGATTTGACGGCTAGTTGGCTGTATTCGGCTTTGCTGGCAGACTTAACCATGTTCCATAAGCGCAAAACGCTTAAAATATACAGCGCCAAGGAGTTGAAGAAGAAGGGCCTCTTATGCCCCTACACTATCGGAGCTCAACGATGTGGGTGCGTGACGCGTCCTTGTGACGTGTGCCAAGACTTGAAATACCTTGCCAAGCCCAATGAATGCTATACGCCTGCGTTGTACGTCGACGGAACTGGTGAAGAACAACCCGATAAGCTTGGACCGTCACGAAAACTGCGTGTCTTGCTTCAAACAAGCGTGTATTGCGACAAGCCATGTACGCCTGACTTCATCAAACGCGATCATGCCCCTTCTTTGCTATGGCGATTTCAAGAGTGTCCCAGGGCCGTGGTGGTGGAACAAAATGATCCGCGGTTTGCATGCATTGAGAAGCTCGTTCGGCATTTTCGGGGAGTTCATTCAGAAATGATGTACAGCAAACTCAACATTGT
>CAYFJO010001180.1:0-1560 GCA_964343305.1 uncultured Pirellulaceae bacterium | reverse complement strand
GGAACTTTTTCTTAAAATGTCGCCCAGAGACTACAGATGTCGCTCAGTGACTATTATTTCTTATTGCGAAACCGAGGATTAGTTCGATGGTGATTGTGAAAATCAGTTTCCAACGTTTGGCGGTATTCTATGTTACAGACCCTAGAAGAATTGGTGCACCACATCAGGAAAACCGTCCCTCAATCTAAGAGGATCACCCACATGGCTTCTGACCAAAAAGCTGGAGCGGTTATGTTCGACTGGCAATCGAGGAAATTTGCGGTAAAAAAATCGCTCCAGGTCTTCGAAATGAAAGGTCCAAGACTTTATATCACTGGAGCGTCAACTCTCTTACAGGCTAACCTGGAGGCGCGAGTTCAGAATCAAAAGGTAATCGCCAACATTGTTGAGAAGATACAGCAAGCCGAGAATCTCGTTGAAAGTGATTCGCCTCAAGGATTGTCGCTTTTGCAATCAGTGAAGCAGACCATGGAAAAGCTCCTGGGAAGAAATAACGTTGCGAGCGGAGTGCCTCGGTTCCGTAAATCGCAACATCTGAATTGATGGACAATCGCATTAGGTCTTCCTCTATCCCTTCAAAACGCGCTTGACGCAATCAATTAACGCATCAAGTTCAAACGGTTTAACCAAGAACATATCAGCACTACGACTGGCGAGTTCGATATCCTTCCTATGCAACTTTCCGCTTATCAGAAGCGTTTTCAATTTCGGCAGAAATTTCAAGGAACGTCGGATTAGTTCGCCGCCATCGAACGGGGGCATAGTGAAATCCGTAATCAGCAACACGGGTTTCTCGTCGTCACGACTCAAAGCCGTCACTGCGTTTTCTGGACAACCGAACGATTGAACTCGAAAGCCTTGTTTTTCGAGAACATTCTTGACGCACTTTCGAACTAGGACTTCATCGTCTACGACAAAAATATATGTCCCGTTTGTCATTGTTCCCTTCAGTTCCCTCAGTGATTTGGGGCATTTATCTTTGTTTTCGAATCCATGTTCACATACATCCCGAGCAGTGCCCTCTTGGATTCGGATTCTTGCCGTGGTCAGTTGGGTTATTCCAGTTTCTAAGGCAGTATTGCAACAAAGCAAATGGACATGGCTTATTGGATCTAAGCGAAATTGCGGTGTGCATGACAAAATAAAGCCGACCGATATCAGGGATTAAATGAACAGTCGCATTTCGCTGGTTCGGATGAAACGAAGCCTTGTTTTTTTCCGCAATCCTGAATACGAACTGAAAGTTCTGAAAAATATGTGAACAGATAAGAAATCAAAAATTTAGCGTAGCTTCGGCTACGGTCTCGTTAGAAAACCGCGAATTTTCCAGAGAAGACCGACCAAGGCACGCGCCACATGGCGCGGCTTTTCGTACTCTTCTCTAAGGTGCTTCGCGGTACCTCTATCAGTGGCGTTTGAATGAAACAGGTATAGATGGTGCGACCAGCGCATCGATTTCTGTGTCCAATGCACAGCACGCCAACGCAGGAAGTTACGATGTCGTGTTGCAGAATGGTGGCGGTTTCACGACAAGTGCCGCAGTGGAAGTCAAAGTTACGC
>CAYFJO010001179.1:0-1562 GCA_964343305.1 uncultured Pirellulaceae bacterium | reverse complement strand
GCCGCCGGGCAATTCAATCGTCAAATCCGCATCCCGCGCAGCCTGATCCCAAACACCAAGCGATGGTCGAACAAGCAGCCGATTGGTTTGGGACATCCGGTGAACGCTCAAATCAGGAAGGGACTCGCCGCAACATCGGCGACAATACTTTCCTGAAATCTACTCCTGAACCAACCCGCGGGCAACCATTCTGCAACTGGAGCAAAACAACCGCTCCAAGGACGGAGGCGGCCATGACGTCTAAATGCCGGATAGTTCTGTCGCCCGGCACACTCGCCGAATCGCAATGATGTACGCCGCCGTTCGTAAACTGACGTTGTGACTCTGAGACTCTTGCCAAACCTCTTCAAACGCGGTCGACAAGACATGGTCGAGTTCCTGGCGGACGCGGTTTAGATCCCACTTGTAGTACTGCAGATTCTGGACCCATTCGAAATAACTCACCGTCACGCCGCCTGCATTGGCCAGGATGTCTGGCAAGACGATCACGTCTCGCTGGTGCAGCACTTCGTCGGCATCCGGTTCGATCGGCCCGTTGGCGGCTTCGATGATTATGGGGGCTTTGATTTTTTTGACGTTCGACTTCGTGATCACGCCACCAATGGCCGCCGGAATCAACAGCTCGACGTCGAGTTCCAACAACTCGTCGTTGGAGATTCTTTCTGCTTTGCGATATCCTTTGAGTCTGTAATCGTGCGTCAGCATATAATGCAGCACATGCGGGATATCGAGTCCCTTCTCGCGATAGTACGCTCCGCTGAGATCACTGACGGCCACAACACGGAAGTCCGCTTCGTGCAAGAACTTGGCGGCATGTGATCCGACGTTGCCGAAGCCCTGAATGGCGACGCGCGTCTCTTTCGGCTTGTGTCCCAAGCGTTGCAGCATTTTAAACGTCAGAATCCCAACACCTCGGCCGGTTGCTTCTTCGCGACCCTCCGCGCCGTAATGTTCGACAGGCTTGCCCGTGATCACTGCTGGATGAAAACCGTGGTACTTCTCCCATTGGTTTCGAATCCAAGCCATCACTTCGTGGTTGGTACCCATGTCCGGCGCGGGGATGTCGGTGTGAGGGCCGATCACGTCGTGGATTTCGTCCACAAACTTGCGAGTTACGCGTTCGAGTTCTTTCTTGGACAACGCGCGAGGATCGACACTGATGCCGCCCTTGGCGCCGCCGTAGGGAATATTGACGACGGCCGTTTTCCATGTCATCAGCGTCGCTAGCGCGCGAACTTCGTCCAGATCGACATGCGGATGAAATCGCAACCCGCCTTTCATTGGGCCACGCGAATTGTCGTGCTGGACGCGATAGCCGATCAACGTGTTGATTTCGCCGGCGTCCATTTCGATGGCCACCTGCACTTGCACCTCACGCTTCGGCGCCAGCAACAGTCGCCGCATGTTTTCGTCGAGGTCAATTTGGTCGGCCGCCCGGTTAAAATAAAGATTGGTCGCTTCCGAGGGTTTCATCCTGCAGTCCTTATCCGTGTCAAACGACGCCAACGCGTCCCCATCTGAACGATTTATAACAACATTGCGGACCCAGCCCCAACCCACTG
>CAYFJO010001178.1:0-1567 GCA_964343305.1 uncultured Pirellulaceae bacterium | reverse complement strand
ATTCTCGATCTTCAGAAATCGCGTTCTTGCGCCTGCCCTTATCTCGTGCAAGCAAAGCTTGCTTGAATCACCCCAAGGATTACCACTCGTTATGATGCTCTTTCCATCAGGGCTCAGAGCCATATAACCCGAATCCGCTTTGAGTCGTGAGGGAAGCTCCTGCCAGCCTTTTCGCGATTCAACGACCGGTTCTTGCAAGGAAGCGTCGCATGCCTGAAGCATTCTCAGTGGAATGCACGAACAGGAAATTGCTGCCGAGAGAAGTACAAGACGGCTCATGACTCGCAGTTCCTTTCCTCACTTTTTTCGATTGTTCAACGCCGTGCGTACTTTGCTGCAAATTCGAGTTGCAGTTCGTCAACGTTCTTGCCGACAATTCGCTCCCATTCAGCAATTCGCTCGTTCGGTCATCTCATCTTCGCTGCGCCTCGCGAAACATCCTTTCAAGTTCATCAGATTTCGTCTTGTTGGACTCTCGATACCAATCCAGAGGTGTTTTGCCGTTTGAGTCTCGTGCATCGACCGTGGCGCCGTTTTCAAGCAACAGTCGTACCATCTTCACGTCGATCATGCTTGCTGCGTTGTGCAATGGTGTACGTTTCTTGCGCGTCAACGCGTTGACATCCGCGCCGGCTTCAATCAAGAGTTTGCCAATCTCGTAACGCCCCGAGAATGCGGCCCAGTAAAGCGCCGTTGAATCCACAGACCTGCTTTCGTCCTTATTGCGTATGTCGACATCGCCGCCTGCGCTTAAGAGCATCTTGACGATGTTTCCGTAATTCATGCGGACGGCGAAATGGATCGCGGGGTATCCATCGGGGCCACGCGAATTTGCTGACTTGGGGCTCTGCTTCAGCAACCTAGCAACTTGTGCACCGTCACCAATGGCGACCGCAGAAAACAGATCGAGAGTCGCACCTCGCTTCACAAGAATGGATATCAACCTCTTAATTTCTTTATTCCCATCGTCGTTACGGGGGTGAATGCCACGAGCTGCTCGTGCCATTGCCGTAAAACCATTCTGCTTGGCGTTTGGGTCGGCGCCTTTCTTTAGCAGTGCGCCGATCAACTTCGGTCGATCTTCGCGCGGCTCCCGCTCGAACCAGCTCCTCGCCCCCATCAAAAGACACTTGTTCAGCAAATCCCTACGCTGCTTCCGGTGACTTCGATCGAATTTCGGATGGTTGAGCATCGCGATGGCGTTATCAGCCTCGCCAAAAAACGCGGCGACTTCCAGCGTGGTCTGTTTTTCGTTTTTCTTGTTCGGATACGGTGCGGTCGCGAAGATGTCGACGCCGTTGTCGATCAGCAGCTTGATCGTTTCCGGTACACCGTCGCGGGCAGCAAAATGTAGTGCGGTGGCGTCTTCACCAATAAACCACCACCCGCTTCTAAATCCAATCCACGAAATCCGCGTTTTCAGGTCCGCACCGTTTTCGATTAGCAGGCGGACAATTGGGGGATTTGCCAAGACTTCTAGGATAATTGGATAGCCATTGCCTCGGTCAAAATCATTCACGTCGACACGATGGTTTTCGAGCAGATATCGGCAAATTTCAATCCGACC
>CAYFJO010001177.1:0-1569 GCA_964343305.1 uncultured Pirellulaceae bacterium | reverse complement strand
ACGATACGCCTTACCGTCTATCTGTTGTGGACGTAGCTAGCTATCTCCGAAAATCTCCCGCGCAGATCAACGCCGCCGTGTTGAGAGTTATTGAAGACAGTTTTGTGTCAACAAATGAAAACTTGCAATTGAATACGCCATTGAGCGATGAACTGATGCTGTACCCAACGGCTGAAGCACTTCGCACTGTGCCAGCTTTCGCCGCAATGAGCGAAGTCGAAATCGCTGCCGAGGTTTCAAAATTACATTGGCAAGTATGAGCGATGTTACGGAAATATTACAGTTTCCGCTGATCTAATCGTTGGGTGCATTCAGCGGCGGTTGGCCTGCTTTCTCGCGAATCTTGTTGAGAGCTTGAAATACACGACGCGAACCGAGGAGCCGTCGTTCAAGTTTTCGTTTGCCAGGGAAATCGAGCAGAAGCACACCAAGGGCGATGAACAGAACTCCTTGGCCGGGCGTCACTAGCATGACAACGCCAGCGACCACAAACAGCAGACCCAGCATGTTCTTTACTGTGATCAACAGATATCTGAGTACGGGATGGTGGTTGCGAAAAGATTCGAATGCGGCAGTTGGTCGCGTGAGATAGTCGACAGGGATCCTCGAAACCATCATCAAGGCAAATACGATGCTGCCCATCGACATCAGCGCGGACAACCAGATAAGCCAGATGACCCAATTGCTCAACCGTCGTTCCTCATCGACTAGACTCGTTCGCCTAACGCCGGTTCCAATACGCGGGCGACATTGAAGAGTTCACGGGCTAACATCGCCACCAAATCGTCGGAAGTCAGAATCCCTACCAACGCTCCTTCACCCAACGAGCCTTCGCGTTTGACAATCGGCAAGCGACGACACTTGTGTCCTGACAAATATTGTGTCGCGTTAAACACTCCTTCGTCGTCCCAGATTGTAACTACGTCTTTTGTCATCACCTCACTAACTGATGAATCTGGGCTGATTTCCCCTGCGACCACCGCTAAGGCGACGTCGCGGTCGGTCAGTATTCCGATGACTTTCTCGTTCTCCACGATCACGACGGCTCCAACATCTTTTTCTTTCATCTTTTGTGTTGCCTGACGAATCGTTTCGCCGGGTTTTGCAGTAACAACTTCACTGTGGAATAGCTCGCTCAAGTTCATTCGAAATCTCCTATCGCTTGTTAGCTTGGTTCTTGTGTGGTCTGCACAAACAACACGAATATCCGATTCATCGGCTGCAGTCCTCTGGCATAGTGTCACGCTGGAATAGCAAGCAGCGGCGATGATGACTTCCGAACGATTTGCTCAGTCGTACTTCCGCGCAATGCGTCCAGGAACCCTTGCTGCCCGACCGTAACCATCGTAATCAGGTCGGGAGTTAGTTCTTCGGCAATTCTCGCAATTTCAGGTGTTGCACGACCGTTGCGCAAAACCATCTCCCACTTCCCAGGGCTGTCGTTTGGGATTGTGACTGGCGGCATGTCTTTGCCAGCGTGAAAAATGGTGATCGTTGAATCGCTGCCACCAAAAGCGCTGACGATGTTTGAAGCACGATTCAATGCAGGTTGCGGATCAGGTTGATGAT
>CAYFJO010001176.1:0-1573 GCA_964343305.1 uncultured Pirellulaceae bacterium | reverse complement strand
TGGCGTTTATGTTCTTCCAGTATCGGATAAAAAGCTCTGCTGTGGCGTCCAACAAGATAATCCTGGATGAATAAGCAAAGGAAAAAAACACAAATGGTGACCAACACCAGTATATTGACTAATAAGTCACGTGACGTTTTATTGCTATCCATGCTAAGCCCTTTATGCGGCACAGCAACCTCATGTGCTGACGGAATTCTGCACTCAACGGGAAAATCCAGTTGGCTACCTCAAGTGGGTCATCAAACGATAAACTAACCTGCACGCGGTTCGCAGATTCACGACGGCCCGCGGTTTTTTGGCAGGCGGATTCACTTTTCCAATTCTCGGAGGTGCCAAATGCGACTCTTGTTGCTGTTCGTCGCTGTTTCCATCGGTGCTTGTGCTCTCGACTCCGCCCACGCGTTGCAGCCCCCATCGAAAAAAGGACAAACCGCCGGCGATCGCTCCAAATTCACTGGCACATGGAAATTGCTGGATCCACAGTTGAAACTGGTTGGTGATGAAGCACTCAGTTCTCCTGATGCGGTCATCATCATTGGAGAAAAGGTGAAACCAAACACGCTCGGCAAGAAATCTATAAGGGTTAGCGTCAGCAAACTCAATCGGAAATCCCCCTACATCAAACAGCTGGATGGCCTGTCTACCGTCTCTCTTCAAACTGCAAACGCCGTAACGCTCGACTGCGAGTTCAAGCAATCCGTTGTCACTACGGTCAAAGGAAAAGAAGTCGAGCCGTTCGCCACCCCCATCCGCCTCAAGCTTACCATTGCCACCAAGAAAAACATCAAGGAACGAGATCGCCATTATGCGGAAATCAGTTTCAGCAGTGACATAGGGAAATCACATGTGCCCGAAATCCTCTGGTGGCAAGCCAAAAAGGACACCACGAAAACTCACACTTATGAGTTTGCGAAGGAAGACAAAACCGCCACCGGTGTCAGTCAAAGGGAGAAGACTTTCAACACGGCTTTCGAGCACTTTGCCCGGGCTAGCGAGTTCCAGGTCGAGGAAAAGTATTACCACGCAATTTTCAACTACACACAAGCGATCAACGTCTACGCCGAATCTGACGTTTTTTACGACAGACGAGCAGAATGTCATGAACAAGTTGGTCTCCATCAGAAAGCAATCACAGATTGCTCAAAAGCAATCGAACTCAACCCGACTAATTATGTCTACTTCACGATGCGTGGAGCCCAGTACTCAGCCCTTTGTAAATACGATCTAGGAATCGCTGATCAAACAACAGCAATTCGCCTGTCCAACGGCAAATACTACTTGGCATATCAACGGCGCGGTATTGATCATCACGACAAGCGGGACTATGCAAAAGCCATTGACGACTACCAGCAGAGTCTGAAGCTCGAGTCCGACGATGTTGAAATCAATAACAATCTTGCATGGCTCCTTGCCACGTGCCCCATCGCCAAGCACCGCGATGGAGAGAAGGCAGCCCGTTATGCCAACAAAGCCTGTGCACTGAGCAATGACGACCCTTACAACCTGGACACACTCGCAGCCGTTCACGCGGAAAGAGGGATGTTTATGAAAGCCGTTAGCGTGCAACGCA
>CAYFJO010001175.1:0-1573 GCA_964343305.1 uncultured Pirellulaceae bacterium | reverse complement strand
GACGATGTGATGCAGGAGACGTTCCTGACGGTTTCACGGAAAGCTTCAACCTTTGAGCCGGGAACCAATTTCGTGGCGTGGGCCTGCGGTATTGCGAGGCTCAAAGTGCTGGAGAATTTTCGTCAGAAGAAACGGGCCAATGTCCTCAGCGAGGCTGCCATCATCGCTTTGGCGAAGGACGCTCCATCGGCCGAGGCATTGAGCGAGAAGGAAGACGCTCTCGAAGGATGCCTTGAGCGACTGACTCCGAAGATCCGCGATCTGTTATGGCGGCGCTATTCCCGGAGACAGAGTTCGGACGAGATGGCAGAGGCAGCCGGGATGACCTCGACAGCGGTTCGGGTGGCGCTCTCAAAAGCACGCGTCGCGCTGCGGGATTGCATCAATTCTCGACTCCAGCAGACTCGGTGAAAGGTCCGATGAAAGACAAGGTCAACAACAGCAAACTTGACGCTCTGATTTCGGCTCGGACTTTGTTAACCGTGCTTTTCGTGTTGCCGATCATCGACACGTCGATGGCAGTGGCGGCCGACCGGCCCAACATTGTGATCATCCTTGCGGATGACCTCGGTTTCGGCAGCCTGAACAGTTACGGAGCGGATGAGTCGCACATTCGAACGCCCAATATCGATCGGCTTGCAAAGCAGGGGCGACGATTTACTGACGCGAATACTCCGTCCTCGGTGTGCTCGCCAACTCGCTACGGATTGCTGACCGGGCGTTACGACTGGCGGACGAATCAGAAGCACGGCGTGATCAACACGACTGACCCGCTGCACATCGACACGTCGCGCTCGACCATCGCTTCGCTCCTGAGGTCGGCGGGTTATCATACGGCCGCCATCGGAAAGTGGCACCTCGGGTATGGCACAAAGAAGGCGGACTTCACGAAACCGCTTGCGCCGGGGCCGCTGGACATCGGCTTCGACTATCACTTTGCCGTGCCGCAGAATCACGGAGACGCTTCGGGGGTTTACGTGCGCAATCGACAAGTCGTCGGCTTGCGTTCTGAGCGCATTATTCCCGCCGGCAAGTCACCATACGGTCGGGACTTTATGGGGATCGATGCTCCTCAGCGCGTCGACGAAAACGTGATGGATGAGCTGACGACGGATGCCGTCAGGTGGCTTGAAAAGCGGGACACCGAGACGCCTTTCTTTTTGTACTTTGCACCCGTTGCGATCCATTTTCCCTACACACCGTCAGACAAAACAAAGGGCGAGAGCGGGACGGGCCTCTACGGCGACTGGATTCACGAGCTGGACCTGTCAGTCGGTCGAATTCTCGACACCATCGATCGAATGAAGTCGGCAGAAAAGACGCTGGTCATCTTCACCAGCGACAACGGCGGCGTGCTGATGACCGACGGAACACGCCCCGAAGCGGTAGCGCATCGAGCCGGACTGCGGCCGAACAGCGACTGGCGCGGTCGCAAGCACAGCATCTACGAGGGTGGTTTTCGAGTTCCGTTTCTCGTTCGCTGGCCCGGACATGTTGAGCCGGGGACTGTTTGCGACAACACGATCAACCTCGTCGATATCTACGCCACGATCGCCGCGTTGATTGAACACCC
>CAYFJO010001174.1:0-1574 GCA_964343305.1 uncultured Pirellulaceae bacterium | reverse complement strand
GTATTTGGAATGGACACTGATACATCAGTGCTCGGCGATTGGGACGGGAATGGAAGAGACGATCTCGGCGTAAAACGCGGCAGTCGTTACCGTCTAGACGGAAATAGCAATGGCGTGTGGGATGGAGTCGCAGGTGGTGATTTGTTCGGATCGTTCGGCAATCCCAATGATGTGTTGCTTGTCGGTGCCTGGGCGTCGGCATCACCGATTTCCGCAGCTCGTGGAGAAGCTTCGAATTCAGCTACAAGTTCCGCGCTTGACATAAACCGATTGACGACCATTGCAAGCGCGGCCATTGATATCTTTAGCCAAGCAGGCTTGAATCAACCCCAGCAACAAACTCTCAGCCTCGTCAATTTCATCGTCGCGGATTTACCCGGTTCACGATTGGGCGAGTCACTTGGGGTCACGGTCGTGATTGATGTAAATGGAGCAGGCCACGGTTGGTTCGTCGACTTGACGCCAGAAGAAGACGAAGAATTCCAGTCGCCCGACAACGGGGCGCTGTTGGCGCTTTCAGACAGTGACGCAACGAGTCAATTCGACTTGTTGACTGTTGTTCTGCACGAGTTGGGGCATGTCCTTGGTCTTGATGACGATTACGACGACATACTATCGAATGACCTGATGAACGGTTGGCTGGACATTGGTGTGCGACGTCTACTAACCGATGCTGAGATTGCCTTACTTGTCTCAGAACTTAACTAGCCTAGCCAACGGGCTAGTTTTTTGGCAATTCTCTTACTGACTTTAGTGACAAAACCACTATCGGCACAGCCAGATATGTGTCGTGCGAGCGATCCCGCCGCTCGCGAAGCGGTTTTGGAGTCTTTTGGTCGAAATCAGCACGGGATCGCCACCGCGCGGAGAACAACCCGGCTTGATCACCATCTACCGCTTTAGCAATCAAGCCTGCAGACATTCCCCTCCAAGATGTCTTTGCTTAAACGAACGCAAGGCAATCCAGAAACCTCTGCCTTCGGCAACTGGACAGCACGACACTTCCTTAGCATGAGGCATGCTGTTCAAATGGAACAGTTCAATGCGCCGTGCGATTCTTCATGTTGCCATTGCGTTGGCAAGGCGAAATAATTTGTTGTGAAAACGCCATCGGTTAGCGAGACATATAATGAATCAAGATGAATCTAACGTACCGATCTACATTGCTCCTTGCGTTGACATCGACGAAATGCACGCACGAGTATTTCCGCATATTCGCGGCGTTTGGCGGGCTCCAGAAGACTATGTCACTAACACGATCGGCACGATTTGCTGGCATATTAAAAACTGTCCAGAGTGCCAGGATGCACTGAACAGAGCGGGCGACGAAGAGTCAGAATTCGTCACGGCATAAGCTACTACCATTAGGCTAATTGATTGATGTTAAGAGACAAAGTCGCTCCATGCGTCCCACTCGTCATCTGGGATCTCGATTGGAGCTTTCTTGGCAGGTCGATTGGTTGTTGGCTGCGCACGTGTTTTCGGCGGCACCATCGGGCTTTTTGCAGTTGGTTTCTTCAATGTCGTTGTGTCGGTGTGTGCTGATGCTTCAACCTCGCTGCGTGATTGGGCAA
>CAYFJO010001173.1:0-1587 GCA_964343305.1 uncultured Pirellulaceae bacterium | reverse complement strand
CATTGCAAGCAAAGTGATTCCTGCGCCGCGATCCAAGACCGTACGTCGCCCCTCGCGAGTGATGTGCTCGACCATGTGACGAAACTCAGACTTCGTGTGATCGCCTGGCGACGGGCAAATCGATTCCATCGACATGATCCACAAAGGCTCCCTCGCAGGCTGACGAGGATTGGAGATTTGTAACACGGCTCGCAGGTAGGTGGCCCGACGTTGCTCCGGCCTCAGCTCGATACGACGAATCACTGCGGATGTCTCGCTGTTCCGCTGCACCAACGCGTCGCCGATACGCTCCCAAGATTCTGGGAACCCCGTCACAGCAACCTCTTTGACTCGTGTGTACGGGAAAAGCTCGGTTCGGGCTTCCGGCGGGGTGGAGCGAGCCGTCTTGTCTTTAGCTTTGGGGAATTGCTCTGCCTTCTGAGGTGTGCAGCACGATACCAGCGGCATGAGCAGCAGGGCAGCGATGGGGGCAAGTAGTCTGAGACGGCGGTTCCACATGAGGGCTCCTAGATATACAAATGAAGTCTCATTTCCCCCAGCTCGGCGAGCAAAGTCGGGAAGTCCAAATCAGCAGTGGTTATACTCGGATCGGTTGCCGAAGCGGCGCTCCCAAGACGGCGCAGCCATTCATTGGCGTTATCCGTCGCTTCTACTCGCGGGCCGGTTGGGGGGACCGCCGAAGAGATTTCTTGAAGCATGCTCACGTTGATAGACCCGGCGCCATCACGGTTGTTCAGGTATTCGCACGTTTTCGTGACGGTGTACCACAGCGCGTACCAATTAGCTACCGAAACTCCCACTCCCGGGCGTATATCCACTGCGTGGCCGTTCTGATGTTTCGCCGCATCGATGCTATTCGCATTGGCCGGTGAGGATGCATAGCTTAATAGCACGTCGAGCCCATGCGGGAAATCATTAGTGAAGTCCAGGGCCTCAAGGAGTCGTACATGGAAGCGTGTATTCGATTGCGCCCCGGTTGCGAGCTCGACTCGATCACAGATATCGTTTACCCGTACCTCATACGTGTTTTCGCTCCAAACCACTTCTGCGTAACCGGCAGCGGGTGCAGCAGATGTAACCGGACTCAAAAAGCTCGTGACATAGCCTGCATCAACCCTGACCGTGCTTGTGTGTTCCCATTGTTTGTTTTGCGAACGCATGCGGATTTCGTGCTCCGCAACACGCCTATTCATCCAGCGCATGAATTCGAACGGGTGCAGGTGCCAAACGTGCGGGTTGTCAAGAAACGGGCCAATCACTTCAGTGTCAGCGGTGTTCTGCATTTCAGTGTGGAAGCACAGTGGAAAAATATTTTGTTCCCAGTTGCGCTGAGTAAGGGCGTTAGCCGGGTCCACCCGGCGCGAAGGCGATCCGATGACAACCTTATCGCACAGCTCTTCACGAAACTCCAGACTCCATTCACTCCGGAACTGAACGGCAACGTGTCGCATTGCGGGGACGGCCGCCTGAATGTCAATTTCATCGATACCGGGCTGGTCCTGCTCCTTTAGCCATTTATCGAGGTCGTCCAAACAACTTACGACAGGGTGTTGTATGGCATCTTCGTGACAATCAGCAGATAGGGGA
>CAYFJO010001172.1:0-1590 GCA_964343305.1 uncultured Pirellulaceae bacterium | reverse complement strand
GGTTTGACAAGTGTGAACGACGGTAAGCCATTCGTGCACGTGTCGGCAGCAAATCCGGCCTGTTCCAAACGCCCGCCCATGCGACGGTGTCCGTCGTCCACAGGATAGACGGGCTCGCGCTGAAACCAGCAACTGTCTAGGCGATTCTCGCGCATCGCAATGCCGGCATCGAGACATGCTTGCTTGGCCCAAGGATAGCTCAGTTCAAAGAAATGGAAAATGTTTGCTGCGGCAACGGCACTCGCACCGCTTTCGGTGATCCCAGCCGGGATGTGACCGTAATTGCCCACTCCGCCGCAGGTAATGACGGGGACGTTGACACTGTCGGCAACGGCTCGCGTCAGTTCCAGATCGTAACCGCAACCCAATCCGTCGCGATCGATGGAGTTCAAAAATATCTCGCCCGCGCCGCGACGTTCAACTTCGCGAGCCCAATCGATCGGATCTTTACCCGTCGCCTGTTTGCCGCCGCGACTGAATACTTCGTACTTGCCGTTGTCGTGTCGCCGCACATCGATGCTAGCCACGACACATTGCGCGCCAAATCGCTGGCTTGCTTCAGTAACAAATTCGGGCGATTCGATCGCTTGGGTGTTGATCACGCATTTGTCCGCGCCCGCTTCGAGCCGAACCCGAATGTCTTCCAGCGTGCGAATGCGCCCGCCGAATGCCAGCGGCATGAAGCATACCTTGGCGATCTCGCGCAACACGTCGACTACCCCCGCCCCGTCATACTTTTGTTGAATGTCGTCGCGCCGCAGGTCATGAAAATCGTCGGCGCTGATGTCGAGAATAACTAGCTCGTCGACATTCCAGTGTGAGAATCGCTCGACCGTGCTCATTGGATTCCCGATCGCCTGGTGAATCTTGAACACCTGGCTTCGCACGATCAGGCCATGCTTGAGCAACAGAACGGGGATCAGTCTAGGTCGGACCATATCGCTCTTCCGTGAGCAGCTTCTTTGTCGGGCGGTTGCTCTTGCTTGTCATTGGGTCAGGCGGGCTGGAGTACCCGTCTTACATAATTCCCAACAAACGCGTCCAGGATCTGCAATCCTGCATCCTGGCTTTTTTCGGGATGAAATTGAACGCCAACGATGTTCTGTCGCTGAACCGCGGCGGTCACGACCGTGCCGTCATATTCAATCGTTGCCGCAACGTCACTCGGGTCGTCGCTACACAAGTGATAACTGTGTGCAAAATAAAACGGTTCATTTCGTTTGATCGCATTGAAGGGCGCATTCGACGACTTCATCGTCACGTCGCACCAACCGATGTTCGGCACACGACACTCACTTGACTTCGGTTCAAACCGAACTACTCGTCCGGGAATCAGCCCAAGTCCTTCGTGGTAACCGTGCTCTTCGCTCACATCTGCCAACAGTTGCATACCGAGACAAATTCCAAACAACGGTTTGCCCGCCGTCGCGTGTTCGCGAATAGGATCGATCAATTGTTGGTCTCGCAGTGCCGCAATCCCGTCACCAAACGCGCCAACGCCTGGCAAGACCACAGCCAAAGCTTTTGCGATCAGTTGGGGATCGCGCGTGACCGTGAGTTCAGCACCCACGCGCGCAAACGCTCGACAAA
>CAYFJO010001171.1:0-1594 GCA_964343305.1 uncultured Pirellulaceae bacterium | reverse complement strand
GTACCGCGATCATGATGGGGCTCCGTCCATCGACGACCGGCATCTACGGCAATCTGAACTGGTTTCGCGACATGCCGAAGTACGCGGACTGGGTGACGCTACCACAGTACTTCCGCCAACATGGCTATCTCGCATGGGGCGGCGGCAAACTTTATCACCAGGCGCATGGCAAATTCTCCGATGCCGCGGCGTGGGATCATGTCTATTCCACGCGCACTGGCGCCGTCCCGCCTCCCCAGCGCGAACGCTACAAGCACGGTCTCCGACCCAAGTTCGAATCCAACCCCATCCTCGCCCGCCTCATCGACTGGGGGCCGACCGATCACGCAATCGAGGCCAATCCCGATTGGAAGACCGCGGAAGGCGCCGCCCAGTTCCTCGGGCGAGATCACGATAAACCCTTCTTCCTCGGCTGTGGCATCTACCTGCCACATCTTCCCTGGTATGCCCCGAAGAAGTTCTTCGAAATGCATCCACTCGAAGACATCGAACTTCCGCCGTACAAGCCAGACGATTTCGACGACATACCCGCCATTGGCAAACGGATGGGCGAACGTCACATCAAGCACATCCGTGAGAGCGGCAAATGGAAGGAAGCCGTCCAGGGTTGCCTCGCATCGGACTCCTTTGCGGACGCCTGCGTCGGCCATGTACTCGACGCGCTGGGAAATAGTCGTTATCGCGACAACACCATCGTGGTCCTTTGGGGCGACCACGGCTATGACGTCGGCGAAAAGAAGATTGGGAAGTTGGCGCTCTGGGAACAGACGACCCGCACACCGCTGATCATCTACGCACCGGGCAAGTTGCCGTCCGGCACTCCGGCCAGTGGAAAGATCTGCAAGAGTCCGGTCAGTCTCGTCGACCTTTACCCGACGTTGCTGGAGTTATGCGGCTTACCGGAAAATGAACAACTCGATGGACGCAGCTTCGCGCCGCTTGTCAACGACCCCGGCGCCGATTGGCCGTATCCAGCAATCATCACAAACTCGCCCCACTGGCTCGGTGCGAATCACGCGGTTCGCTCGCAACGTTGGCATTACATCCGCTACAGCGACGGCGGTGAGGAACTGTACGACGTCGAAGCCGATCCACTTCAGAGGAAGAATCTCGCGGATGACGCGAGGCTTACCGACACGAAGGCTGATCTCAGAAAGTGGATCCCGAAAACGAACGCACCGCACTTTCAGGCAAAAAGCGAACGTAGGGCCGGTTCCCACCGGCCACGCTTGAGTCGGCCGGTGGGAACCGGCCCTACAACTTCGAAAGTCTCGACGACTTCCGCTACGACGAAGCGTCGTCCGAATGTCGTCACGCTCTTCGTCGACGATCTTGGTTACCGCGACATCGGCTGTTATGGCGGTCCCGTCAAGACCCCCGTCCTCGACATGCTGGCCGCCGGTGGTGTGCGCTTCACCGACTTTCACTCGGGAGCCCCTACCTGTTCTCCCTCGCGCGCCACCTTTCTGACAGGCCGCCAACACCGTCGCACCGGAGTCTACTCCGTCATCACCGAGCGCCTTCACAAGATGCACCTTTTGGAGAGCGAAACGACCATCGCGGAGGTGCTCAAGGAAAACGGCTACGCCACCGC
>CAYFJO010001170.1:0-1606 GCA_964343305.1 uncultured Pirellulaceae bacterium | reverse complement strand
GGCAAAGAAAAGTATGGATGGCGAATGCGCAAGCCGGGGCAGCCGTTTTTTGCCGTGGTCAACATTGGAGATAGTCATGAAAGCCGCGCACACGGAAACGTAGACAATCCGCCGAAAGACCCGGCGAAGATGAAGTTGTTTTCCTACCATCCCGATCTGCCGGTCATCCGGAAGAACTACGCGAAGTACGCCGCAGCCGTCGAGAACATGGACCGAAAGGTCAAAGACACGCTGGACGCGCTAAGAAAGGACGAGTTGTACGAGGACACGATCATCATCTACAACTCCGACCACGGCGGGGTGATGGCGCGTAGCAAGCGGTTTCTGTACGCCAGCGGTGTCCACTGTCCGCTGGTCATTCGCATTCCCGAAAGACTCAAGCACCTCTACCCGGCCGAGAAACCAGGAATGACCGTGGACCGGATTGTCAGTTTCGTCGACATGCCGAAGACTTGGCTGAGCCTAGCCAGTGCTGAGATTCCGGACTCGTTTCAAGGCACCGTCTTCCTCGGCAAAGGGACAGAGCCCGCGCCTAAGTACCACCTGAGTTTCCGCGAGCGGGCCGACGAGCGGCTCGATCACGTCCGCATGATTCGCGATGAAAGATTCGCTTACCACAAGAACTACATGCCCTACGCGCCCGCCGGCCAGCATCTGGCCTATCTATGGAAGGCTCCGGCGACGCCCGCTTGGGAACAGCACCATCGCGAGGGCAAGACCAACGAGATCACCGGCCGTTTTTTCCGGCCGCGTGTGTCTGAGGAGTTCTACGATAACAAGACCGACTTTGACAACGTGCACAACCTGATTGACAAAGCGGAGCATCAGCAGAAGATCGCCGAGTTGAAGAAGGCCCTACGTAAGAAGCAGTTGGAACTGTTCGATTCCGGTTTGCTGCCGGAGAAAATGCGGGAGCGCCGCGCCGCGGCGAACAAGCTGACCATCTACGAAATGGTACGCGACAAGCATTTGTATCCGCTTGAGAAGTACCTGGATGCAGCCGACCTGGCGCTGGTCCGCGACAAAGGCAACCTGGACACGTTTGTCCAATGGATGTCGGACAAGGACGAGGGGATGCGATGGTGGGCGATCGTCGGGCTGCACCTGTTGGAGAAAGACGCGGCTTCGGCCGCAGGCGTGATGGAGCGGGCGCTCAAGGATGAATCGCACGAGGTACGGATGATGGCGGCCTGGACACTGGTCAAGTTCGCCAAGGCCGAAGAGCCACTGGCCTGTCTGGAAGAACTGTTGTTCCAAGGCACGTCCAACAGCACGATGCTCCATAATGTGCTTGATTGGATGGGTGAGCCCGCGTTGCCACTGGTCAAGAAATACATCGAAACGGGCGGCACTCGCAAGGGTCGTTACGGAATCGGGATCCTGGGCCGAATTGCGCAGTTGAACGGCTGGGCAGCGCCCTGACCGTCTGCACGAAATGTCTGCCAAGATGCGTCGGCCTGTCGAACCTACCGGAGCCTCGCCCTACCGCCGCCGCTCAACCCTCGAGGCTGAGCTAGCACCGCAAGCAGCCGCCACGTCAAAAAAGGAAAGGGTGTATACACCCAACGTGAGCCGTGGCGGTGATTCACTTCTCTCAGCCAAATTG
>CAYFJO010001169.1:0-1608 GCA_964343305.1 uncultured Pirellulaceae bacterium | reverse complement strand
GACGCGGAAATCCCAACCGAGCTGTCCGAACGGATAACGATCCCGGAAGATCGCGTGCGAGTAGCTGTCAAGGATAGTGAGGGTCAGATGTTGGCCGGATTGATCCAGGAGGGGAATTATTCGGCGACGCTCGAAGTGGGACTGGCCTGGGGGTTGTCGGCAGCCTACATGATGAGTGCGCACATTGGTACGCATGTGTGCATCGACCCGTTTCAGCGTAACAATTACGACGACCAGGGAATCAAGAACCTGCATCAACTGGGATTCACGGACCGCCTGGATTTTCATCGAGACTTTTCCCACGCAGTGCTTCCCAAGTTGCTCGCTGAAGGCCGGCAGTTCGATTTCGTTTTTGTCGACGGCGATCATCGCTACGACCGAATCCAGGTGGATTTCTTTTACGCCGATCTGTTGCTGGTTGATCAGGGCATGATTGTATTTCACGACATGTGGATGCGCGGCTCGCAATTGGTGATGTCTTTCGTCAAAACCAATCGACGCGATTACGAAGTAGTCCGTACACCGATAAGAAATCTGGGCGTTGTGCGCAAAAGCGGCCGCGACGACCGGGACTGGTGCCACTTCAAGGAGTTCTACACGCTCAAAAGTATGTTGCGGCACGGACTGTTCAATTGGAACTATGCCCGGGGCGGCGAAAAGGGCATCAATCAACACGTTAATTGGGAACGCGATTCGCATCCATCGTGAACCGCGTGAAGCACACCTGATACGTTGCCCACAGATCAGACATGTCGGAAGGGGAAACTTCCTTCAGCCCAAAAAAAGGGGCATTCTGGTGGATTTCCGTATGGCGGAATGCTTGCCGCTGTCGTTAATGTGAGGAATAGGCGGTTTCATCTATACACATCGGCGGTGCAACAGTCTGAAGTTTGGCATCGGAGGAATTCCTTGCATGTACGTCATCGCAGTCTTGCTCGTTTCAGTTCTCGGCCTACTTGTGATCGCTCAAGCGATTCCCGTCGTTCAATTCATCAGACTTGCCAGGTGTTGGGAACCACCATCGCTGCCACACGATGAATGTCCTTTGGCGACCATCGTACTGGCACTGCGCGGTGACGATCCATTTCTGAAAGATTCAATTCACGGACTGTTGAACCAAGACTATCCGAGGTATCAAGTTCGAATCATCGTCGACTCGTGCGAAGACCCCGCCTGGGCGGTTGCACACAACATTCTTGGCGACCAATGTCCAGACAATGTCACGCTGGAGTGTTTGCAGCATCGGCTTAGTACCTGCGGCATGAAACACAGCGGTCTCGTGCAAGTCATCGAATTTCTTGACGAAGATTGCGAAGTGGTTGCCTTTCTCGATGCGGACGCTGTTCCTCACGCCTCTTGGCTGCGCGAGTTGGTGGCCCCGATTGTCAAGGACGGCGCCAGCGCGACGACCGGGCAGAGATGGTTTATGCCGACAGACGTCAACGTCGCATCGCTCGTTCGCCACATCTGGAATTCGGGCACGGTTGCCGGGATGGCGACGCGCAGCATATGGGGCGGCTGCTATGCCCTGCGAACGGAAATCATCCGCAAGATTGATTTGGTAGCAACTCGCACATCTCTCTTATGCGGCTTGCCCATACAATGTTT
>CAYFJO010001168.1:0-1619 GCA_964343305.1 uncultured Pirellulaceae bacterium | reverse complement strand
ATGTTCCCCGCGGCCGACAAAATACTCAGAAGACTAAAGTAGGTGGCATTGGGCGTGCGCCGGCTCGTTGTAGTTTCGACGATGTTGTCGTTTTTGAGCCATGTTGACTGAACTCGAATGGAAACCGCATTGCTGGGGGCTCGCTGCGCTCGACCCCAGCCACCCTCAGCTATCATCCCCGTTAGTATTCAATCTTGGCGTAACCCGAACAATCCCCGACAATCTTGTGTCAAGTAGTGAAGACTGCGCAAAGGGGTCCACGATGAAAGACGACGAGTTTGAGTGGTTGGCCGACAAACCGAATTCGCTGCGCTACCACCTCGCCCATCCCAAACCAGAGAGAAACGGCTAAAGTTGGGGCAGGAACTCTTGTCGATCCCGCGAATCTACCTGGACAGGAAACATTGGCTGCATTTGCGCGATGTCGACATGGGGAGGCCAAGGGAGAAGATACAATCTGAAATATACGACAAGCTGGCACAACTGAGAATCGAGAACAAAGCAGTCTGCCCTATAAGCTATTCCGTGTTCAGCGAACTGTTGCGGCAAAACGACGCCGCAACTCGCACTGCGACTGCAAAGGTCATCGATGTTTTCGGTGCTAGCTGCTGTATTCAGCCGCGCCACGAAGTGTTTAAGCGTGAAGTGATGCACTTCATCCGGCGTACTAATTCCCCAACCACCGATTTGTATTCCGTTGCCGAGATGGTTTGGACAAAGGCTGCGTTTGTCCTGGGTGACTGTTTTCTGAATTTCCATGAGCAATCCGATGTTGGTCTAGCGATCGAAAAGTCGATGGATGATGTACCTTGGTCAATGTCTCTTGAGGAGATGATCTCGCGGCTTCCGTGCGAAGACCCGCGAGACGATGACCCGAAGGGCTTTGCCGAGTCTTTGACGCGCGGAATGATGTCAAACAATCACACATTCAACACGTTCGAGGAAGTTTTTCTCCAAGAGGTTGGCGGAGGTCTTGAGCCGTGTTACGAAGAGCTTGACAAAATGATGGTCTATTTCTATCGCCAAGCTGGTTTCGACCAGGAAGTGCAGAATGGACAAGTTTTCGAGGGCGGTAAGCGGCTCGCGAATCTGATATACAACGCCTTCAAGTATCGCCGCGTTTCCATTGAACTTGCGAGCGTCCACATTACTAGTGGTCTCCATGCAGCAATTCGCTTCGACAAGAACCGAAAGTACAAGCAGGGCGACTGTGAAGACTTCCGCCACGCTTCGCTCGCGCTGCCCTATTTCGACGTTTTCTGTACCGACGCGCCCCTAAAAAATCTTCTTTGTCACAAGCCGTTGAAGTACGACGAGGCGTATTCGACGCAGGTCGTTGCAACCGATCAGGAGATTCTTGAAGCGCTAAGCGTCATCTCGTAACCACACGCCTGACCTGACCGCGTGCAGACAATCGTCGGAGAGTGCGTGAGCGAGTCCTTGCACAGTCGTCGAGTCGTAGTGGGATGAATCGTCTTTGCTGGTTGGTGGGGTCACGGAAGAGTGCGGTGTGTCTTTCGAGGGTAACCCATTCGGAGTCAAAGGCGGCTTGGCTCATCACCAGGACCAACGTCCGCGAGCTTTCCAGCCCCTGTTCGATGGCCAGCGGGATCGAATCG
>CAYFJO010001167.1:0-1620 GCA_964343305.1 uncultured Pirellulaceae bacterium | reverse complement strand
AAATAGGCGGCGTCCATCCGCATACGATCAACGGGCAAGGAAGCCCGGTCATCGGGATTTACTGTGACAACGTGTCGCAATGTACGACACTGGATTATTGCATTAGAGGTCTGCTGAAACAAACGGCTGGGAGTGCAACGGACTGAAAATCCTTGTGTCAGTACCGGACATAACGTCCGGTGGTTAACTACTGGACAAACAGTCAATTACGTTCCACGCGTAAAACTTGTCTGAAGGAAACGAGCGACTCGTGGGTGGACGCTTTGCAGATGTGGTGGGGTCTGGTGCGTGAGGGGTTTTCGCACATCCAACGGCTGGTGATCTACCTGGACAATGGTCCGAACAACAGCGGCCGCCGCACTCAGTTTCTCAAGCGGATGGTGCAGTTCGCGGACTGGTCGGGTCTGGAGATTCATCTGGTTTTCTATCCCCCGTATCACAGCAAATACAATCCGGTGGAACGCTGCTGGTCAGCCCTGGAACGCAAGTGGAGCGGCGTGTTATTGAACTGCGTGTGGTTCGTGCTGGAATGTGCGCGACGGATGACTTGGAAAGGCCAGTCCCCGCAAGGGCATCAACTCCCCGACCGTGAATATCCAACGGGTGTGAAACTAAGCAAACGAGCCATGACCCCCTGGGAATCCCGTCTGCACCGCAAACCCGGCCTGGAAAAATACGACATCACCATCACGCCGCAGCCTTCAACGCCGGCGGTATGATCTTTCTGACCAATCGCCTTTAAATCCACCGATGTCCGCTATGTTCGCGTGAATATGCTTCACCATAGTCAAAACAAGGGTGTTCACCTTGTCGAGGTCAAGGTAATTGAAGATTGATCTGATCGCTCTGAGCACCCTGGAACGCAGTTGCCACGGTTGCAGAACGAATTGCATCGGCGTCTCGGTAGGGAGGCAAATCCGAGACGATCGTTGGTGCGATGCGAAATGAAAAGCTGCGTGGCCAATTCCTTGAGCAATCGAAGCTTGTCGCCGTTCAGGCGAGAACGATCGCGGAGACATTGCGAACGTCGACATGCACTTCAGTTCGGCTGAGATGCATGGCTGACAAATGCCTGAAAGCGTATGCGCAATGTCACGCCGTCTTAAATCAAGTGCCTCTTGCCACTGCCGATCGTTGTGAGTGTCCCACGCCGCAGCTCGCTCCACCCAACGCCACTTGCTCGACCAAGTTACCCAACTGCGACCGGTAGCCTTCTGATTTACCCGATTTTTGTACTACTTTCGACAGCGATCTGTTCACACCCAAATCCCGATAAACGCAGAACGCGCCAAACGCCTTCGCTGGCTCCGCATCCTGCATTTCCCACGGTTTCCTTTCGAGCGATCCATCCATGGCTTCATTGTGCTTTCCAAAATGGATACAAAGGCTGCCCTTTATCCGCAGATGTCGATGTGCGATTTGGTGCTATCCACAGACGGTAGCACTCTCGATTTCGACAAGCAGCATATTCGACTGCGGTTTTGGCGAGACCGATTCACAGTCGAGCTTCATCGCGGTAATCAGATTGCCAAGAACATTCCGTACTCCGAGAAGGACGTGGTTGAAAGTAGCTGTCCCTTCTATGAATTCGCATGTCCGGAGGTTGTTATTTTTGCTATT
>CAYFJO010001166.1:0-1621 GCA_964343305.1 uncultured Pirellulaceae bacterium | reverse complement strand
TGCTGCGGCAATTACATCGGTCACATCGTTGCGATAGCCGTCGATGCGTTCGACGAAGTTGCCACGTCGATCGATCTCCTGCTGAGCGACATCCGGAACGTCCTTCAATTCTTGCGCGAACGTCGTCGCGGCAAACAGTAGCAAGAGACAACTTGCCAATCGCGGGACCATAGGGCATTTCTCCTTGAGGTAGAAAGGAAGCGTTACCACCAGCGAACGTAGCTGGGTGGTGGTGGCGGTGCGGGGCCATCGAGGATCACGACCCATCTGCCGCTGGCCAGGTGCAGGCGGCGATAGCCGTCGTTCGTGTACTCGTCGATACGGTGCGGCGAGTTGTTGTTGCAGACGTACCAGAGCCCCGCATTGCGATCGCGGCCATACTCGGTTTGGAAGTGACGAGTACCGGCACCGATGGCTGCAAAGCGACCTGTCTTGGCTGCCCACTCCATCCACTCGAAAGTTGTGTCGCCCGTGACGTTGAACGCGCGAATGCCACGCTCACTGCAATAGTCGGCAACACGACTCGGCCAAGAGCCGCCGCGAATGGCTTTGCCGTAATCGGTGTTCCACAGCAATGTGGTGGCTTCCGGCACATTGTTCCATGTGCCGCACATTCCGATTGAGCACTGGACGCATGATCCATCGGGGTTGCGGAACCACTGACGAACATTCGTCGGCAGTTCCATGCTTTCTTGTGCGTGCAATGCCGACTCCGTCACAAACGCTGCAACGAGGATGACGAAAACGCTAAATGCTTTCAGTCGCCACATGCTTTGAATGAATCCTCAACAGTTTGCGAAACGGATCGGAGTAGCGGTAATGCGGCTCGTTGCCTGGAGCCACGACTTCGTAAACGAATTTGTTGTTTCCTTGTGTTTCATGAATTAGGTCACCCGCAACTGGCAACGTTTCGACGCCACCAAGCTGCAGGTCTGCCGTGTGGATCAAGAAGTCACGCGACTGAATCCGAACAACCACTCCCGATCCGTCATCGATCTCGAACTCCGTCTTGCCGATTGTGGCTTTGACCATGACCTGGTCAGCGCCGCGAATGTAGGTGACGTCACCGCTGGCGTGCGTCTTCAACTGACCTGCCAGCCACGACGCGCCAGTCTCAAACAGGTTGGTCACGTTACTGGCTCAGGCGGACGAGCACCGTCGTGTCGGCGTCCGCCGCGGCCGCCACGGCTTTGCCGAGCAACTTGTTTGCGCCGGCTCCGTCCGTGGCGACCGCAAAGTCATTGCCGTCATCCCAGTAAACCTTGTCTCCCACGGCGAACGTGACGCCCACGCCACCTTCCTTTGCGACATCAAAAACACCGGTCACAGCCAGTGCGCCCAGCTCGTTAGCTGCGATGTCGAGTTTGGTGATGCCAATGAGGTCGCTTTGCACGACCACCTCGCCCGCAGCCACATCGGCTCCAGGCGTGTAGTCGATCGCGTCACCCCTATGAACGAAGTCTGCTTGTGCCATTTCAAAATCCTGAGACTGGAGGGTTGCAACAACTGCGAGAAGCTGTCTGCCGCCGGCCTACAGCGTCTCGCTTCACACCGCTTACGCTTCGCCTTTCACTTTTACTGCCGCGCGAGGATCTTGCTCCTTGACGCCGACATCCAGGTA
>CAYFJO010001165.1:0-1622 GCA_964343305.1 uncultured Pirellulaceae bacterium | reverse complement strand
CGCCGCCTACCAACAGGCGACCGAGACGAAAACGTTTCCGGTGTCGATTCGCCATGCAGACTACTCGGCCGACGAAGTCGTCAGCCAGGTGAGTCTGTTGCTGGCCGAAGCCGACGGGTATCGCCAAACGCTTGGCAGGTTGTCGAACATTCGGCAGCAAGCTGAGCAGCAATTGGAGCAGTTAGCCGTCCGGATCAATACGACCGAAACGCAACTGGCCACCACCGCCACCCAGCGTGGATTGCTGCGAGCCCGCGTGCTGAGTGACGAAGGGGAGCGGTTGGTCGCTCAAGTCGATCTGTTGTTGAACAACAACAGCGTCGTCATCCACAGCAACCCGGTGCGTAGCGTTCGGGAGTTGTTGGCTTCGAACTCCACCGCCAACCAGCAGCAGCCCAGTCTTGAGGTGGCTCGCCAGTTCCTCATGACTCAAGGGAATCCTGAGGAAACAGTAGAGGCGGAGATCGAGCGGCCTCAAAAGAAGCCGCAGGACGATATTACCGCAGCAGAACCAACGAGCATCCTGCTTAAACCCAATCTGGACTCGACTCCGATCTTCCAGCAACACTAGAGTGGATCATGTTCAACGCGGGCCAGGCTTCCGAAGTTTTCTTCAACTTCGGAAGCCTTCACACCGCGCGGGATTCTGGCGAGCGAAATTTCGCGAAACATGCTAGAAAGAGGCCTGTCATCCTGGCACAATGACTATTGGCATTCAGCATTCAGCCGCCAATTCAATCGGAGCTTAAGTTCATGAAGACCAACCGTGTGCGTGGTTGCCTTGTTCTCTTGTTGTGTCAACTGATCCTTTCGAGCCACGTTGCTCACGCCCAGCCCAGCAGCGGCGACAAGGGGGTCGAGGTGATCGCGGCGTCTGCTTCGCGCTATGCGGTCCTGGTCGGCGTGAACGACTATGAGAAGTTTAGCGACCTCAGATACTGCAAAGCGGATGTCACAGCATTGCGGGATCAGTTGGTCAAGATCGGATTCGACAAGCAGGACATCAAACTGCTGGCCGACGGTGAAGACCTGCGGCCGAACCAGCGCAATATTGTCGAACAACTTGACATAGCCTTTAAGATCGCTGACAAAACGGACGTGGTGGTAGTAGCGCTGAGCGGCCATGGCGCGAAGATCGGTGGAAAGAGCTATTTCTGTCCAGCCGACGCTCGTACGGACGATCCAGAGGGCACGATGATCTTGATCGAGGATCTGTACGCGAAACTGGAGAAGTGCCCGGCGCGGTTGAAGATCGTATTCGTCGATGCCTGCCGCAACAAGTTCCTTCCGGTCGACTCGAAGCCGTTGGCCCAGCAGAAAAAATCGATCGACGGTTTTGCCAAATCGCTGGCCGACGGGGATGTTCCCAAAGGCACCGTGCTGTTGGCCAGTTGCACCAGTGGCGAACAATCGTGGGAGGACGCTGACTTCGGGCACGGTGTCTTCATGCACTTCGTCTTGGAGGGCCTGAAAGGCCAGGCTGATCGTGCCGAAGGTAACAAGGACGATTGGGTTTCATTGTTTGAGCTGTGCGATTACGTGAAATTGCAAACAAAACGTCATGTCCGCCTCTCTCGCGGCGTTTGGCGGGTCCGGCCGAATTTCCTTCCAGGAACGACAAA
>CAYFJO010001164.1:0-1624 GCA_964343305.1 uncultured Pirellulaceae bacterium | reverse complement strand
AACGTCGTCCCGAAGATGGCTTGGTAATGCTTTCTTCGACAATGTCGTCGAAGTCACCATATGGAATGAAAACTTCCATGAATGGGCCGATTTATTGCGTCACTTGCCCAATCTTGAATACCTAGACGCACGGGGATGCAATGTCGAAGATGCTGACCTAGACAAAGTGTTGCACTTAAGGTCGCTTCGTGTACTTGTGCTCAAAAACAACCAACTTAGCGATCGCGGGATTCAAAAACTGGCGAAACTCAAACGACTTCGATGCTTGCATCTGCACGGAAATCATGTCACTGCAACAGGATCATCACAACTAAAGAATAAACTACCGAACTGTGAAATCTCGCTAGAGCCGACCTCTCATGACAACGAAGTCTTTGGATTCTGATCGTCGCCCAACACGAGAATTCCCGCTGAGTCGCTCCGCGATCGCCGCTTTGTTGTTCAAACGTTTCTGATTTTTGTAAACTGGTTGATGTTCATCCCCGTCCGGTGTCGTAACAAGCGGCGACGACTGTGCGAACCCGTTGTCCGAACCAGATCAAAACCATGCAATGCCCGATCCGTGAACGGTTTGCGACTCACGAAGACGCTGACTTTTTCATTTCGCCGCGCTGCCAGCCGTTCTCCGTCGTGCCACCGACAACCGTGACAGACACAACGTATCGCGCCTCATCCACGACATCGGTAATCATCCGTATTTTGGGGCGATTCTCCGTAGTGGCTTGCCGTCTGACGCCGACATTGTTTGGTTGGAGTCGATCGCTGGTTCGCGCCGCTTGCCTCAAACTTAGGTCATCGCATCAACTTCTGGTAAACTGAAATTCAGGAAGGCTGTTTTTGCCGTGGTGACCAGCGGCAACGGTTGAGCCAATCATTGGTCGCGCTAGACTTGGTCGCATCATGAATTACGACTACCACGACATCCAATTCGCGATGTGTACTGTGGGCATCCTTAAGCTTATCGCTGTCGTCGCCCTTATTTCCTACGCCGCCAAGAGCCGTTTGGCGTTTTTAGTCGGCGGGCTAGGCTGTTGTTTGGGGCTACTTATAACCCAACCAATTGTTTATGCGAACTATTCCAGTGTTGAAGGCGCGTATCTAGGTTCGCTGACAGCCTCGAACAATCATGTTCTTTCCTATGGTATCGTCGGTTCAGTTTTTGGGTGCGGTGTTGTGGTTGCGATTCGATCAATCAAACATCGATATATAATTCAGTTTTCGATTCGCACGCTCTTACTTGTGACAACTGCATCTGCGATTCTCATTGGGATTTTATGATGGAACGTCTGACTGCAAAGCTGGTCACCGCTTTGCTGTTGTTCGCGTTGTTCGCCGGTTGCGGTCGAACAACGCTCCAAACTGTCGAGTCTGTCGATTCACCCACTGGCAAGGATCGGCTGATTCGCCGCGACTGGGAAACTGTGTCCTTCTCCAACCCCGATGAGAAGAGCTATGAGTCGCATTCGTTAGTATGGCAGCGCTTCGATGGTGATCGTTGGGTCGATCACGTCACAATTACGCAAGACGAATTTCAGCGTGGTTGCCCAAATCGGCGATGGATTAATTCAATTGGTAGCAACTCGCACATCTCGCGATGGTGAGAATCGCAAGTGGTGATTGGTTA
>CAYFJO010001163.1:0-1626 GCA_964343305.1 uncultured Pirellulaceae bacterium | reverse complement strand
CTGGCCGGCGTCGAGGGCGTATCGACCGAAAACCGCATTCGCATCCTCCGGCTGATCGAAAACATGACCGGCGGCACCGTGCTGGTCGAGGCGATGCATGGCGCCGGTTCCCCCCAAACCCAAAAGGTCATGTACGCCCGGCTCGGCGATCTGGAAGAAAAGAAGCGGCTGGCGAAACGGCTGGCGGGAGTTAAGGAGTAAGCCTTGTGCGAAGCAGAAGATCGGTAATCGTGTCACGTTGGTTGGAAACGTACACGCGGTTAACGATTTGTTCCAGGGTACTCCGGCGACCGTGCGAGTCGCCTCACAGCAGTGCATACAGGAGGCGGGCGGCGGGCGTGGGCTCATCCTGGGTTCCGGCTGCCTCGTTCCCCGCAACACCCCGATTGACAACGTGCGTGAGATGGTCCGCCTGGCAAGAAGTCCCGCGCCTGACGTCGAGTCGAAGCGTTCAAGAGTCGATCGAATTTTGATTTACGAGACGGCAATATGGGACGGCCGTCCGCCCGATAACTCGCAAGTATCCTTTCAGCATTCAGCAACGACACGCGGAGAAAATCGAACCTTTTCTGGCTCGCTCGGCTTCTGCAGCTTCGATGCGTCGGTGTATTGCACGTGCATTCGACCTGGATGAAGTGTTCCCACTTCTCTTTCCATCGCTTCCGCCAAGTGCCGACTTGGAGCGGATTGAGATCGACGATTTCACTGATCATCTGATTGTTCTTCTTTTGAAAGGCGAGCAGTATGATCTGGGCGCGTTGCACCAACCGCACCGCCGCGGTCTTGCTGGCACGATGGATTCGAGGACTTCCATCTGGCGTTCGGTCATCATCACTTTGGCAGCCGCCCCTGGCATGCGAACTCCTCCATCCTTGAGGAAACGAACTGCGGAAGGCAGGCAGACTAGCCTAGAATGGACCTCTCAAGCAATATCGAATCAGACTCGCAGCACTAGCTTACCACAGAAGTAGCCAGCCTGTGCCAGTGACGTGGAGGATCTCAGCGTTCGTGCGCAAGGTGTTGTCGTCATGTGTCACAAACGGTTTCGGCCTTGATGACACATGCCACGCCCACATGAGCGCGCTATGGCGATACCATTTGGCGTTTCGGTTGCGATCATCTCGGCTGGTTTCGGCTGTGTTTTGATTGCGCTAAAACTTCCTGGGTCTTCTAGACCGGGGCGCCTAACGAAGTGCAAGGCCAACGTCCAGCAAAGGTCGTTGTGCGCCATCAGTCCGACGACAGCAACGGTATTTTCCGCATCAGTCAGATTCCACTCTGGAGATGTGCCTGACTTGCGGTTTCACTTCGGGCGGGCCAATCGGTCTTGGAGAAGAACGCCGCCGTTGACGAAGCAAAACGCACTGACACAACCGAATTCAAGAAATCGACAAAAGCAGATGATGAACTCTCCGTGGCTGTGAAGGTTGGCGACTACAAGTGATCTCGCCCGGCTAACGGCCGCGGTGAACGAACTGGGCCAATCGCACGTGGACGAGTATCCTGCCGCCGAGTTGCTCGGCCGTCTGAAAGAGTACGGACAGTGGTTGACGACGCAAAAAGAGCCAGAGACGAATGGCACTGCCGGTTGCTGCGCAAGGACTTGCGTTCACGCGGCCGCTCCGA
>CAYFJO010001162.1:0-1629 GCA_964343305.1 uncultured Pirellulaceae bacterium | reverse complement strand
AAGAGAATGGATGACAATCGTTGATCGACGCATAGTCGCCTTTCGCGAAAGGGAACTAAGGCAATCGCGACCTTTGGCAGGCAAGTTCGTAGGATTCCTCGATATCAAGACGAATACACTGGCCTTTGTCCAATGGCAGCGGAAGGACTGGCAATGGTTGGCCGATCGAAAGCGGCTCGCTCCACACATCGATTTCCGCGACGTCCTTGCGATGAGCCGGGCGGTAGGATGTGGCGGCCAGCCATCCTTCGCCCATCAAAAACGCGTCACCTAATCCCATCGTGCGAATCAATTCGTCGTGCAAATTCGCTTGACGGCTGGTGACGACGTCGACAACGACCAAACCAATTCCTTGATGCAAGTAGTTGGCACACTTGGTAGCAAAATCACGGCGGTTTTGTGGACGATCTTTGTTGGCGGGACTGACCAATTCGAGCGCGGAAACAAAAGTCGGACCTGCTTCGGAACTAAAAACTAAAACTGCGATTCGATCTGGGAATGTTGCCGGCAACTTCATCGCAGGTTCAGGGGGTGCCCAAATCGAAGACGGCGCGGTTGCGACCGCGGTCGCCTCGCCACCATGTGTCGGTTCTTCGCTCGATGCGGCTTCTTCCTCGAACGTGGCGATGTCAACTTCAACTCGGTTGCCCACATGGACCTGGACCTCAGCAAAGTATCCAGGCGGCAGTAAGTCGCCGTCGAGAGTATCAGCGATCACGGACGCCCAGCGCGAATGGAATGACTCCCAATGTCGCAGTTCGCTTAGCGGCGGACGGAAATGGTCGCGAAGGGGCATCTCAACATTCTATCCTAGTCGGGCACATCTAGATAAGGATTCTGTCCCATCGCGACGTACATTTTTTTGCGTTGCTTTTCGTGATAGTTGAGCATCACGCGTTGCCGCAGGTGTTCTTTTTCGACTCTTTTTTGAGCCCTGATGAATCGGCCAAGATAGCCGCCGGTGCGGAGTTCTGTGCCGTTGATTTTCGGCTTCATGCGTTCGGCTTTGTCCTTGCCATAGCCGCTGCGGAGGATGTCGTCGTCCATGGCCAGGTATTGGCGGAACGTGCCGGGATCGCCTTGTCGGCCGCAGCGGCCGATTAACTGGCGGTCGATGCGGAGTGAGTCGTGCAGTTCCGTGCAAATCACGTGCAAACCACCTAACTCGCAGACTTTGACACCTTGTTCTTTCATTTGATACTTCTTGGCCACCTCGGCGACCTTTTTGTCCCAGACTTCGCGCGGGACGTCGAGGCGGGTTACATACGCTGGGTTTTCTTGTGACAGTTCGTGCATGGCCAGGTGTTCGGGGTTGCCGCCGAGGATAATGTCGGTGCCGCGGCCGGCCATGTTGGTGGCGATGGTGACCGCGCCGAGGCGGCCGGCTTGCGCGACGATTTCGGCTTCCTTGGCGATCTCGTGTGCGTTGAGGACCGCGTGGGGAACGATGCCGGCCTTTTGCAAATAGCCAGACAATTGCATCGACTTGTCAATCGAACGCGTGCCGATCAAAACAGGGCGGCCCGTGGCGTGAATCTCGCGGACTTCTTCGACGACGGCTTGCCATTTGTCCGCGGTCGTGGGAAAGATGCGATCGGGCAGACGCTCACGTCGAGGTGGTCGGTTCGT
>CAYFJO010001161.1:0-1631 GCA_964343305.1 uncultured Pirellulaceae bacterium | reverse complement strand
GGATGGCGAAGTGGAAGATTACCAGGTCACCATCACCTCGCCCGCTGCCGCCAGCGGCGTCTTCGGCGGGCAGAACGTGATCAGCACGGCTGCCGATGGAGCCTTTACGGTGTTCGCGGCAGATGTCGATGGGGATGGCGATCTGGATTTATTGTCCGCGTCGGAGGTTGACGACAAGATCGCCTGGTACGAGAACGACGGCAGCCAGAACTTCACCACTCGCACGATCAGCACTTCCGCCGATTTGGCGAAGAGCGTGTTTGCGGCGGACGTGGACGGTGACGGGGATCTGGATGTGCTCAGTGCTTCATTTAATGACGACAAGATCGCCTGGTACGAGAACGATGGCAGCCAGAACTTCACGGCTCGCACCATCAGCGTGACCGCCGCTGGAGCCCGCAACATTTTTGCGGCGGACGTGGACGGCGACGGCGACACCGATGTCCTCAGCGCGTCGCGCGACGACAACAAGATCGCCTGGTACGAAAACGACGGCAGCCAGAATTTCACGGCTCACACCATCAGCACAGCCGCCAATGGTCCCACGATGGCATTCGCGGCAGACGTCGATGGCGACGGGGATATCGATGTGCTGAGTGCGTCGGAAACTGACGACAAGATCGCCTGGTACGAGAACGACGGCAGCCAGAATTTCACGGCTCGCACCATCAGCACGGCCGCCGATGCCGCCACTTCGGTGTTCGCGGCGGATGTGGATGGTGACGGGGATGTCGATGTTCTCAGTGCATCCTTCTATGATGACAAGATCGCCTGGTACGAGAACGATGGCAGCCAGAATTTCACGGCCCGCACCATCAGCACGGCCGCAGATGGTCCCACTTCGGTATTCGCGGCAGACGTCGATGGCGATGGGGATCTGGATGTGCTCAGCGGGTCGAACTTAGACGACAAGATTGCCTGGTACGAGAACGACGGCAGTCAGAACTTTACTGCCCAAACCATCAGCACCGCAGCAGATGGCACTCAAGGCATTTTCGCAGCGGACGTGGACGGTGACGGGGATCTGGATGTGCTGTCCGGCTCGTTCTTTGATGACAAGATCGCCTGGTACGAGAACCTGGGATTTGACTTTGGCGATTCTCCGTTGCCCTATCCGACGCTGTTGGCCGAAGACGGGGCCAGGCATCAACCGACAGGATTGACGCTGGGCAGCAATCGTGACGACGAACAAGACGGCACGCATTCCGCGAACGCCGATGCGGATGATACGACCGGTTCGCCGGACGACGAAGACGGCGTGACGTTTGGTACGATTCAAGTCGGCGCGCTTGACGCAACGGTCGCGGTTAACGTACAAGGCGCTGCAGGCAAGTTGGACTCCTGGATCGACTTCAACGGCGACGGCAGTTGGGGCGGACCGGGCGAACAGATCTTTGACTCGAAAGACGTCGTGGTCGGCGACAACAACCTGACGTTTGACGTCCCAAGTTACGCGTTGGCGGGCACAACCTACGCGCGGTTTCGGCTGAGCACAGCCGGGGGCCTGGGCCTTGGAGGCTTAGCGGTCGATGGTGAAGTCGAAGACTACCAGGTCACGATCACCAATCCAACGCCGGCCAGCGGTGTTTTTGTCGGGGAGAATGTAGTCAGCACGGCCGCCAATGGAGCCT
>CAYFJO010001160.1:0-1632 GCA_964343305.1 uncultured Pirellulaceae bacterium | reverse complement strand
ACCTGATCGTTTCCTCCATTCGCGAAAATGACGTCTTTATGCAGCCCGCCCAGGATCAGGTCGTCATTCGCACTTCCAATAATGATGTCACTGCCTGTCCCTCCGGCCATCACCGAGGCTCCGGAGCCCGCCAACAGAATGTCGTTTCCGTGACCACCATCAAGGTCCGTAGTTTGGCCAACGCTTTGCGTAATCTCGACAATGTCGTTTCCACAATGGGCATCGACATCGATGTGAGTCACAAGGCTGCTGGCAAAGCCACCCAAGATCTGTCCATCGACAGAGAAGACCACAAATCCCGCGACTTCCTCAACCTTCATGTATTCACCGTTGTCCGTGCCTGCAAACGAAACGACACCGTTCTGATCGATACTCAATGTTGCATTGTTGTGTCCCTCGCAGGGAAAAACGTCTTGGACCGGTTCCGCCTCGAAGACGCTTGTGACTGCTGACAGTAAACGACGTTCTTCAAGATGTTCTACTGATTGAGGTATGGGCACACCCCACTTGCGAAAGTTCTTGTTCCGTTTTCGGGACGTCGTTTGTTTTCTCTGTCGCTTGTTGCGGCGATTCATCTCGGCTGCTCCTTGTCGTGACGTGAATAGGGGAAACTCAATTCCCGGTGAGTGGCCGAGTTGGCTGCCTTCTCTGACCGGAAATGACCATTCGGTACGGTTTCCGCTAAAGCAGATTGGGTGCCAAAAACCCACTTGAAGTCACCACAGAGCCTTAAGGCAGTAGCATGAAAGACTTTAGGAGAAACGCCGGGCGAGTCAGTCAGCCAAGCTGGCATCAAGTCTCATTCCCTGGCGCCCTGGATACAGACAAGTCATGCAGACAGCGCCCTGAATCAAGACGGCCCGTTCGGGCAATCTCGCATGCCGCCGGCAAGCCGCCGCATTGCCCGAGGAGCGCGTTCGTGGGTCACCGCCGGGGAATGAAGATAGGGAGATCGCCATGAACCTCTTGCTGGTCGAATTCAACGGACCCAATCCGGGACGCACCTTAAATATGGATCCGAATTCGGTCATTTCGATTGGCCGCGATCCTGAACAGACACTTTCAATCGATGACCAACTCTGTTCACGCCAGCACGCTCGCATCTGGTTTGAGGATGGTCATTGGTATATCGAAGACTGTCGTAGCCGAAATGGAACGTACCTGAATTCGCAGCCCATCGAACGCGGAATCTTGAGTCTCGGCGATCTCATCCGAGTCGGCGAGCGAATCTTGTTCTTCGTGGAAAAGACGCCTTCCGGTTCTAATGGACTGCAACCTGGAAAGCTCGCCACCAATCCCTTCGTAGTCCGGGTTCGAGATCCAGAGGACTGGTTGTAAGATAGGGAGGGTATTTGTTATTTGCTATCTGTCATTTGTCATTTGTCATTTGTTATTGCGATGCTGACAAAACCCGTTAACAAATAACAAATAATCAATAACAAATAATCAATTCTTCGGTGTCAGCGATTGGAATCAGTTACTATTCGACATAGAGGACCGCATCGTGACTTTCGCACTTGTTCAATTCAACGGGCCGTCTCCCGGTCATGCGTTGAAACTCAATCCCGATGGCAGGCCAGTGACAATCGGTCGGGACGAGTCTCATGCATTGATCGTCGAGGATCATCTCTG
>CAYFJO010001159.1:0-1634 GCA_964343305.1 uncultured Pirellulaceae bacterium | reverse complement strand
TGAACGGTCGCCACTTCTCCTGGAGCCGCTGCGCCTTGGCCAACGCCTCGTCGGCGATCTGGCGTGCCGTTTTTTCGTGAGACTGAACCTTGGCGGCAATCTCAAGACAGGTGTCTGGGGTTTTGCTCATCGCTCACTCACTTGGAAAGTCGTGGCCGGTTCGGAATCCGCAACTTTCATCTCGCGCATTTCTGACATTTCCGCGATCAGTGAAATCAACAGATCCGCGACCGCCGCACTGTCCGGCTCGGGGATGGGCGTTCCTCCCAGGTCGTCGGCCACCTGGACAATCAACTGAGGTGAAAGTTTCGATGATTCGGTCATTGTTTTACCTCGCTTGCATCGGGATCGAACCACTCGCTCCTCGATCCGCTAAACCACTGCCCATTGCCGCGAATCGAGAACGGCTGTTTGACGTAGTGGGCTGCGGTCAACAGGCCCAGCATCTTGCCTTTGACGCCGGACACCGTTACCGGAGTCGCCATCGCGGCTGGTCCACCACGCGGGTTGGAAACGATCCGCGAGGCGGCCAGGACACGGCCATCCGTGTCGATCAGCACGTTGCGGGCGCTGCTGGACGCAACGCCGTTGGCCGGCACAATCGTAACCTCGTCGGCCGCCGCGCGAAACCAAGTGATTCCGCCGAAGTTGGTGTACCACGGAGTCGCCAGCGCCCGACGCGCTCCGCTGGGGATTTGATGGACGAGTTTACCCGTGGTCGACTCGGCGTGTACCGGGGGCGTTTCTTTCCCAGTCAGCAGTTCAAAGTAGTACACACCTGCTTTTCCGTCTGCGGCGACCGCCCGACGTAAGACCTGCTGTCCGAACTGGCGGTTGTAGGTCGTGAAGAACTTGTACGGTACTTGCGTCGATCGACCGGACGGATCTGTGATGGTTAGACGGGCGTCGCTCGGTTCAACGAGCCCCAGATTGTCCGTCTGAAGGTGCATGGTGACGGTGAAATCGCGATCTGCCGATTCCAGCACCGCGAAGCGATGCTTACCGACCCAGCCGGTCGCTTTCTCGTCCTCACTCAATGGCAGCAGGCCGTGAAGATGTGAAATCGGACTGTACTGAGTCGGCTGCTTGCCGATCTTGGCGTTGCTGGCGGCGGCCATCACAGTCACCAAATCGCGCAGCGTGGGACCGGCCGTGTGCGCTGCGAACGCCGTGTAGCCGCGCCATTTCCCTTCGCTGTCAAACGCGATACACTCGGCGCGCGAGTTGGCGATGCGCACGGCGGCGTCGAGATATCTCTGCTCTTTCGTCCGCTCGTAGAGATGGCAGAGCGTCCACAGCGAGCGCGGGCAGCCGAACCAGCCCGATGCCGATGCTTGAATCCCCGTGCCGCAATAGTCGTCCACCCAGCGCTTGAGGGCGCCGTCGATTGCATCAGTGCCGAAGGATTGGCGAGTCCGCAACAGGGGGAACTCCAGGTAGTGGGCCTGCGTGATCCCGGAAAACCAGCCCGAGGGCTCCTGCGCCTCGAGCGTCAGATCGAGCAAAGCCTTCGCGCTGCGTAGCAACCGTGGGTCATGCGTGAAGTCGTAGAAGAGCGTGAACTGTCGAAGCGAGTTGTACAAGGACCGGCTGCGGTATCGCCGCGGAAGCCGGCGATAGTTGGCCACTCGTTC
>CAYFJO010001158.1:0-1637 GCA_964343305.1 uncultured Pirellulaceae bacterium | reverse complement strand
ATCGGTGGTTTGTTGCAACCACCAGAAGAGCCTATGAATACGACACGCTTACGACCATACGTGCGGCGAATTCGAACGTCATTGGACTTTATTGACTCTTTGCGTCGCGTTCTACTGTGTCGCTTGGATACCCGGTCACTTTTCGCGTTTCCCAATAGAAGTTGTGATTACTTAGCCGACGCATTCCGGTATCCCCGGAAAGCCTAACGATCTGACCAGGAGCAATTGGAAAGCCTAGCGGGCCAAGTTCAATCTCTTTGGCAAACTCAACATTCGTTTGCTTGTCAATAAGTTTAACGAGAATCCGTATGCCGGTAATCGTGTGTTTTGAGCTATTTTCATATTTCGCATCAAAGAAAGTCGTGCCGCCGCGCCAACCACCGGTGACCCCATACACGCTCTTGAAGTATTCATCGCCAAGAGGTCTCGCGATATGTCTGCACGCGTCCATCCAACGATCATCGGCCATCTGCCTCAGAACAAGTCGGATTTGAGTTGACCTGAATTCGACTTCTTCGCCCTTCACTCCCGAGAGCGGCTCGAATAACGTCGGTCGAAGTGTTTTTTCGATTCGATCTCGGCCGCTATCGAAGAGCTTCCCGATCTCCTCGTCGTATAAATTGGAAGCTCGATCCGTCAGTTGGTGTATGGAATGATCAATGATCTTCTCGCCAACTTCGATCAATTTCTGCTGAGCAGCAACCCGCGTCTGGTATTGATCATCATTCAATTGTTCAATCAGGGTGACAACGCTTTTACGATGGAAAATGTGTTTAAAGTCGTCTTCAGCAATCGCTGTCGTAGCCATCAATGAAAAGACGAACGAAAAAACTATTAACATCGAACGATGTGAATTGTTCATAGTTGGAACTGATGTTGTTGCAAACTGAAAATGCACCACTGGTACAAACATTATTGTACAATGAATTCGTACTCGACCGTCAAATTCTTTGGCGCTACTTGTTACTCATTCGTTGCATCTTCTTGGCTACCGATCACAGTGTCGTCCATTTCGCGAAACCGCAGCGACGGTCAAGTTAGAAAAACGTTGGTTTGCCAGGGCTTGTCATAAACCCCTGTCCAGACGAGTTCTCGGGACTCGAAGTCGCCATCTGCGGGGGATGGTTCCAGATGGCCGTTTTGGACGGGCTCGCGCTGTTCACATCTCGTCAGACGTTTTCTTTCTCTCGCGAAACAGAATCGCAAACACGATAGTGACGATCGTCAGGTACATGACTGGAGCCATCCAGAACGCCTTCCAAGTAGCGAGGGAATCGTCTTTGGCGGACATCGGCGTAAAAATGCGACTCACGAAAATCTGGGAACTCAGTAAGAAGCCGATTCCCTGAGTGAACACGACAAGCAGGCCCTGGGCCTGGGCGCGAACGTCTTCGCGAACGTGATTGTCGACGTACAGGTAACCGGAGACAAAAACGAAGTCATAGCTGAATCCATGAAGAATTACGGCCACGACCATCATGGTCATCATCGTTGTTCCGCTACTCGCGGCTGCGGTTGAAAACAACGTAAAGCGGATGATCCAAGAAATCATTCCGACGAGCATCGTCCACTTGATGCCAAGTTTGCGGATAAAAAATGGAAGGACTAACGCGAGCACAAATAGCTCTGCCACCTGG
>CAYFJO010001157.1:0-1640 GCA_964343305.1 uncultured Pirellulaceae bacterium | reverse complement strand
TGGACCGTAAAATATCAATCTTTATGTTGACCAGGCATTATTCCGTTTGGTGCTACTGTCGTGTGACCGAGACGGGTTGTCGTCATTGCCACGTTCGAGGAAGCTAAGAACTTCAGCGCGTTGTGAGGGAATTGACTTGCGAGTTGACGAATGACTGATGAAAGCCTGGTAAGTGCTGCTCATCACGAAGCTGGCCATGTGATAATGGGCCAGAGCCAAGGATTCATGCCGAAGTATGTCGAAATCGAATACAACTCGACAATGAAACGTTGGGAGGGGACGACCGAGTTTCCTCCACTGTCTGCTCCGTCTGTCGACGAAAAGATCACGATTCAAATTGCGGTCTGCGTTGCAGGTTGTTTTGCGCAGGTGAAGCACGCTATTCGATTAGTCGATCCATGCGAGCTGGTTCCATGGAAGGGACTTTTTGAGTGGATGGTTTTCCGTTCGAGCGAGCCATTCGAACTTTCTTTATCAAGCGGTGGAAGGATTCATATTTCGTCCTGGTGGTTTGAAGGGCAGGACAAAGAAGTGCTGGACTACATCGCTGATCAGTCCAACACCCGCCTCGGTGCGGATCGGTTTGTGGTGCTACTGCAACAGGCCGTTCGACAAACGGCAGTCCCCGTGCTCGATGATTTTGAATCGTGGGGCAAACTAGAGTATCTCGCAAATCTGCTTGTAAACGCCACCGACGAAGGAGTTGGCAGACTCGAATCAACCCAGGTCCCCCGTTGACGTCCGGCCAACTTTTTACCACGAGGTACTGGATGCGATGCGTTGCTTCTGCCGCCCGAAACCAGGCAAATGGTTAACGTGTACTAACCGAGGTGGGCGTGTCTCAGCGCGCCATCGACTGGCGCGAAACTGCTTCGGTCCGACACGCCGGTGAGGTCCTGGCATCGCCGAATCCGTTGCCAATATAGAAGTGGCGTGTGCAGTCTCTCTGAACTATCCTCAAACGAGGTCGGTGACGCCACGATCGTGGGCGTCCGAATTCTCTTCGTCCGCACCACGGACACGGCGCGGCAGTTTGCAGGAGCAAGTCACGCCTCCGACCAAGAGGATCTGGCATTGAGGCAAGCGCCGGCGGCGCTGGAGCCACACCGATGCCAACTACTACGTTCCGATCCGCCGTTCAGAAATACCTCCGCTCCCGCAATCCTGCCCGAGGCACTCAGGCCGAATATAAAACGACACTTACCAAGTGGAAATGCTGGGGTGGCGGCGTGCCGATCCAGAGGCTTAGCCGGAAAGAGATCCGCGAATTCCTTGACTGGGTTTATGATCGAGCCTGCGCTGACGAGGGGACGAACCCGGGCCGTACTGCGAACAAGGCGCGCGAACACTTGCGGGCAGTTATCTCGTGGGCTTGGGAACAAGATCTGATCGACTCGCTCCCGCGGTTTCCCAAACCGCGACCACAAAGGGACGTGGCTGGACGGCACTACCTGACCAAGGCCGAGATCAACGCACTCTACTTTGCAACGCACCAGTTGAAGAGACCGCGCGGATGGAACTTATCAATCCCAATTGGGAGTATGAAGGGAGTACGGCTCGAGCACTACAAATTAATTCACATAACAAACAGAGAAGACTTTTCTCATTGCGAAGCCAATGTGAAAAGTCCGTTGGACGGA
>CAYFJO010001156.1:0-1654 GCA_964343305.1 uncultured Pirellulaceae bacterium | reverse complement strand
TCCATGAACGGCAAACGAGGATGTTGTGGCAACAACGGTTTGTGCTTGACTCCCACATCGGCGCAAATTCCGATAATCGTATCTTCGAGACTCAAACGACAGTCAAAATCGACGATTCGATATCTGAGCCCTTTGAGTCCATCATACGCATCGGGCCAAGGGTTCGAGCGCTGGGCAGCGAGCGACATCGACACAACTGGCAATATGCGTTCCAAGCTGCCTGACTTGAGTAAGCTCGTCGCATATTTAACTTCGAAATTGGTATGCTCAGATTGAAACGTGTTGATCGAAACGATCGGCAAAAAAACGTCGGCTTTCTCCATCTTTTCACGTAACTGTTCCGTGATTTCATCACCGCCTCGAATCTCGCCGACTTCATCTTCATAAATCCATACATCGAGATCGTGTTGAGACAACCGAGCGATCAGGTCGCGAACGAAATTTCCGTCTCCGCCATGTTTGGTGAAACTTACGAATACTCGCGGTCGCCTCGGATTCATCATTATCTTTGAAGAACACTCAGTTTAGGTGGAATCATGACGGTTGGTGTTTGGATTTGCGGACCTTGCCGAACGTCATTGAGGCTGTCCACGAATTCTGTGAAGGCCGTTTCATCTTGGGCCTTGAAATGGCGGAATAATGCCGAATATCGTAAGGTCACAATCAACGACTGGTAGATTGCCGGGTTAACACCACGGAGCCTGAATACGCCCTGTGAAATGGACTTGCTCAACTCCGGCAATGGCTGAAGCAGATTTGCGCTTGCTATTTCATCAAAGACCCTGCTGTGGCGCAGCTTCTGAAATTCCAGTGTCCATTTGCGTTTTGATGCTACCGCACCGAGAGCCGTTTGGTCGCGCTTAAACTCGGCATTGATGATTTCATTTGCTTTTGTGTTTGCTTTTACTTGAAATAGATCGAGTTCCTTTTGGTCATCGATTTTTCGTCGCCAACAATACCAATAGGGTAGCCCGGTCATCGACAGAGTTCGACGTTCGACTTTGAACGTCACCTTTTGCTCGTAATCGCAAATCACATACGACGTGAATGTTGGCCGGATTCTTTCCGTAAGCCCGTGTAACTGACGGAATGCGACTTGATTGGTTTTCACGTCAGGAGCAAACTCGCCCTGACCTAACAAATACTCTCCGTTGTCTTTGGGCAGGTCTGTTGCCGAGGGCTGCAATATCAAGATATCGCTCTGGAACAGTCGCATACCGAGCAGGGTATCTTTAAATGCCGGATGAAACCCCATGATCTTTTCGCCTCGTTTGCGACGTTGGTCCTGATCTTCTTTGTCAACGAGTTGGCCGAATAGAGTAAAGACTGCATGTTGATCCGTCGCCGAGAATCGGGCGATCGGCACAAATTGCCAATCAAAAATTGGTGCCACGACCTTCATTTTGCGCTTGGTGCGAGTTTCGATTTCAACCAACAGACGCTTGCCATCCTTTTGTTTCGAAAGGTACTCCATTCCCACAACTCGCGTTCCCCGGTCTCCCGTGGCAACGGATCCAAACGCAATGCCGCCGACTTGACTAAGGAATTGATACGACTCAAGAGCTGGCATCGGCTGTGACGATTCGTTGTCGCCCGCCTTGACCTTTTGTGCTTCGTTAAGTCCGTGAGCCATTTGTGCGGGATTGTTCAACGG
>CAYFJO010001155.1:0-1656 GCA_964343305.1 uncultured Pirellulaceae bacterium | reverse complement strand
GTTCCAGAGTCGAGCGCGAATTCAAAACCAAAGTTACTTCCCGAAAAGTCTATAGAGACAATCCGCTGTCGTAGATTTGGAGGTTTACAGTGAAGAACTTAGTTGTAACAGAGGAAATCTGGAAAGAAGGCAATATGTATACCGCTTACTGCCCAGAGTTAGATGCAAGCTGTGGCAGGAGTGTTGAAGAAGCTCGGAAAAATTTGCTTGAGGTCATCGAGATTCAACTCGAAGAAACGGCAAAACTCGGAACGCTCAAGGAATTTTTGGAGGAAGCGGGTTATGATTTGGGGACTTCGGTGTCAATCCTTCAGCTTAACAAACAGGTAGTCGCCTTTAATCAACTGACTGTACCCGTTGGAGCGCTCTGATGCCAAGACTTTCGTCAACGGATTGGCGGACCCAGATCAAGATTTTTGAGAGATTCGGTTGCCGTTTTGTCCGACAACTTTCATCTTTCCGTTCTTCCTTTCCCTATTGATCTTTTAAATCTTTCAGCGGTCGATCTATTTCAGGATGACCATGCGTTTGACCGCACGAAAACTCCCCGCCCGAATCGCGTAGAAGTAGACGCCGCTCGCCACGTGTTCGCCGAAGTTGTTTGTGCCATCCCAATAGGCGGCGCGCCCTCGACTGACGTAGACCCCTGGGGGACGATGCCCGAGATCTAGCGTGCGCACAACTTGACCGAGCGTGTTGTAAATATCAATCCGAACTGTCGCATCCTGGGTGATTTGATAAGGAACCCACGTCTCCGGATTGAACGGATTCGGGTAGTTTTGCAGCAGCAGGTCTTGTTCCGGCTGTATGAGCGATTCCAGATCAAGGGGGATGGGTTGGGTTCGCGCCAGCACGCCACGGCCATCGGCATCGACCAGGAGCAGGTTCTCAATCTGTATCTCCGCCCAATCCCCGAAGGAGGCGCCGTCGAGTTGGAGGGTGATAATTGCCAACTGTCCAGAGGCGTGCGAAAATTTTGCTTTCGCTTTCGACCCCAGCGCAACGTTTGCAATACCCCTTGCAAGGTTCCTCTGAAGCTCCGGTTGATGCCAGAAACTCTGGCTTTCATCCGTATCGAGTAAGTCCCCTTTTTCAACGGCCAAGAGTTTCACCTTATCCGAGTCGAGCGCGAGATCGAACTGGACGCCACGCACATCCACCTCAGTTTCGAGTTTTAAGGCGAGCGTTGCGGTTGCACGTGTGCGATTGAGGAGGATTGCTTCCATCTGAACATCCATCGTGCGGATGGGCGGCGACGGGGCCCCTTCTGCAAGCTTTTCACCAAAGCGTTTCGCGACCAAAACCAGATCAATAATATTGACGACGCCATCGCCATTCACGTCAGGATTGGCGTCAAGTCGCGCCCCCGCATCCACTGCACGCTCAATCTTTTTGCCGAAGCTGAGGCCGATCAGGGTGAGATCGAAGATGTCGACGGCAGCATCGCCATTGAGATCCTCTACCGTTCTCCGGATTGCCTCGGCACGCCCGGTAGCAAGTGGCACAGGTGGTTCAGATTGCAAAGCCTTCAGTCGAAAATCGATTCCCTCAACGCGTCCCCCGGCTTGGACGTTGACCTCATGAAAACCGCGCTCGGGGAATACAATCTGATGTCCGAAGCTAAAGCTGATTGCGGCGATATTCATTCCGACAACA
>CAYFJO010001154.1:0-1656 GCA_964343305.1 uncultured Pirellulaceae bacterium | reverse complement strand
AACGGCACCGACCTGCGACACCACTTGATCAACGTCGAACCGCTCGTCGGACGCCAGATGATCATGAGCGCGATGGGCATCTCGCCGGAATCCAACGAAAACATCAATCAAGTGGAACGGAATTTGATCGAAGACCGTTCGGAACTGGATGTCATGCTGGCGCACTACGGACCGCATCATCCGGAAGTCGTCAAACTTCAGCAAACCATCTATCGCACCGAACAATACTTGGACGTGAACCAGGAAAAAACGCGCGCGCGAGTCCAACGCCTGCATCAAGGCGAACTCGGACCAATGCTGATCGCCATGGTCGAAGAAAAGCTGGCCGAGACGAAAGCCCACGAAGCGGAACTCGCCACCGAATACGCCGCGTCGGAAAACGAAGCCGTGAAAATGAACGACCGGCTGGCGGAACTTCAAATCATCGAAGACGAATTGGACCGGCTGCGAGCATTTCACAAGTCGTTGTTGAACAAGATCACCCAGGTGGACATCAACCAAGGCCGATCGGATGTCCGCATCGCGGTGGTCAGCGAGCCGACGGTTTCGGACCAGCCCGTGACGCCGAAGCTGCTGCTGGTGATCTTGATGTGCCTGGTCGCGGGAGTGGGCAGTGGCGCGGGATTGATTTACATCTACGATCTGATGGACGACCGCTTCCGATCGCCCGAGGAATTGACCGAACAATTGGGTGTGCCGGTGCTGACGATGATTCGCCCCTTGCCAGCCATGGCCAACAACGACGCCGATTCGCTGCCGGTCCGCGTCGCGCCGCGGGCGGTCGAGAGCGAAGCTTTTCGGACGCTGCGAACGACGCTGGCGCTGTCCGATGATCCCTTGCAGCGCGTGGCCATCACCAGTTGCCAACCCAGCGATGGCAAAACAACCGTGCTGGCAAATCTCGGTGCGACCTATGCCCAGGCTGGCAAACGCACGCTGTTGATCGACGCCGATCTGCGCAAGCCGGGGCTGACTCGGATGCTGGATCTTCGCGGCGTCGATGGCTTGCTGCAAATCCTGCAATCGGACGACAAGATCTCACAGATTTGCCGCGATGTGATTGTCGACAGCGGCGTCGAAAACCTAGACGTGATCGCCAGTGGCGGACGGCCGGCCGATCCCAGCGAATTGCTCGGCATGCGACGGATGGCCGACCTGCTTACGTGGGCCGAACAACATTACGACCAGGTACTGATCGATTGCCCGCCGATCCTGGCCGCCAGCGACGCGACGATTGTCGGCCGTCTGGTGGATGGTGTGATCCTGGTGGTTCAACCCAGCAAAAATCATCGTCGAGTCATTCTGCGAGGCGCCGACGAGTTGTCCCGCATGAAAGTCAATGTCGCGGGCGTCGTCGTGAATCGCGTGGAAGAACAAGAGGACCAGGGGTACTACGGCTCGTACGGTTATGGCTATGGATACGGCTATGGCTATGGCGTGGAATATGGCACGGAGGATGCCGACGACGTGACGATCGTGAAACGCGCGGGGCATCGCGAGACGCCAAAGTCCAGAAGCAATCACCAAATGCCCATGCGGCGAAGTGTTGCGTGACGAGCGCGCCAACGACAAGGGAAACACAGTAGAAATTGCCATGTTCAACACACTAAAGAAACTGACGACCGATTTTGTCCATCGCTCGCTTTCACCGCGACT
>CAYFJO010001153.1:0-1660 GCA_964343305.1 uncultured Pirellulaceae bacterium | reverse complement strand
CTGGAAAAGGTGCACGCAGTCGATGCACACATGACGCCGGAGCAGATTGCGGACATGCAGAACGCGAAGCAACTGGCAACGGAACGCCGGGACGGCTGGCGCGGATACAGCAAGCCGTCACAGCCGACGGAATATCCTGTTGACTCGTTTTCAAAGAGAGAGGAAGACCCGAAACCGTATGGGGAGTGATCGTAACCAGTGAATGGTGAATAGAGAGTATGTATCGAGGTATCCGTCTTCACACTGGGCATCGGCCAGCAGCTTGACCAGTTTGTCGGTCAGTTTCTCCAATTCGGGATCGTTCTTCAGGGCCGTGTGGCAGGACATGCCTTCCACGATCTTGTAGACGTCGGAATCGTTGAACCACAGGCCGACGTACTTGCCATCTTCCTTGTTGTTTCGAGCGTCTCGCCGGGCCGGGATTCGTCTTTGTTTCGAGGCTGAGGTTATTCGGCGACGAGTTTTGTGCCGATGTTGGCGACGAGCGCTTGGCGTTCGGCGTCGGTGATGTAGCCTGTTGCCTGGATAAACTTGTCGAACTGTCGGTTGGTGACCAATGTTTCGTCGATTAAAAACTCATCCAATTCAACTTCGTGAACTGGCCGTTCGAATTCGCCACCGGATTCGCTGCCCATCGAGAATTGGCCAGCGGGTACGCAGACCATTCCGGTTCGTGCGTCGCCTTCTTGTAAAAACGATGAGTTCATTTCGTAATTCCTATGTTTATTGTCGTTCCATGAGAGTCACGACTTGTCGTCTTAATTCGATGAAGGATTCGGTAAACTTGATTTCTGCTTTTCGGCGCGGTCCAAACGGAACATCAAATTCGCCGCAAATCAAACCTTCTCCCAAAACAATAATGCGGTCGGACAAAAAAACCGCTTCCTCGATGTGATGTGTGACGAAAAGGACCGTCTTGTTCGTCTGCTCCCACATTTGATGGAGCCATGTTTGCATTTTATCGCGTGTGTACGGGTCGAGGGCGCCGAACGGTTCATCCATCAGCACAGCCTCTGGATTCGTCGCTAGCGCGCGAGCTAGCGCGACGCGTTGAGTCTGTCCGCCGGAAAGCTGAGCTGGGTATTTTTTGGCGTGATCGTTTAACTCCATTCGTTCCAACATTTCGGCGACAACCTGTCGTCGCTCGGATCGACTACATTGCGAAAGACCATACGCAATATTGCCTGCCACCGTCAACCAAGGGAATACAGCGTAGTTTTGGAACACGATACCAAGGTCGGCGGGAACTTCCACATCGCCGTCCTTTTCAATGAATCCCGCCAAAGCATGTAGCAACGTCGACTTGCCGCAACCCGACTTTCCCACAATCGACACGAACTCGCCTTTGCGAACGACGAAATCCAAGCCATGCAGTACTTCATTCTCGTCGTAACGGACTCGAAGATTTTGCGCACGAATGTGTACATTTGACGTCATTTGATTGTTGAATGATTAAGCCATGGGAAAAGCCATCTGCTTCCGCCAATGACGATCGCGTCAGAAGCGGCACCACAAACACCAAGTACGGAAAGCGCAGCCATCATTCGGTCAATTCGATACGCGAGATGTGACACCGAAATTTGGTAACCTAACCCGCTTGATGCGCCCGCTAGTTCGGACACAAAAACCATGATGAATGCGACAGCTATCCCCGTTCGAC
>CAYFJO010001152.1:0-1662 GCA_964343305.1 uncultured Pirellulaceae bacterium | reverse complement strand
GCAATCAAATTCTTCGAAACAGCTCTGCGAACGCTACCATCTGGTTTGGCTACTATCGCCCAGCAACGCCTGAACCGCCTCATCGAGGCTCCAGATCTTGCTGCCCCGCTGAATGAGGCCACAACGACCAAAAAAGGCCGTCAGTTACTACTATCCCTGCCACATGTTCTCGCCTGCAGCGACTTCATCAGCCATGCGATCACACACACATCGGGGCTTCTAGCGGAATTAATTGACACCGATTGCGTACTCAAGCCGCGCGATTCTAACGTCATAGGCCTTCGGTTAGCGAATGCTTGCGCTGGACGGGATACCGCCGACACACTCATGCCGGCATTGCGCGACATTCGAAGGCGGGAACTGGCCCGTATTGGCTGGCGAGATCTCGCCGGACTTGCCCCTCTAGAAGAAGTCGTTGAGACGCTTTCACAACTAGCCGACGAAGCTATTCGGATAACACTAGCCATAGCCCACCAAGAAACTTGCCGACAGCATGGCGACCCGATTGGCGCAGAGAGTAATAAACCGTTGGGGCTTGTGGTGCTTGGGCTCGGTAAACTTGGCGGTCGGGAGCTGAATTTCTCTTCTGATGTTGACCTTGTCTTCGCCTATCCAGAGCCCGGCAATACCAGCGGTCCAAAATCCATCAGCAATCAGGAGTTTTTTATCAAAGTCGGGCAACGCATAATTCGTATTCTTAGCGACGTAACCGCGGACGGTTTCGTTTTTCGTACAGACATGCGACTACGCCCCAATGGGGATAGCGGACCACTAGCGTTGTCCTTCGACGCAACCAATCATTATTACCTGACTCACGGCCGCGATTGGGAGCGCTATGCGCTGATCAAGGCTAGGCTTGTCGCTGGTGATAAAAACGATGGCAATCAATTGCTGGAAACTTTACGGCCGTTCGTATACCGAAAATATCTTGACTTTGGCGCCTTCGAAGCAATCCGGTCGATGAAAAACTTGATCGAACGTGAATTATTACGGAAAAAGACAGCAGGTGATCTGAAGTTAGGCCGCGGCGGCATTCGCGAGATTGAGTTCATTGTTCAAGCGCATCAACTCATCCGTGCTGGTCGCGAACCGAACCTGCAAACTGGAAGCCTATGGCAAGCCCTTAAAGAATTGGAGACACTGAACCTGATCACCCCTACTCAAGCAGAAAGACTTCGATCCGCCTACGATGTCTTGCGTCGAACAGAGCATCGGTTGCAGATGATCGAGGACCTTCAAACCCACACATTACCCGGCGATTTAGTAAGACAACAACAATTAGCTATCGCCATGGACTTTCCTGATTGGAAAGCGTTCAACAATCAACTACAGGTGGCTCTTACTTCGGTTCACCAACAGTTCCGAGAAATATTTGCACTCGAGCGCGATGCATATGATCCACGCCGCTCATCGGAGTGGTTAGACATCTGGCAGGGCACCCTCGAAATCGACGATGCAACAACAGCACTCCAAAGCCTCGGATTCGACCAGCCAAATAGGGTATTAGAGCTACTCGATGCTTTGCGGAGCAGTCGTTTCTACCACGCTTTCTCTAGTCTAGGCCGAGACCGCTTAGATCGTCTGATGCCGGCCGCTCTCGTCGAGTGCAGCAATAGTGCCGCGCCAATGGTAGCATTGGCCCGGCTGATTTCTGTGATCGAG
>CAYFJO010001151.1:0-1669 GCA_964343305.1 uncultured Pirellulaceae bacterium | reverse complement strand
AGCCGCAACCAAAGAGTGTTCAGTTATGAAAAAGGCGTTCATCCTTCATGATGGTGTTTCTCACACAGCCATCGAAAGGAGAACGCCATGAAACGCTTTATTCGCCAGTATACGGAAAAGATCGCCGGAGTCATCTCTTGTTTTGATCGGGTCTTGTTCAAAGGGTACCTGCCGTTGGGTTGGGGCGAAGCGATGGAGAACTTTCTCGCCCACCAAGGGTTGCTGATTAAGGGCTTTGGAGACTTCGTGAAACGCCAATCCCAACGCATCGCCGAGCACGCGGAGCAACTTGCCAAACGTTCGGGGCGTCAGTACGTCTATCTCAACGGGCCGCACCGCAAGGAAGCACTGGCCAAGGACCTCGCCCAACGCGAAGGCATCACGCAAGGTTTGGTCTGTGTGATGCGAGCCGTTGAGCCGTGCCAGAGTTTCAAAATGATTCCGGGCCAGAAGCGGCCGCGGTTGGTCCCTGCACGACGCAAGTGCCTGACGTTCTATTTTTATTTTCTCGATCCGAAGCTGGGCCTGCTGCACGTGCGCCTGCAATCTTGGTTCCCGTTGGTGATGCAGATTTGTATCAACGGTCATGAGATCCTGGCTCGCAAAATGGACCGGCACAAGATCAAGTACCGCCAACAAGACAACGCCTTCACGTGGATCGAAGACCCGCAGCGAGCACAACGATTTGCGGATGGTCTGGTGCGGATGAACTGGCCGCGGATTCTGTCGGCGCCGGCTCGTCGCGTGAATCCACTGATGAAAGATCTGCTCCGCGGGATGGACTACTATTGGGTCACGGATCAGGCCGAATATGCCACGGATGTGATGTTTAAAAATGCCGCCACGCTCTCGCCCCTGTATGACAAATTGGTGAAGCACGCCACCTTGTGTTTCTCCGCCGAGGATGTACTGACCTTTCTCGGTCGCAAGTTGCACGGCAACTATCAAGGGGAAGTCCTCACGGACTCGAAGAAGAAGCGCTGGCCTGGAGCACGCGTGAAACACCGTGCCAAAGAAAACTGGATCAAGATGTACGACAAACACGGCTGTGTGTTGCGCATCGAAACGGTCATCAATCAACCGGCCGAATTTAAGGTGCGTCGTGCTGGAACCCGTCGTGGCAAGCCGGTGATCGATTGGTTCCCGCTGCGCAAAGGTGTGGCGAACTTGTTTCGCCTGCGCGGAAATCTCTCGGGCCGCCAATCGTCGTTACTTGGACGCGTTGGCGGCGGCCGAACCACCTGCCCAGGCCCTGCGTGGCTTGACGCACGTTGGCCGTTCGCGGCACCGATCGGGCCGTAGTTATCGCGGTTTCAATCCCTTGCTGAGCGAAGACTTGTCGCTGTTGGTGGCGATCTTTCGAGGGGAACACACCTTGGACGGCCTGCGCAACGCCGACGTTCGCCAGCAACTGTTCGGCAGCACCACCGACCCGCAAGTTCGGCGTCGGCAAGCCAACAAGACGAGCCGGCTGTTTCGTCGCCTACACGTCCACGGCCTGCTGGCCAAGATCCCCCGCAGCCGCCGCTGGCGTGTGACCCAACGTGGAAACGTCCTGCTGACGACTCTCATTCAATGTCATTACGAAAAATATCCTGAAATCCTAAACCAAATGGCAGCGTAAAAAACATGCGCGCAAGACGCAGAGAAGTTTCGCTCGAAGACTCTA
>CAYFJO010001150.1:0-1672 GCA_964343305.1 uncultured Pirellulaceae bacterium | reverse complement strand
CCGCCGATGGCGCCCGCAGCGTGTTTGCGGCGGACGTGGACGGTGATGGCGACACCGACGTGCTCAGCGCGTGCTCGAGTGACGACAAGATCGCCTGGTACGAGAACGACGGTAGTGAGAACTTTACTGCCCACACGATCAGCACCGCCGCCGAAGGGGCCTTTAGTGTGCTTGCGGCCGACGTGGATGGTGACGACGACCTGGATGTGCTCAGCGCGTCGTGGCTCGACGACAAGATCGCTTGGTACGAGAACCTAGGCTTTGACTTCGGCGATGCTCCGGACGCAGCGGGTGGACCGGCGACTGGCAACCCGTACCCGACGCTCTTGGAACACAACGGCGCGCGGCACAATTTGATTGGAGCGTTCCTTGGCGCGGCGATCGACGACGAGAACGAAGGCCGGCCCAATGCCAACGCAACCGGTGATGACACCGGCGGCACCGACGATGAGGATGGCGTGGTGTTCAACACGGCGCTGGTCTCCGGCGGCACGGGCATCATCGACGTAACAACCACCGGCACGGGCCTGCTCAACGCCTGGATCGATTTCAACGACGACGGCGATTGGGCCGACGCGGGCGAACAGATCTTCACCGACTCTGCACTAGCCTCGGGATTGAACGCCGTTCTGACGTTTCCCGTGCCATTGGTTGCGGCGAGTGCCCAGACGTTTGCCCGTTTTCGCTTCGATCAAGGCGGCGGACTCTCGTACAACGGACTAGCGCCCGACGGCGAAGTGGAGGATTATGAAGTCGCCATCGGCGCCTGTTCGACCAGCGTCACCAACACCAGCGACAGTGGCGCGGGCTCACTGCGCAATGCGATCCTGTGCTCGAATTTCACTGCCGGCGTCCAGACGATCAATTTCAACATCCCCGGCGCGGGGCCTCATACAATCAGTCCGACTTCGGCTCTGCCCGCGATCAACTATCCGGCCATCATCGACGGCACCACCGAGCCCGACTTTGCCGGCACGCCGGTCGTTGAACTCAACGGCACATCCGCCGGCGCGGGAACGAACGGTTTGCGACTTTTCGCTGGCAACAGCACCGTCCGGGGTCTGGCAATCAATCGTTTTATGGGATCGGGCATCCGAATTGAAACCGGCAATGGCAATACCGTCGAAGGCAACTACCTGGGTACCGACGTGGCCGGCACCGCGGATCAAGGCAACACGCAGCATGGCATTTTCATTTTGAATTCGTCCAACAACACCGTCGGCGGCACCACCACGGCAGCACGCAATGTCATCTCGGGCAACGATCTCAACGGCATTTCGATGTCGCAGTCGGGCGGGACGTCCGCTGGCAACGTGATCGCCGGCAACCACATCGGCACCAATGCGGCCGGCACCTCGGCGCTGGGCAACGCCTTTCAAGGCATTCGTACATTTTCCGTCAGCAACAACACGATTGGCGGCGCGGCGGCTGGTGCGGGCAACGTCATCTCGGCCAGCGGGCAAGCGGGAATCCAAATCCAAGGCGGTGCCAATAACACCGTCCAGGCCAACCGCATCGGAACGAACGCGGCCGGCACCGCCGATCTGGGCAACACGCTGCACGGCGTGCACATTCTCAACTCGTCCAGCAACACGATCGGTGGCGCGGCGTCCGGCACGGGCAACCAGATTTCGGGAAACAACGGCACCGGTGTCCGAATCGAAGTCGCCGC
>CAYFJO010001149.1:0-1685 GCA_964343305.1 uncultured Pirellulaceae bacterium | reverse complement strand
CGCAGCACGATGTTCTACAACCCGTTCCACAAAGTCTGGGTCTACAGCATTCGGGCCGGCCTCTACGCCGGTCCCTGGAATTACAGGACTCGGCCGTATCGGATCATCGGCCGCTGTCGTCTCTATTGGGAATCGGAAGATTTCCTTGCCGGCGCTCAATGGAATAGCGGCCGCAACGTCCACGGAGAGCAATGGGCTCCAGGCCAGCCGCAATACTGGCTGGCGTGCGATTCGCTCGACGATCCACCGCAGGGAAAGGCGGAATTGCCAGCGGAGTTATACAACTTCGACGCCGCGCCGTACGAGAGCCTGATGGTCGGCTATTGCAGCGTGCTCCACAGTGGCCCGCGGGCTGCCGGCCGGCCGAAGACTAACAGCGTGATGCTCACCTTCAGCCGCGATGGCTACCACTTCGACCGCCCCTTCCGAGAAGCGATCATGACAACCGTCGATGACCCGCAGGCCTGGAACTACGGCAACGTGCAATCGGTCGCCGGAGGCGGTGTGATCGTTGGCAACAAGCTCTACCTCTACGCCAGCGGCCGCAATTCGAAAGAAGACACCACCGGCTTGTTCATCTACCGCCGCGACGGCTTTGCCTCGATGGATGCCGGCACAGTCGCAAGGACGTTGACGACGCGCCCGCTCAGATTCCGCGGCAAGCATCTCTTCGTGAACCTCGCCGCTCACGAGGGCGAGTTGCACGTCGAGGCACTCGACGGCAACGGAGCAGTCATCATGTCGTCGAAACCGCTGCGGAACACCGACGCGACCCTGGCGAAAGTCGAGTGGACCGATGCAGCCGATCTGTCCAAGTTGTCCAACGCGCCGTTGCGCTTGCGGTTCTCGCTGACCACCGGCGCGCTGTATGCATTCTGGGTCACTCCGGACGAAAACGGAGCCAGCCACGGCTACGTCGCTGGCGGCGGTCCAGGATTCACTGGCCAAATCGACACAACGGGAGACGCAGCGATCCGTTGATTCCTTGCGATGGTGAGGGCATTTTGTTTTGTCCACCTTCAACCGAGTAATCGCGGTGGATGAGTCACTCCGTACGGGACATTTCCGAACGGCCACGCGGTGATGGCACCGTTGCTGATTCAGCTACTTCGCCTCTATACTAGATAGTCGAGCGTTAGTTGACCAAGTTTTGGCAGTTGTGTCTTGCACCTCGGGTGCGGCAGGACAGCACGTACGACAGCTTCTCCACAACCCGAAGTTTCAGCGATCGCTTTGCCCCAGGCGCGGCTGAGTGCGCACGAAAGGTTCGTTTGTGTTAACACCTCAGAAATGGCTCGTAATTCTGCTTCGGTTCAACGCGGTGGCCATGATGCTGGCCGTGTTGGCGGTGATCATGCCTTTTCGTTGGATGGCGGCCATTCACGCGAGTTCCGGCCTAGGTCCGCTACCGACGATACCGATCGTCTCCTACCTAGCCCGGTCCGCCTCAGCGTTGTATGGCATGAGCGGACTGTTGTTGTGGATCGTGTCATGCGACTTAGCCCGGTATCGAGTCGTGATCACCGTGATGGCCGCCTGTTTCCTGGTCTTCGGTGTCACGATCCTGGCGATCGACGTGCGAATCGGCATGCCGTTGTTCTGGATCCTGGGCGAGGGGCCGTATGTAGCCATCGTCGGCTGTCTCATGTTGTGGTTGCAGCGGATTTCGAAATCCCAGGAAGAAG
>CAYFJO010001148.1:0-1689 GCA_964343305.1 uncultured Pirellulaceae bacterium | reverse complement strand
CGATCGCTCGGTCAGTGTATTTCTCAGTCTTTTCCCAACGCTTGCAGAATTCGATCTTGCCGTGTCCCAGTTTGACGCTGGAGTTCTTTGGGTTCGTCAGCAGCCGATCGCCGAGCCCTTCGAAAGCGACCCACGTTTCATCGAACCCGTAATCGGTCGGCAAAGGCGCATCGTCCACATCGCGCCCACCGCCCATGTGCCACTTGCCGAAGTGGGCCGTCGCGTATCCGGCTGCCTTTAACTTTTTCGCGGTCGACGGCGCGGAGGCGTCTAAGTAGTCGTTCATCCCACGACTCTTGTTGCCCGCTCGCGTGTTCAAGTAAGAGTGGATCTTCCACCGCGATGGATACTGACCGGTCGTCACGGCAACTCGCGACGGCGAGCAAATCGGCGAATTTACATAGAAGTTTGTAAGCTTGATTCCCTCCTCCGCCAGCCGATCAATGTTTGGCGTTTTGACGTGCGGGTTGCCAAAACAACTGGGATCGGCGTAGCCCATGTCGTCAATAAAAATGAAGGCAATATTTGGCGGTCGCTTGGTCTCGGCGGACGTTGCATTCTCTAGCGTACATGCACAAAGCAGCAATGCGAGCGATATGAGCAGTAGACGGATAGTCGGCATTCGATAACTCATCTTGTTAAGACAATCCTGACAGAATGATGTATGGCAGAATGAAGCAGTCATCGTTATTCTGCCATACATCATTCTGCCATCCAAACGTGCGGCTCGTTAGACCTGCTGAGCAGCCCACACGGCTAGTTTTTCCCGAAAGATTTTTGCGTTGTGGCGGATGTCAACGGGCAACGAGGGATGAATCAGGAATGTGTCGATGGATGATGTTAGAGGATGTGCCTGTGCGATCTCACGGACTTCGGCGACTAATTTCTGTCGAGCCGACTTCGAGTTTGGCCGGTGTTCGGGCCAAGTTTCGACGATAATTACGGGGCGCTGTTTGCTAGGCTCACCGATGCCGACCAACGCCGATCGATAAATATGTTCGTGCGTGTTGATGATCGCTTCACATGGAATCGTGAACATTGTTCCGCTCACCGTTCTTACACGATGCGCTTTACGTCCACAGAACCAAAATCGGTCTTGGTCGTCGAGATAACCCGCGTCCCCAATTCGGTGCCATATACTGTCGCCGTCATGAATCTTGTGCAACGGATTGGCTTCAGTTCCCGTCACGTATCGCCGCGTAACGACCGGACCACGAACGATGATCTCGCCAATCCCGCCTTGCGGAAGTTCCGTCACGTCGTCAATCGACTCAATGGGATCGTCCGAGATTTCGATGACTTTCCATTGGATCTTGGAGTATTTCGTTCCGACGCAAGTGCCGGCTCCTTTTGCACTTTGCTCTGCTGTTTCGTTTAAAACTTCGGTGGCGGAGATCGAAGCGACGGGCAGGGACTCGGTCGCGCCGTACGGAGTGAACATGTTGCCGTCGGGATGAATCGAATTTCGCACCCGCTGCAACACGTGTGGCGGAACAGGCGCTCCGGCCGACAACACGCGGCGCAGCGTTGGCATCGTCGCGTTGTGCTTCTCGCAATAGCGGCTGACCGTGTTCCACAAAGCTGGCGACCCAAATGCTTGGGTGATATTCCAGTCGTGTACGGCTTCCAACACGTTTCGCGGGTCCACGTCCGCCGGTCGAGTTGGGTCCATATCCGGAATGACCGTCG
>CAYFJO010001147.1:0-1691 GCA_964343305.1 uncultured Pirellulaceae bacterium | reverse complement strand
CGGCGATCCGCTATACTCAAATTATAAAAACCAGAAATTCGTGAATTCATCAAGTTGCAACAAAAAAACCTACACGTCACATACGCGGTAGGTTCCTCCATGAAGCAATTATAGCGTTGTTGGGCTGCCAAATTCTCTCAATTGGCATGCCATAGTTCTGATGGTAGCTTTTGACAGTCGATTTTAAGGTCTTGAGGGTTCTAGAGATCGGTAATTGGATATTCGGGATTGTATATAGGAAATGTTGTAAGCATTGTCCAGTCTCTAGTTTCACCATTGGGGTTGAGTTATGCCACATTATCGTAGGTAGCTATCTCTTAACCAGAATCCGGTGTAACCATGATATCGACGCGTTCTTTTTCTTCCATCGAAGCAAGGTGCTTCGCGACTTCCTCAATAGCAACACGTTGCTTGCGATACAGATCGGACTCGCTCATTGCGAGCTGGTGAGCGACATCTTTAGCTCGCTCTCCCTGGCGAAACTTTAACTCGAGGATGTTGTAAAGTGTCCATTCGTTAGCGGTGAGACTTCGTTCGCCATCAGGACGGATTGCTTCGAGTGAGCGATCAAGGACATATCGCATTGCCCGCGCAGGGTTGGAATCGTGGTGAGCGATGGCATCACGAACGACTTGTAGCTGCATAAGCGGGCTTTCTGTGAGTTTGGGGCCTCCCCAGTAATGACTAAGCGCGCCTTTGACCCAATTTGCAAAATCGGGCGATTGTGTTGGGTCATCTTCTTCGATGACGTCTAGAGCCGACGAGCCGGCATAGGGGATGGAGCCACGGACTTGCGCGCGCAAAGTTTCAATTTCGGGCGCAAGTTCTTTGAGTACGCCAAAGACGTTTTGCTGGAGTCGACGATCTTCCAGCGCAAGACCGGCTCGGCCTAACAGTGTATTGGCCACCTGGTATTCGTCTCCCGTAAGGGCAACGTCCGTCGAGGCTGCATCCAGTACGAGTAGTCCAAGGGTCACAAAACTGTCGGAAGTGCGTAACGGCAAGACGGAAAATCGTCCTTGAGCCACAATTCGTGACATAAAGTCGTGAGAACTGAAATCTGAGACCGTATTGGAGCGTTCTGCATCGGATTCGGAAATCTCTGTAAGCAGTTTAGATAGATCGTGTTCATGAAGAAAGCTAATAGCCAGGGATCTGTCGCCGCAATACGTGTCGAGCACAAGCTTACCATCTTTTAAGATGAGAATGAATCCGTTTCGAATGCGCAATAAATCACAGAGTGAAGTGAGAATGTTTTCCAACAAATGTCGAATATCGCTGCTCGTCAGTAATCTTTCCTCGAGCCGGCGTAGCCAGACGACCTCATTCCAGTCGCGTTGATATATAATGAGATCGACCAGCGGTTTTGAAAACTCAACAAATGACTGGAAAACGACGATTCCAACGACCATAGATAAGACGAGCACTGTGTCGCGTGGTAATCCAAGTATGTGTTCGACTGGGGGAACGAGTTGTGTTAGTCCAATAATGAAAGTGCCTAGGAGCGGAGCCTGTACGAGAAACTTGATCAACTCGCGTGTTACCACACGATCGGGTGCGAGCACGCCGTGAAAAGCTACGCCGTACGCCATGATGACTGTCATCGCGGCGGTTGCTATGCTGGCGCCGGCAGCAAGACTCCAAAAAACCCAGGAACTCCCTGACACGGCGTCCAAAGGAGGGATGAGCAG
>CAYFJO010001146.1:0-1707 GCA_964343305.1 uncultured Pirellulaceae bacterium | reverse complement strand
CCAGCCCAGGTAAAACCAGACCAGCATGCGGACCCACTCGAAGGACAGCTTGCTGATGGAGACCTTCTTGCAACCGCAGGCCCAGGGTATAGATGGTCCAGAAGAAGGCCGCGTGACGAGGCTGCTTGACGGCTCCAATCAGCGGATGCACCTCGTTGCGGGTCAGCACACTCGGCAGCGTTTTCTGTTTGGGTCGGCGCAGCTTCTTGAGGACGTCCCAGTCGCGCGGCAGGGTGATGGTATAGAAGAACTTGATGCCGCTGTAGGCCACGCTCAGCGATCCGGGCGCGAAATGGCAATCGTTGATCAGATGGAGCAGATAGTCACCGACCTGCTGCTGGGAAAGTTGATCGGGCGGGGAATTGTAATAGCAAGCCAGCTTGCGGACTTCTCGCAGGAAACCGTCATGCGTACGTTGGGCCATTCCCCGCAGTTGCAGATCCTGACTCATCCGCTCTCGTAGCGACCGATTGTCCGAGGAAGGAATGTCCGGGGAAGCGTTGCGGGACGAACGATTGCTGCGGGACGAATGGTTCTTGGGAGTGGAACGTGACATCGCAATTCTCCTTGGTCGAGAAAGAAAAAGAAACTCAACCAGTCACGATGCCAGATCCACCAGAATGGAAAACCCCAAACGAAACCGCTACAATAAACCCCGCCGCGACAGCGGCTCACTTGAACTCCTTCAATGCCCCCGTCATGTCGGGGGTGCTTACCATAGACCTGACAACCTGAGAGTTTTAGGTGTTTTTGAATGCCTCCGAACTTGTTTCGGGGGATCGTTACCTCACCAAGCAACTGAAGGTGAAACTCCCCCGAATCGAGTTCGGGGGCATCCCAGAGGCTCTGGAATCCGCTTCTTCAGGCTGAAAGTCAGGTACTACCGGCATGAAGCCGGTAGCTTGTTGCAAGAACACGGTTTTGTATTTGGACAGGTGGTCAGATCAGCCCCAATTGGTCCCGTTTATAGCCAACTCGCGGGCGAAGTCCATGAATTTGTGGACGAATACTTACGGCAAGTCTGACGATTCACCCAGGAGGAATGCTGATGGTATCATCACGCCCGGTCAGTCGCCAGCGCCCCGGCAACTTAACATCATCTCAACGTCGCCAACAGATGTTCCCGCAGCGACTGCAATCGTCTCGGACGGTTCGCCGATATCGGCCATTGCGTAGACGAGTTGTCGTTGGTTCTTGTCGCCAGGTAGATGATTCGACGATCGTTCTTCCGTAGCGAGGCCCCCGTGACGATCGCAGCTTTCGGCTCGTTCAATGACGGATTCCAATCGCGAGATTTCTTCGTTGGCAATGTGGATCAGCACTTGGAGCGCGCCCATTTTGGTGTCGAGTTCCGCTTTCATGTCGCGGGCACAGTCGTGCATTTCGACTTGCCAACGGACCATCTCGGCCGGTGCATCCAACAGTGGGATGTCACTGCGCGGTGTCGCGGAAGTTGTCGGCGGTTGCTTTGGAACGCGCGCGGTGGTCCCGCGAATCGTGCGCTTGAGCAGAATGAAGATCAACATCACGAGGCCCAGGCCGAACATCATCTCTGGCATGTTGTTGGCCAATAAGTACATGATGGAGAATCTCAAAAAACAAATTGCAAGCTCCAAACAAATTCAAAATCACAAATCTCAAAAGCTCAAACATTTGAAGATTCGAATTTGGAATTTGTTTGAGATTTGGTGCTTATGTTTTGGAGCT
>CAYFJO010001145.1:0-1709 GCA_964343305.1 uncultured Pirellulaceae bacterium | reverse complement strand
CCGATCACGGGATGCCGTTGCCCTTCGCCAAGACGCAACTCTATCACCACAGCACCCACACACCGCTTATTGTCCGCTGGCCCAAAGTCACAAAAGCGAACACGAAAGATACGCAACACATGGTCTCGGCGGTCGACTTCCTGCCGACCTTGCTCGATGTCGCAGGTATCGAACATCCCGAGGGCTTCGACGGCAGATCGTTCGCCTCCATCATTCGCGGCCAGCAGCAGGAGAATCGAGACTATGTGATTAAGGTCTACAACGAAAACTCAGGGCGTTCGCGAGATCCAATGCGGGGGATTCAGACAAAAAAATTTCTCTACTTGTTTAACGCGTGGTCCAACGGCACTCGCGTCTTCGCCACGGCCACCACAGGAACGCAGACGTGTCGGCGCCTCGCCCAACTGGCAAAGACCGACCAAAAGCTCGCCGCTCGATACGACCTCTATCAACATCGAGTCGTCGAGGAACTGTACGACGTCGGGAATGATCCCGATTGTCTTCACAACCTGATCGAAAGCCCCGATGTGCGAGACGATCTCGACCGTTTGCGAGCGTCGCTGGAACAGGAACTCAAAAGGACCAACGATCACATGCTGCCTGTTTTTCAGCAACGCGATAACGCCGACGTTCGGGAAAACTACGTTTTGAAACTTGAGAAAGAAGCGTCCCAACGTCCAAGGAAAAACGGTAACAACCAACGAAAGCTGAAGCTCATCAAGCTCTCCCTGCCGCAAGCAGTTTCCAAGGGTGATACGACAGTTGTTACCGTCCAACATAAACTGCCTAAAAGACTCGGAACGCAGAAGGTTCACGTAACGCTAAAGAACGCCGCCGGAAAGCGACTTGAACGCAAAGTTGTCGAGATCAGCGGTGAAGGAACAACGAAGGTGGAGTTCGATGTCCCTGCGTCTCTGGATGGCAACAAGATTCTTGTAGCAGCTTTTGTGGGCGAAGACTATCAGAGCAATCTTCAACACGTAGCGGCTCAGACGTCGCTCATTGATAAATAACGCAGAAGAGTTTCCGCCAACTGCCAATAAGAAGTTAGCCATATGATAAAGACGATTACATCCAAACTTTCACTGTGTGCATTCCTTCTTTTTCTGGTCTGTGGAACCTCTTTTGGTGACAAACCCAACGTCGTCTTCATTCTTGCTGACGATCTCGGCTGGAGCGATACGACACTCTATGGAACGACCGAGTTCTACCGAACGCCCAACATCCAGAGATTGGCGAATCGTGGAATGACGTTCACTCGCGCTTACTCGTCAAGCCCGCTATGCTCGCCGACGCGGGCGAGCATTCTGACGGGGCTCAGTCCCGCTCGTCACGGCATTACGACGCCGTCATGCCACCTTCCTCAGGTCATTCTTGAAGCGTCGCCGGCGAAGACCGGTTCACCGATCAGCAAGGCAACTATCCCAGTTTCCGTCTCGCGGCTGAAGACCGACTACTACACGCTGGCAGAAGCTTTCAAAGACGCAGGTTATGCGACGGGGCATTTTGGCAAATGGCACCTCGGCCACGAGCCGTACTCGCCGCTCGAACACGGCTTTGATGTCGATGTTCCTCATCATCCAGGGCCAGGACCGGCGGGAAGTTATGTGGCTCCGTGGAAGTTCAAGGACTTCGACCACGACCCGGATATTCCGGATGAACACATTGAAGACCGGATGGCGAAAGAAGCCGTCGCGTTCATGGAGAAG
>CAYFJO010001144.1:0-1709 GCA_964343305.1 uncultured Pirellulaceae bacterium | reverse complement strand
CTGGTTGAGCTTGTTTCGTTGTTCGCCGCTTGGAAGCGAAGACGAGCAGCAGAAGCTCAAATTCTGTGTTCAAGGAGCCGGGGTGGAAGTTGGAAGCTGGAAGTGAGAAGAGTGAAAAGTCCTGTGTCTGATCGATTGTTCGCCCACCACGCAGTGCAAAGTGGCTCGACGAGGGACAGACTTTCGCGAGTGGACGCGTTCACAAGCGTGAGACGTGAGGGACTGCTCAGCCGGAGTCCAGATACGGCAGCGGGTGGTTGAAGTGTGCTCGTCCGCTGCCGTCGGTGATTGCGACCAACTGCATCTGGCCGGCTGGGTGGTTCTGACAACCGATGTTGACGATGCGACACAACTCCGTGTGGCACGGGCTTCACGAGTGCGATTTTGCAAGCGAGAAGTTTGCTGGAATTGTTTGTAGCTCGCGGTGTGCACCGCAGCATTGCAATTCACTGGCAGAGCCAGTGGCACACAGTCGGAGTAGCGTGGTCTTGCGATTTCAATATCTTGCTACATCCTTGGTCACGGTGTCGGGGTAAAGTTGGGCAACGGTCTCTTGGGCTTTAAAGGTCATCATGCGAAGGTCGCTGCCGACGGCCAGGAATTGCATGCCTTGCGAGGCCCGATCGAGCGCGGATTCGGGATCCATGGCATGGATGCCCGTAGGCGTGCCGACTTTCTTGCCGACTTCGATGACGCGTTGGACCATTGCTTCATGTTCCTCCGGCGTTGGAAATGTTCCGTCGGGAGCTCGCATTTGAAAACGCAGGTCGTTGGGGCCGATGAAGATTGCGTCGCAACCGGGCAGGCTGTAGATCTCTTCGGCGTTCTCGACACCTTGCGGGCTTTCCGTTTGCAACACGACCAGGATTTCGTCGTTCGCCGCGGCAAAATAATCGCCGGCGGTCGTGTCGAAGTTCAACGAATGCATGCCGCCACCAACGCTGCGGTTACCTTCGGGCGGATACTTGGCCGCGGCAATCGCGATCTTGGCTTGTTCAACCGTGTCGACCATCGGGACCACGATGCCCCAGGCTCCGGCGTCTAGCACGCGTTTGATATAGTGATGGGTACCCTCGGGAACGCGAGCCAACGGGATGCAACCGGCATCGGCCACGGCCGAAAAAATCGTCGTCGCTTGATTCCAATCAAACGCCGAATGTTCGATGTCCAGCGTCAGCCAATCGAACCCCAGACGAGCCAACACGCGCGTGGCGTGCAAATTGCCGAGCGACAACCACGTGCCAAACGACGGTTCGCCGTTGCGTAGCTTTTCTTTTGCGTAGTTCTTTCTCATTCTTCGGGTTCCTCGTCTTCGCTGTGGCAGAGTTCGATCAACAGATCAAACCCTGGATAAAAGTTGGCGGCGGACGCTTGTTCCTGTGCCACCGACTTGGGCTTGCCGATTTCAAAAATGTGAAACGTGCCTTGTTGCATGTCGAAACCATTGTAACGATCCCACGGCAACAATACCGGGTCCTTGCGGCCAAAAAATCCGGATGGCGTGTAAAGGATGCCGTCGTTGCGGATCGTCAAAGCGTCGGTCCATTCGACCTGGCCCTGAGCGTTGTAATCCTCGGCCATGCGCGCGGCAATGATGTGCGCAATGTGGTCGCGGAGCTGGTCCAGGTCGTCGTCGGCCGCTTGGACACTGGTGTTGTAATTGATGTTCTTCGCGCCTTGGACCGGAATTGCAACGAAATTCATGCCCA
>CAYFJO010001143.1:0-1712 GCA_964343305.1 uncultured Pirellulaceae bacterium | reverse complement strand
GCCCAGCATGAGTTGCACGAGCCCTTCCAGAACCACCGGGTTGAGCCGTTGCCAGTGATGCACGTCCTGCTCGTCGGGAGTCGTCTGATCGGCGCGGATCATTTTCAGCCGGCGAAGCGTTTCGCCGTAAGTCGCTTGCAGGATCTGCAGCGGATAGTCCGGGTTCTTGCCAGCCAGGAAACCCAACCAGGCGGTGTTGTTCTCCGAGTCGCCCTTGCCTTTGCGGTACTGGAGCGTCGCCCACGTCGACGGGTCGGACAGTTGCTTGACGCGCTGCCAATCTCGCTCGTCTTTTGAAATGTACCAAAGATGAATCGGGTACTTGGGGTTGAGCGGGCGGTAATCATACCAACCATCGTCGCCGTGCCGGTGGGGAACCAGAACGCGGCCGTCTTCCTCTTTGGCATGGCTTTCCACGAGTTTCAGCACCGATCGCGGCAACTCGAGAAATCGCTGGTCGCCGGTTACCAGGCGAGCGTTGCTGGCCCCGATGACGGTCGATTCCAGTTGGTTGAACAACCCGTGTGGCCAGCGCCAGCCGTAGTATCCGCCCCACCATTTGCCCTGCATGTTCTCACCGATCTTGCCGGACAGCCCCACGTTATCGGGCAGGATGCCGTCGTTATCTCGGACGCGTTGCATCCAAGCACTCACATACTCCTCGATCCACTTTTTGTACTTCTCGTCGCCGGTGTACATGTAAGCGTTGAGGATCAAACTGGTGGCGGTCAGGTTCAGCGGCACGTCGCCGCGCATCATGCGCTGGTTCATGGTTTGCAGGATGAACGGAAACTTCTCGTCGTCGTTCCACGCGTCGCTCGAACGGACGTTGGGAATGTCGTCGAACGGCAGCGGGTAATTGGCCAGGATTGGCCGGTGAGTTACCCAGTCTTCGGCGGTGTTGACAAAATGCGGCCCGCGGCTGCCGTTGATGGGCGAGCGAATCAGTTTTCGCTGTGGGTCGTAGTTGGCCGCTTCGGGGTCTTCGCCCAGATAGAGTCCGGCGAATCGCAGTGCCCGCTCTCTGTCTTTTTTCACCGTGGGATCGCAGAGGCCGAAGAGGTAGAAGTAGGTGTAGCTTTCGCCGTGGTGCATCCAGTCGTAATGAGCATCAAACTCGTTGTGGATCTGGCCGTACTGCGTGAACTGCCGCGTCACGGCGTCCCACAGTTTGCGCGACAGGTCGTGAATTTCCTCGGGGCCGCCCAGCGCGTAGTAGAGCGGGAAGTTGTAAAAGCTCTCGTAACCATCATCCGACCCGTCCATGCCAGGCCACTCGTCGCGCCAAATGAGCGTCCCATCCGGGCGCGTATACTTGTCGACAAACTCCTTGGCCGCCGGGTACAACTGTTTGAGCACGTGCCGCTCCCACAACGCCCACTCAGGCGGAAGCGCTTGCGTGGTGATCTCGATCGTCTTCAGCCCCTCGCCGGCAGAGGGCCCTTTCTGGTCGGCCCAAGCAGACATGGCCGCAATGAGTGAGACGAAAAGAGACGTCAGCGTCCGGAGTGGAATCAGGCACCAACGTCGGGCAGTCGCGGTCAACATGGTGGTTCCTTCATTCACAGGCGTGAAACTAACACATTTTGTCATCGTCGAGGCCGCGGTTCAACCGTTTCGGCTCGTTTCGGGTAGAAGGCTGGGCAGGACTCACTGTTTTCCGATTCGTCGCAGAAGCGAACTTGCGGTTGGCCACGGGGGCGGAGCGTGCA
>CAYFJO010001142.1:0-1713 GCA_964343305.1 uncultured Pirellulaceae bacterium | reverse complement strand
AATCAGGCTCGGATCGGTATCACCGCTCACATCCCCGGCCACTGGCGTCCCTTTGAGCGTGTGATTACGCCGCGTCCGACGATGGCGCTGCCGCTTGATACGGTGACAATTGCCGAAGCTCTCAAGTCGACGGGTTACACGACCGGCTACGTCGGCAAGTGGCATCTAGGCACCGGTCCGCAGTTTCAGCCCGACCAGCAGGGATATGATTTCTCGGCCGTAATCGGCGGACCGCATCTTCCCGGTCGGTATCGAGTTCAGGGTCGATCTGATCTGAAGCCCGGGCCGAATCAATATCGAACGGACTTTGAAGCGGAGCTATGCGTCAATTTCATCAAGGAGAACCGCGAGAAACCGTTCTTTCTGATGCTGTCGCCCTACGCCGTTCACATTCCGTTGGGGGCCATGTCGGACAAGGTTGATAAGTACCGCCGGAAAGCAGCCAAGCAGAAACGGGAACTGCCGCATCCCGTGTACGCCGCCATGATCGAACACTGTGACGAGATGGTCGGGCGGATCATCGATGCGATTGACGACGCCGGTCTGAGTGGAAACACGATGGTCATCTTCACTTCTGACAACGGCGGCCTCTATCGACGCTACGACTATCGCGAGCAAGCGGATGACACCGTTGCCGATCTTGCTCCGCTGAAGGGCGAAAAGGGATCACTGCACGAAGGCGGGGTTCGCGTGCCCCTGATCGTGAAGTATCCACCACTCAGCAAAGCCGGTGCTGTCTGTTCCGAGCCGACGATCACGTACGACTTCTATCCAACGCTCGTCGAACTTGCCGGTGGAAAGCTGCCACGTCATCAGACGATCGACGGACTGAGTCTGCAGCCACTGCTTTCCGACCCGCAGGCGAAGCTCGATCGCGACGCTTTGCATTGGCACTACCCGCACTACCACCACGATCGACCGGCCAGCAGCATCCGAGAACGCGACTGGAAACTCATCGAGTATCTCGACGGCACGGGAGACATCGAGCTTTACCAGATCGGCAAGGACATCGGGGAAACCACGAACCTCGCTTCCGAGCGGCCGGGCCGCGTGGCTGACCTCAAGAAAAAGCTGAAGGAATGGCGCGAGAACGTGCTGGCTCGCATGCCGCTTTCCAATCCGAGTTACGATCCCAATCGCGCCGCCGAATGGTGGAGCGTTCGAAACGGCCGTCTGATCGACAGCGACAACCGCAAACGATTTCCTGCGACTGAAAAGCACCCGTGATCGCGCCCTCTTACAACGACATCGAGCAGGACACAATCTTGACATCTGAAAGCAACTCATGAATCGAATCGCACTGAACCTCTTCGCTATCATCATTGCCGTCTCGCAACTGGCCGACGCCTCTGCAGCGCATCGCCCGAACATAGTCGTCTTGTTTGCAGATGATCTCGGTTACGGGGAACTCGGTTGCCAGGGGAATCCAGAGATACCTACGCCGCACATCGATTCAATCGCAGGCGAAGGTGTGCGGTTTACTGCCGGCTACGTGACTGGTCCGAATTGCAGCCCGTCCCGAGCAGGTCTGCTTACTGGTCGAACGCCGACACGTTTTGGCTACGAATTCAATCCGACCGGAGCTCGCAATGAAGAACCTGGCTTCGGCCTACCGCCAGAGGAAGTCACAATTGCCGAGGTTCTGCACGACGCCGGATATATAGCGGGACCGTTTTGAGAATTCCTAGTTTACGAAGATTGTTCTAGCGTAGG
>CAYFJO010001141.1:0-1715 GCA_964343305.1 uncultured Pirellulaceae bacterium | reverse complement strand
CATCGAATCACCGGCGACTGGGTCATCACACCGACTGGCAAGTTCAATGTCTATAACACAGCCAATGACACATACTAAGGACCTATTCCACAACGACGCAGACGCTGGCAGTGTACGCGGCGGAATGGATCGCGTTCGGGGCTTCGCGAAACGCTTGAAGTCTGTAGCACCGATTTCGCTGATCGTTGGTTTGTGCTTGGTGCTGTCGGCTTGCGGCAAAGTGAGCGTCGTTCCGTCTGATGCACCGGAACTTTCCGGGACCACTCATCCTGGAGAGAAACACTACGTCACAAACTGCGCTAGTTGCCATGGAGCGAATCGCTTCGGATTGCTTGGGCCGCCGTTGCTTCCGCAAACCTTGGGGCACCATACCGAGCAGACCTTGAAAAGGGTGATCTGGGGCGGTGTCTCGGGAACTCGTATGCCCGAGTTCCGCTTGGCACTAGACGAGCAGCGACTGACGCACATTGTCGATTACATCCAGCAGCCGGCCCAAGTGAAATGGCAGGAAAGTGACATCAAGGCATCGCTGCAGAAATGGGAGCAGCAATGGACGGGCAGCGCGATTGGTAGTGATACCGACGACGTCGTAACCGTCGTGGAAAGGATCAGCGATACGGACGACGTCACCGCCGTCGTGGAAAGAGGGAGTGGAAAAGTCCTGTTTATCCACCAGCAGAAGCTTGCCAAGCAGATCTACTTTCCCAATGTCCACGGAGGCCTCAAGTATTTGGGCGAGAAACTGTACATCCCTTCGCGGACCGGCTTCATTCTGCGTTTAGACGTGCCAACCCTTGAACCCGAACTCTCGGTTCGGGCGGGAGTCTACATGCGGAACATCGAAGTGACCGACAACAGCGTTATTGCCGCCTGCTCGTTGCCGCCAAGGTTGGCGTTTTTCGACCTGGACTTACAGTTGGACAAGATCCTCACCTTGGACGACGAGGTGGCGGCGCTGGCCCGACTGGATGAAACCAGGCTGGTGGCTACGTTCCGGAACTCGCCGGAGTTGATCGTGTTGGAAGGGACCGAGGTGGTCCAGACGGTCGAGCTACCCGCACCGTTTAGGCAGTTTGCCGTGGTTGGCGAGCTGATCGTGGGGACCAACGGCACGACGATCTACGCAACGGACTTTACCGACACCGCCAAAATAGAAGACGACGCGATTCCTCACATGGCGGCCGGTCAGTTCTGGTGGCAAGAGGACTCGCTTTTGTGGGCCACACCGAAGATCAACGGAAACGGTGTGACTGTTTACCGTTTTCCCGATGGTAGCCTGCAATCTCCCATCGAAAAAATTGCCACGGTTGAAGCCCAGGCACTGACCGTGAGGGGGCACACCAATGTCTTCGCGCGAGCGCACCCTGATTTGGACTTTCTGGTGACCACTTCGGGCCACGACGTGTTGGTTGTGTCAAAGCAAGACTTTCGCCTCATGCACAAACTCACGCCACAACCGGACATGATGCCCTTACACACGGAGTTTTCGAAGGATGGAACGATTCTATTCGTGAGCGTGTATGACGAGCGTGGTGGCATCTATATGTACTCGACCGCCGATTTTTCGCTGGTCAACATGATCTCGGCGGCTAAGCCGGCAGGTCAATACAACAAGTTCATGAAAGCATGGCGGGGAAACGGGAAAAGAGGATGAGAAAGATGGAAAGATATCTGCCCGCCGCTTTGGTGGCGTTTGTGGCGTTTGTGGCGGGATG
>CAYFJO010001140.1:0-1716 GCA_964343305.1 uncultured Pirellulaceae bacterium | reverse complement strand
GCGGCATGAGGCGAATATGTTGAGTCGACAGTTGGACTACAATCGTCAGTCCAAATCGTCGACAGCGAAGGGGTATTGGTAATCTAAGCGGGCCGGAAAATTGAATTCCGATCTAATCGGTTCAAAAGGAAACTTATCAAGCATCGGTTTTTGTCGACTGAACACGCCATTCAACACACGGTCGTTATCTTCAATTTCATACGTATTTGTACGCGTCATAGAAAATTCGTCGTCCGTGAACATCGTGTGGGAAAGTGTGACTTTGGTCTCGCCCGGTTGACGATTATTGGCCCATTGGCGAGCCAATCGATCAAGGACTGGTTCCACTGTCTCGTCCAGTTTTGCTTCAGCATTTGAGGCAGCAACAGATTTGCTGAACATAGCACCAAACAAACCAAACAAAAACGTGATAGGGGCCAGTGGCGGACAAGCGAGCGCACCGGCCACACCAACTCCGATACATGCCCCTGCGGCAACGGTTCCACGGGATTCTTCGGTATTACTGCTCGTTTTTTTCATGTCTAACTCCCTTATCCAGTTCTTACTGTCATTTTTCCGCGCAGACGACTTCCCGAACAGAAAAAAAAACAGTTTTCGGATGCGTAACTATCAAACTCAACTTCGACGAACGACTCGCCGGGTGAACGGCTATGCAACCATGACGCGCATACGCCAGCCATATTCTCAGCGAGGCTGCGATTAGCAAGAGTCTCTTGTTGGCGTTGTTGGGCTGAAATCTTCCGATGTTCGAGTGAGATCAATCGATCCACTAATCCAACAGCCGCATCTGGCTTGGACCGGGCAATCATCGAAATCGGGCTTTCCGCGACTGGCAATCCGGGCAAGAGATGCGAGTAATCGCCAGGGCTCCTTATTAAGTTCGACATTAGTCACTCCTTCTATGACGGTAGGCACGTTGCTAACAGTTTTTCGATCTTCTTCTAAGAGTGAATCGATGAGTGTGATTTCTCTACAAAAATGGCCTCTCAGTGCCGGAGAGGCCATTTTGTAGCCGAAAAGCTACCAACTAATCTTTGTCGGTCCGACTTGCGTTGACCCACCAATCACATCTCCATTGAAATCGACTTCGACTTTGTCTGCTCCACGCATGCTCGGCAGAATCGCAGTTAGGTCGACGTGTTCCGGTTTCATGGCATGTGGTCTGTCAACCTGAAAATTGGAATCAGGCTTGAGCATGTCATTAACGCGAGATTGAAAATCATTCATGTCGTAGTTTGTGTTTCCTTTCTAATACAGCAACGTGGTGTATCTCCACTTCAACCGACGGCAGCGGGCACTTCGCGATCTGTCGGAGATGAGCCTTCGTAGCGGCATATCGTATTTGTAAGTTGTACGATGCACTTGACTGTGGGATATTTTACGCCTCTCGCAACTTACGTCCACGATTTGAGAGCGCAAAAAATGGCGCAAAAACATCCCGCTGGCGGTTACGCAATTACACCGGCTTTGATGTTAAACATTAAACAGGCACTCGAAATGCGTTCGCTTACGTGGAAGGTCTTGGGAGTCAGCAAACGAACGTGGGGTATTTGGAATGGCAAGGCGCTCGAACGTTATGGCATGGGGCGTCCAAAATTGATTCGGCCAAATACAATGGTTGCTGTGGCCAAAGCCTTGGGGGTTTCTATTGAGGAGTTGATTGCGACGCCAGCACCCGATTTTGGGTCACTCGAAGCTATCGCAACTGAAGTAGAC
>CAYFJO010001139.1:0-1721 GCA_964343305.1 uncultured Pirellulaceae bacterium | reverse complement strand
TGACCGGACAGGCAAAGGCGACCGTTAGGCATTCGCCACAAACATTGGGTTGCGCCTGACTCCCGCCCGATTGCAGGCGTTGGGACGGGTCACACAGCACGAAACGATTGGCTTGTTGATGGTGCTTCTTCGCTGGAAGCGGTCTCCCACAACTGTAACACAGGTTTCTGGCGTCGTCTCCGGCGTTACGCATAATGACTTCGGGCATCTCATCAATCGACGCAAACGGGCAGGTCAGCGGCGCGATCGGTTCGTTCAGAATCTCAACAATTGCGTCGTCGATACTGCTTTTCCCGCCTTGTGACTTGAGTTTGACGATGCCATAAGAAAATTGTGTCGCCCCTGTTCGATTGAATTGGCGCGAAAGTTCCTTGGCTCGGTCAAAGTCAGTTGGGTTTGTCTGGCTTTGTAACTCAGAAAAAATTCGGTTCAATTCGTTTCGGTTTGCCTGCAAAGCAGTGTCACGTTCTGCCTTTGCCTCTGCAATTTTCTGCTCATCTCTCTTTTTTGCTTCTTGTGCTTTTCTCAACGCCGTGTTTGCCTTCTTATAGTTGTCAGCATTGTACAAGATTCGCTCGCGGAGCGTTGCGATGTAGAACGCCGCTAGCCAATGCGCCATCTCTTTCGTCGCAGGTGGAAAGCGGACATACCCGAAACCACGGTCGGTCAATTTCAAGCTATTGACAAGCAACGTGAAAAATTTATACAACTCTCCCTCCGAATAAGCGAACTCCTGGATGAACCTTTCCCATTCCGTCTGAAGCTGCAAATCCGGGTGGGGGACAAAAAGTGAGATAGCGAACGCATTCTCCGAAAGTCGAATCGCGCACTTTTCCCGTTGCAGGAATTCCAAAAAGCGTTCGATTAAGCTATCATAAGCGATCTTGATCTGTATCTCCTGCGGCAGGACAATGCGCTGGTAGTCGTAGATCTTGCCGATGGGTTGATTTTTGAGAGAGACAGTTGAACTGCCGTCAAGCGTCAGTGCCTCGTAACGCAACTTGCCGAGTTGCGCTTCCGGGATCTCAACCGCCACCGATTGCACAAGACAAGCGGCGTGGCGCTGGACCCGTAATGCGTCTATTTCGTCCCACCAGCGTTTGAGTTGCTCGTACCGTCCTTCCTGCCTCAACCCGTGTACAAATGTCTCGAAGTCCGCTGTTGGTTCATTTTGAATGGTCGCGGCAAAATGGGCGGCTAGGATTTTATCCTTTTGTAGTTCATTCGCAATCATCTGGGATTTTCCTTTGCATTTTGAATTGATTGACGGTAATGATAACACATGATCGATCGCACAAACCTGCGCCTGATCGAAAAAAATTGAGTGAAGTTTTGAGAATTGCACTTTTGACCGTCGGATGTTATAATGGCGCCATGCAGGACGGAACCCTTCCGTGGTGGTGGATGTAGGCCCTACTTTTTCATTTTACGAGAAGTATATCTGATCTTTGAGGTCAGCCATGAAGAATCTAGTCGTCACGAAAGAAATCTGGAAAGAGGGCAATATGTACGCCGCTTACTGCCCAGAATTAGATGTCGCAAGTTGCGGAAAAAGTGTTGAAAAAGCACGGAAAAACCTGCTTGAGGTCATCCAGATCCAAATCGAAGAGACAGCAAAAATTGGAACGATCAAGGAATTTTTAGCAGGCGTGTAGCGCATCACCCAACAACTTCCATCCTTCCACTCTTCCTCGCTTCTGAACGGGCAATCTGCGCGCTTT
>CAYFJO010001138.1:0-1724 GCA_964343305.1 uncultured Pirellulaceae bacterium | reverse complement strand
TGACATATAATCTGGCAGTCTATTCTACATTGTTAAAGTGCGGCTGTAGTATTAGGAGGACTGACCACCGCAGTTGGAGATTCACCCAGCGCGTGGATGGGCACGTACCGCAGTGGAGTCGATGATCAGGTGTCCCAAGTCAGAATCGTCTGAAAAACGCTGATGCATCCATTCTCAGATGCCGTTCTCGCGCCAACGAACATATCGCTTATCGACACTATTCCATTAGCAGTCAGCCACAATGTCTCTGCCGTTCATACGCGACGAAAGCGTGGTTAATCCGCAAGAGCTTCTCGAAATCTTCTTCCGCTAGCCGCTTGTTCGCTTGACAAAATCGATGCGTAGACTTAAGGTGTCTCGCGGCTCGGGTGGTCGCGTCCTCGACGAAATCTAAACCACTCTGAAGAATATCGACAAGGCGCTATATTCGCCAGCAAAATTGCCTATGATATTAATGGAATCCCCAAACGGTGTCCGGCCTACGTTTCGGCAAGTATGTTTTTCGATGGCGCCTCCTGCCCCGCTGTCGCCTTACGTGATCATATCCGTAGAGCGCAACCACAATCTCCCTTGCGACCCCTGATCCCCTGAACTCTGCATATCCATTCCTGTCCACCTATTCCTCACTTTTTGAACCCGACTTCAATTTTGGTTGTGCCATGTTCTACCCATGACGCATGAGCGCTGATTGAGGCCTGTCAAGTTTCAAGGAGTCGTGAATGAGAATAACGAATTCGTCAAATATTTGGGAGCAACAAACTGTGCTGAACAACTTCACCGAACAAGAAACCGAAGCGTACTACGACAATCAGGACTCGATCTACAGTTCCTTCTGGGATCCCGACGGAAGCGTGCACTGGGGCTATTTCGATGGAACCACCGGCAACGATTTTCTCAAGGCATGCGCAAATCTGAACGACACGATGATCAAGAGAGGCCAGATAGATCAGGAATCGAACGTGCTTGACCTGGGGTGTGGCAACGGCACAACAGCCCTCAGCATGTATGAAGAATTAGGGTGCAATGTTGTGGGCGTAGACTTGAGCGGTGTCCGCATTGATAACGCCAATACTGCCCTGAGTAAACGCTTAGACGACGCACAGGAGAAGGTCGCGTTCGAAAAGGCGTCGGCCACCGAACTTCCTTTCGAGGATGGCGCTTTCAGCCATGTCTGGAGTCAGGCAACGCTCTACCATGTCCACGATCAAGAGGATGCGCTGAAGGAAGCATACAGAGTTCTAGAGGACGGCGGCACCTTCGTGTTCGATGACCTGCTCAAACCTCAGCCTAACATCAGTCCGTCAGCGCAGAAGCACGTTTACGAACGTCTGCTGTTCGACACAAAGTACAATTTCGAGACGTACCAGAAAGAACTGGAATCCATCGGATTCAAGATTCTGGACGCTGTGGATCTTTCAGACCATCTCAAGATGAGTTATTGGTGCCTGTCGATCATGACTCGTAATCGCGGCGGCGAGCACGCAGAGCATTACGAGGAACTGTCCGAATCGTATGAACAGACGGCGCAGGCAGTGGTCAATCGGGAAGTTGGATGGGGGTTATTCGTCTGCCAGAAGTAACCTAAAATTGATCGCGATGGTCATAGACCGTTAGTTGGCGAGGAGATCTGGTTTGACTCAGGAACAGAACGTGATTCAGTGGGTTTACGCTTCCAAGAACGGGCTGGAATTACGGGATCGGTATGACGAGTGGGCTAAGACCTA
>CAYFJO010001137.1:0-1724 GCA_964343305.1 uncultured Pirellulaceae bacterium | reverse complement strand
GTCGTCGGCAACCGCGACACGAGCCACTTCCGGCGTGTCGGCGAGCGACTCAAAATATTCGCGAAGATGAGCGCCTTTGGATTGAGTCACCACACCGACGTTAATCTTGGCCACAATCGTCTATTCCTTCAGCGCAAGTCCGAATCCGGGCTTTGATGACGGTCGAAACTGCCCATCAACGATCTTGTTTGCACCGAAGTCGACGTGATCGTGTTTGCACGTGACTCCTTCGATCGTCGGATGATTGCCGAGCGCTGCTGCGAAGTGTGCTGTGTAAACAGTTTTCAAGCCTGATCCCCAAGTGTGCGGCGATGCGGCGATCTTGCTCGCTTTAAGCTTGGGCATCAGTCTGCGCCAGTGCGTGAAGCCATAGCCGCAAATATCACACAGTCGCAATGTCAGGCTACGATCGGCTTCGAGTTTTTCCAGCACTTCAAAATCGGGGCGAGCTTCGCCGTCGGCACGATACGTTTTCTCGAAACCGTTCTTCGACATCCACGTAGCCAGCTTCTTCCAATCTGCGACGGTTTCGTGGAATGGTTCTTCCACCCAGAACAGCGGGATGCCTTCGATGCCTTTAAGAAACTGAATCATCGTCTCGACAGTAAAACCGTTGTTGCCATCCACGAGGATGTCGACATCGGGAAAGGCGTCGTGTATCGCGCGTACCACGTCGATGTCGCGTTTGGTGCCGGCGGCTGCTTCCATCCACTTATGGCCGCGACCGATCTTCAGTTTGAATTGTCGGTAGCCATAGTCGTAATCCCAGCGAGAGTTCTCCAACACCTTGTCGATGCCGGCGGGATTGTCCGGCGGGTCGAGATCGTCGAAGTAGATCATGCCGGAATAGACCTTGGTATGAAACGGCTTCTTGGCACCCATCATTTTCCAAACGGGCTGGCCAAGAATTACACCGGCCAGATCGTGCAGCGGAATGTCCAGGGGATATAGCTCGTCTGCGAGGATTCCAATCGCGGGATCAATTAGCGACGCGACTGTCTTGCCGATAACTCGCTCGCGCAAACCTTCAGCGGCCTTGCGTGTTGACTGATGGTGCCCCCACCCCATTGCGCCTCGGTCGGTCGTGACAATGCAAACCGAGATCGTAGGGCCGTGCCCGTGGTGACCCTTTGTCGCATTACGACCAACGTGGCGCGGCCAAGAAAGTTTAACGCCGCGAAACTCCATCGACGCAACGCGATGGTCCAACAACGGCGACTTGTCCTCTGCGGAATGGAGCTTCGATGCGACACCTAGCGTAGCGACCGTGCCTGTACCAATAAATTGACGTCGATTCATCACTGTTCTCCGGTGAGGTCATCCAATCCCTGATTTCGTCAGGTTACCATAGTGTTGATGACGAATCGAACTAGACGCAGGTAGTACTTATGCACGCAATTGTTTGCCACGAACATGGCGATCCTTCGGCGTGAACATCGATGACGCGGAGTTGAATTCGTTCTGAACACGCAACAATTCAGGGTCCAATGTTGTCGTCAATCTGGTCGGTGATTAGCCGATGCGGGTTTAGCACGACGCGATTTACGTGCGACGACGCAGTCCCAAGGTCGATGCGGCTCGTCTCAACCGAGCGGAGAATCCAGGACTGTTCCGATGATATGTCGCCTCAGTGTGCAGTTCAAACACAGCTTCGGGAGGCAAGCACGACAAAGCCTCGATGGCTTTGTCGTTAAGTTGCTCATTGTGAACTCGCAGCGCTTGGA
>CAYFJO010001136.1:0-1730 GCA_964343305.1 uncultured Pirellulaceae bacterium | reverse complement strand
AGTTTCAGATATCAAAGCGGTGAACTGACGTAGTTTTTGACGACGGTCGGCGGAAACAGAACGAATCGTGGCCGGACGAGCCGAAACTTACCAATAGCTACATGCTGGCCGATATGAGGACACCGCCATGAATTTGCTGTTTCGCGTCATTTTCGCCAAAGCTTGCACCAGCACACATCACAAGCTGGCACTGGATTCACTTTGCCATTTGGGTGGGCGTCGCGCCCGGCAGTGGCAAAACTTGTTTCTCAAGCATCACCAAGAATACCTGGATGGCTCGAAAGCTCCCGACAATAGCTTCAAGGATTACCGCAATCATGTTTTGCACGTACGCGACAACCATTGGGGCGGTGCGACGAAACTGGCACGCAAGTGGTATGCTCGAACGGTCGATGCGTTGCAGGGCCGAGATTGGTTGGACGCTGTTTATTCTGCTGGCGTTTTGAGTCACTATTACACCGATCCGATTCAACCGTTTCACACTGGCCAATCGCAAGCAGAAAGCAACATTCATCGGGCCGCCGAGTGGAGCATCGCCAAGTCGTACGACGACATTCGACGAATCACCGAGTTGGAACAGGGGTTTCCTCGGGTGGAGGCGCCCGATACGAGAGATTGGCTGGAGCAGATGGTGATCGACGGTGCTGAGTTGGCGAATCCGCACTACGAAACACTGATCGAACATTATGACTTTGCCAACGGAAGAAGGGACCCGCCGAGTGGTCTTGATCAGACGAGTCGCGAGATTCTGGCGCGGTTGGTGGGGCATGCTATCATTGGGTTCGCACGCATCCTGGAACGGGCCATCGACGAGTCGGGTGCGATTCCGCCGCGCAGCGATCTCACGCTACCGAGTCTGCTTGCCACGCTCAAGATCCCCATTTATTGGGTCACTCGCAAGTTGGCCGATGCCAAGGAGCGCCGAATCGTGAAGGCGATGTACGACGAATTTCAGGCGACTGGAAAAGTTGACCGGACACTGTCCGACGATGACCGGATAGTGCGCGATCTGTATGAAAAAGAGGTGGCCCACACGCAAGACGGCGATACTATGCCGCATTCGCCGGGAAAAGTTGTGGACGCCGAGATGGAGGAAGATCCGAAATCTACCTTCGATCTACGATTCTACCTCGAAACAACAAGCGCCGTTGAGGAGGCACCGTCGATCGGACCGAAGACGGCAGAGCGGTTGGCAGGCATTGGCATCGAAACCGTCGCCGACTTGCTGGCGACCGATCCCCAGCGGGCGGCATCAGAGATCGAGCACTATTACATCACGGCGGAAGTGATCCAGGCGTGGCAAAAACAGGCCAGATTGGTTTGCTGTATTCCTCAACTTCGAGGCCACGACGCTTCGATTTTGGTTGCCTGCGGTTGGGACGATCCGCAGTCAATCTCCGAAGCAGACCCGGACGACATGCTTTCTGTGGTCGAGCCGTTTGTAAAAAGCAGTGAAGGTCAGCGCATTATTCGTTCAGGCAAAACACCAGATTTGGATGAAGTCGGCGATTGGATCGAACGGGCTGGACATGCACGAGCCGTGCGGGCTGCGTAAGTCAATCATTGTGGTTTCGATAGCCCACGATTATCTCGTCCAACATGTGGTGATTTCTCAAAACGCCATAGATCAGCAGAGCGGCGGTCGCTATGCATGCACAGATTGAAGCGGGAATTAGGCACTCGAAATCATTTGGATAGTAATTGCTTGTACGCGGGTAACTTAGAGCAAG
>CAYFJO010001135.1:0-1733 GCA_964343305.1 uncultured Pirellulaceae bacterium | reverse complement strand
TTCCCGACCGGCTTGCTCGACGACCGGGTTTTGCTGCCGTGGACTTCTCCGCGCGAACCTGTGCTTCGCGACGTGACGATATCCCGAACCTGAGCCGGGAGCGTGAAACGATCGCTAATGTCAGCCCCCGTGGACAGATCACGCGCGACTTCAATTTCATCAACCTCGACCGCAGGTGGCCATTGGCGAGTTACGCTCCGTGCCATGCTGAATCAACCCTTAAGAAAGCGTTTTGGTTTCTTCCATTTTGGCGGTGTCGTAGACACATAGACCCATCTCGAACTGCGCAACAAGTCCGTCGAGGACGGTTTTTAAAACCGCGTCGTCCTCCACTAATGCCCCGGCTTGAGGGGAGTCGACCTTTAACACACCCACAACCTGTCCGTGCAAGAACAGCGGCCTGCAGACCACACTTTTCACCGCGTACTTCCTGGCTTCAGCCAAGTGCTTTCTCGTCATTCCCTGTGGAGGGTCATCAACGTCCGAAACGAATACTTCCTGCCCTGTTTCAAAAGACCGCCCAGACACGCTACTGTCAGTCCTGATAGTCTCGGGTTTTCCGCCGCTCGCCTTGGCAATGTTTCTACGATGGTCGGGAAGTTCGTCAAATATGTATTCACATCTTAGATTGTCTGCGTCCACCTTCGTTTTTACGCTCACGACAATATTTGCTCCGGTCAACAGGTTCTTGAGGATGCGATTCGCATAACCAAGAATTGTCCGAAATACTGTTCTTAATCGTCCCTTCGCATCGAGTTGTCGAAACTCTTCCGAATACATTAGCTGGCACAGGTGTTTTGTCAGGAGCGCCAAATTGGATTGCGTTTTCAACAGCTCGTTAAGTACCTTCATCGGCACGCGTCGTCCATTGCGTTCGATGATGCTGCGGATTTCGAGGGCGATTGGATTTAGAGCCGCAACTCGGCTCCTCGTCAGGCGGTCAACGCTGTAATCGAGCGTGCAGACGCCCAGTAGATCGCTCGGCAAAACGACTTTAGATTTCCTAGAGGACTCTGGCATGACAATCACGACACGATCCTTGCCAAGTCTGCCCGCGAAAATCCCGTACTCGAAAAGCACGTTGTCTCGAACCTTGCCCTTTCTCCTACCTCTGATAATCGTGTCGTCATCCTTCGCAAATACGAAAACTGCAAAGTCATATTTGTCGGCGATTTCGATTAGCGATTCAAAGATACTCGTATTCGGAGTGAACACGTTTTGATCCCACACGTCTACGTCCGCTGAATCGGCGAGACGTTCTTGAAGCTGGTCGGCGATCGGTTTGCTTTCGGAAGATGACCCAATGAACACACGTGGTTTGCTCATCCCCTTGCCTCCATGGCGTCCGTGGTGAGGTGTCCGCTATCCAACGCCCATTCCATTTATGTGAATCTATTGAATCCCGTGCCGTACAAAGCCGTTCGATATCGCGGCACTAAGCGATTAACCTCGCGATGGACTGAAGAACTGGCATCGAACGACCAATTCGAGTGCGGCCCAGCCACACGAAACCTTCCGACATCCTGTCTTCCTTCGGTGCTTCGGCCGTCACCAATGCTCTCCGACCGGATCTCGCGTTTTCGGGCGATAGACGGTCCGAAAGTAATGACTCGGTCAGTGTATCTGCGAGGTTGAGAAAGTCAATTTGGCCATGGGCAGAAACAAAGGACTCGATTTAAGAACGGATAATACTTGGAGCAGCCCTCGCCGTCCACACAAACTTTGTACGGCAT
>CAYFJO010001134.1:0-1735 GCA_964343305.1 uncultured Pirellulaceae bacterium | reverse complement strand
CGTCCCTCCATCGACCCGGTCGTCTACTTCCGGATGCAGCTGGTGGCATACCTCTACGGCATCGATTCACAAAGACGCCTGTTCGCTGTTGGCGGACACACCCTCGCGTGCTCGCAACTGGCGTATGCATTCGCGCCATTGTTCTATATAGTGTGCCGGTGGACCTGCTTGTATGCGCATTTGATCATCAGCCAAATCCAAAGGTGTCTTGCCTTTGCCGTTTGTGACATTCACGTCCGCCCCATGGTCTAGCAGTGCGTTGACTGCTTTTGTTTCTGCCCACTCGGCGGCGCGGTGAAGGGGCGTGTCGCCATCACTATCTTTCGTATTTGGATCCGCACCCGCTGCGATCAGTGCAACAATAATTGGTACGCTGCGGTCGTTCGCAGCGACGTGCAACGCGGTTTGTCCGAGATCATTCGCAATCTTGATCTCAACATCGGCACCGCGAGAGATCAATAGCTCCACCAATTCCTCCCGATAGCGATTGGCCGCGAGATGTAGCGCGGTATAGCCGTGGTCGTCACGCGCATTCACACACTCGGGGGCGTCGTCGAGAAACTGATTCACCTCTTCAAGCGAATAGTGTTTTCGACCGGCTGCATCCACTATGTCGATGCTGGGCTGTCTGCTTAGCCGAAAAAAACTTGCCGCAGTGAATGCACTCGTTGGGAAATAGGCGAACAGGACTGCAACAGTTGCCAGGGTGCGCAGACCGGAAATTGGCCAAGAACTCTGTTTACGGACAATCTTGCGCACGGCAGCAATAATCAGGCAGATTGTGCCAAGCAGAACAACCGCCAAGCCTACCAAAAAAGCGATCATCCACGTGACGACGAAAACCTCAGACCGAAACAAACACCATAACAAGAAGATTGCCGCATTGAACGCAATTGGGACCACGCCACAATACGCAGACATCCTCAAGTACCGGATTGAATCTTGCGCCGCCATGTTATTGACTCCCAGGAAAAACTACAGGAGCAGACAACGGGGATTAAGGCGCCACGGTGTCGCAAAAAAAGAGGAATGCTTGCCAATGCTTAAATAGAACATCCGTCAACTTTACCGCTGGTAACGTCGCTCGGACAGCCTCGTTTCCGCTTCAAACGCAGATTGACTGGATCCGCGAATCCTGCAAAGTGGCCGGTTTGGGGCGTCTCCTGAATACCAACCTGCGATTCTCGCTCGCACAGCGTGATCTCCTACCACGCGAACTACGCGTGCGTTGTCTAAGTTCCTCAACCGGGTGCTGATCGGAAAGTGGTACTCAACCAACGGGCTCATTGCGGGCGTCTGATTGTCGCATCAACCCATCCGAGTTTTGACATTCCTGTAACACGACCCAATTACGGGAATCGCGGTGCATCTGTGCTTCTGCGTGATTGTCGAGCGCGTTGTCCGATTTCAGATGGCGGGTGATTCGGTTCAACGGCGCCAACGTTTCAGAAACTCGTTGATTGCGGCACTGTAAAGCCAAACGATGCCTTTGATGGAACACGAGTTCCGAATCGATGCGCCAATCGGATTTAGTTCCAGAGACAGGATCGCTATTTTGTTGTGAGACGGTCGCCAAGCGGTCTGACTCGAGTTCTGAGGGAGCACTTCGCAGTGGCAGCTTCTGTCCTCCAGGATTCGCAAGCAAAATCGGTTACCAGCTGCCAGTTTCTTTCTCACCCTTTTGAACCGTTCCTCCCTCCCATTCGACCTTCTCGCGGATGAACCAGAACGAACG
>CAYFJO010001133.1:0-1735 GCA_964343305.1 uncultured Pirellulaceae bacterium | reverse complement strand
CCACGCGATCCGCCGGAACACCCAGCAGCCCGGGCAGCGACGACTTCGGATAGGTGATCGACTGTCGAAAACGAATGGCGTCTTTGAATCGTTGCATGATGGCATCTTTTGTCCACAGCGCGACGTGTCGAGTGTTGTGGAGGCATTCGATTCAGAGGCAGAAAAGAGAGGCTATTCCTTCACATTGAAAGTTACCAATGTCACTGGTGAAGAAGATCGTCAGTGCGTCGGAAATCTGGCATGAATGAAAGTAACGACTTGCCGAAAATTCAGATTGACCTTCAACCGTTGGTTGAGCGGGTTGTCCACGAAGTGTTGGCTAATGTTCCCACGGACATGCAATCGAACCACCGCATCGCCTATCCAGAAAGTGAAGCCGTGGGGTTGCTTGGAGTTCCGCAGCACACACTTCGTGATTGCCGCCTTCGTGGTGAACTTCAGGGCTCGAAGATCGGCAAGCGGATATGTTACTCGCGCGAAGAGTTGCTAAACTTCATCAAACGAAATCGGGTTCAAAAGTAAATCTCGCAATCTCCAAATGCCGAGACATAGATCACATGAAAGCATGGCTGTTCCAGGACGCGAGGCAAAAGGCAAAACACGGCGAGAGCAAATGTCCTTGGTCCGTCGGCTGGTACGACGCTAATGGCAATCGCAAGCAGAAACGCGCTGGTTCGAAATCCATGGCGGAGAAGTTTCGCCGGAAAAAGGAAGGCGAACTTGCGAACGGGCTTTGTCGCATTGGCCCTGAGCGCATCGCATGGGTGAAGTTCCGTGAAGAGTACACCACAACCATCATGAAAAAGTGGCGCTCACCGGCGAGTCGCACGGATGCCAATCGAGCGCTGGATGTATTTGAGCAACTTGCCCGGCCCAAATACGTTGACCGGATAGATAGCAAGACATTGGATCGATTTGTAGCCGGCCGGCTATCGATGAGGGGCAAAAAGAAGGGCGACGAACTGTCGCCTGAAACTGTCAAGAAAGAGCTGCGAACGATTCGCGCTGCGCTTAACGTCGCAAAGCGATGGGAATACCTGTCAGATGTCCCCGAAATGCCCTCAGTCGACGGATTCGGCAAGGACAAGCCATTCGTGACCGAAGAGCATTTTGACACGATGATGCAGCACTGTGATGCGGCCAACTTGCCGTCCGACCAGCACTTCACAGCTGAGCAATTCTGGCAAGCACTCCTGGCGGTGGCCTGGGTTACTGGCATGCGAAAATCAGCACTGATGGCCGTGCTCTGGGACGATGTGGACTTGGAATCCGGAATCATCTTGAGTCGCTACCGCGATAACAAGGCAAAGAACGACCAACGCCACAAGATCCCTGCCGTTGTTCCGCTCTTGCGTCGCTTGCACGAAGTTCGCAAGCCTGGCGAGTCTCGAGTTTTCCCATGGAATCACGCCACTAAAAGTCTGGACCGGGACTTCGCTCGGATTCAAAAGGCGGCCGGCATTCATCTTCCGTGCCGAGAGGACCACGAGCACACGCCATCGTGCCATCTCTACGGCTTCCACGGCTTGCGGTATGCCCACGCCACCTACAACTTTGGTCGGGTGACCGATCGTGAGTTGCAGGGGCAAATGGGCCACAGCAGCTTCAACACAACGCTGCGATACATCAAATATGCCGAGGCCCACCAAGAGCGGGCTTACGACGCGTATCTACCCCAATCGTTAAAGCAGCAAGCCAACTAGCTTTGGAAGGTTTTTGGAAGGTTGTCGATTTC
>CAYFJO010001132.1:0-1736 GCA_964343305.1 uncultured Pirellulaceae bacterium | reverse complement strand
GATTGCCTAAACTTTGCATTGAAAGGACACGCCAAGTGACCGGCGAATCGAAGACGACGTCCGCTCGTGCCGCCCGGCGCAGGCCAACTGTACTTGTGTACTTGATCGTCTTTGTGTGTGTATTGGCGGCCTTGTTTCTTCAATTCTATGATCGCGTGGTGGGATACGATTCCGACTCCTCGATCGGCGATATCAATGCTTCACTCGACGCGGCCTACAGCAACATCTTGACCTATGTGGTTTCGTTTGTCGCCATCGCGACGCCGATGGCGTGGCTGGCGGTGTTCAGCGACGTTCCGCGGTCGCTGCGTTTTCTGCCTATCTTGATGCTGGCCGGGCTGATCGTCTTGACGCCGGTATTGTGCGACGTGCGTGTCAACGGTGACATGGTGCCGAGTTTCCGTTGGCGATGGCTGCCCGAGCCAGACGAGCAATTGCAAGTTGCCGTGGAGAACGCAGCTTTATCGAACGACATGTCCGTCGTCTTGTCGGTGGAGTCGCCAGATGATTTTTCGCAATTCTTAGGACCCAACCGCAACGCGACGATCGACAACGTGCGGCTCGCGCGCAATTGGAACGAAGAACCTCCCACGCAACTCTGGCGGCAGCCGATCGGAGCCGGCTGGTCGGGCTTTGCGGTGGTCAATGGATTTGCGGTCACGCTGGAACAACGCGGCGAAGACGAGTTGGTGACATGTTATGAATTGAAGACCGGCAAGCCACGCTGGTCCCGCGCTACCAAGACTCGGCACGACACGGTGATGGGAGGCATCGGCCCGCGCAGCACTCCCGCGATCCACAAAGGCAACGTCTATACATTGGGCGCGACCGGTACACTACTCTGTCTCAAAGGAACCAACGGCGAAGTGATCTGGTCAAAAAACTTGATGGAAGAGTTCGGTGTCGCCAGCCACGAAAAAGATCTGAAGAACGTGGCTTGGGGACGAGCCAGTTCGCCACTGATCGTTGACAATTTGGTTGTGGTTCCGGCCGGTGGCCCGACAGGCAAGTGCGTTTCACTCGTCGCGTACAAAAGAGACAGTGGCAACAAGGTGTGGACGGCAGGCACAACCCAAATCAGTTACAGTTCGCCGATGGTCGCAAGCTTATTTGGCAAGCGGCAGATCATTTCCGTCAACGAAAACAACGCCACGGGCCACGAGGTGGCAACCGGCGAGATCCTTTGGCAGGTCGAATGGCCGGGTCAGTCCAACATGGGAGCCAACGTCGCCCAGCCCGTGCCGCTGCAATCCAACCGAATGCTCCTGTCCAAGGGCTACGGAAAAGGGTCGGCGTTGTGGGAATTTGATGCCCAAGGCAACCCCACGCAACTGTGGCACAAGCGATCGGTGATGAAGACCAAGTTCACCAACCCCGTAGTGATCGATGGCTACGTCTACGGACTGTCCGACGGCATCCTCGAATGTGTCGAAATCGAAACTGGCCGACGCCAATGGAAAGGCGGCCGCTATGGCCACGGCCAGATTCTGTTAGTCGGCGACGTGATTCTCGTGCTGTCCGAAGGCGGCGAATTGATCATGGTCGAACCCACGCCGGACGACCATCAAGAACTCGCCCGCTTTCAAGCGTTGGGCGGCAAGACTTGGAACACGTTGTGTTTGTCTGGAAAACATCTCCTCGTTCGCAATGGCGAGCAAGCGGCGTGTTACGAACTTGATTTGCGGGATGCTCCGTAACCAACGAAGGATTGGATCTATGGAATTCGTCCGAAGAAG
>CAYFJO010001131.1:0-1738 GCA_964343305.1 uncultured Pirellulaceae bacterium | reverse complement strand
GAAGATTGCGCCAAAATTGATGTCCGGGTCCATGACGATCCAGTCGCTCTCGCCGTTTGGACCTGCGATATATCCATCAAGGCTCACGGCCACAGAATAACGAACGCGTTTCATAAGATTCTCCTATTGCCTCGAATCGTCTACCGAACGTCACTGGTAACCGGGCGGCGAGGTTTTGCGTAGAATTCAGATTCCGCCGGATTCGCCGCTCCGGTTCACCCGATTAGGACATGATCTTCAGGGCGAAATAGGGCACAATGTTCAGGATGAAAATTGCGGCCCGATGTTGCATTAGAACGCGCAGAAATGTCACTTTCAGATCTTCTTTGGTGACCTCAAAAAACGTTGCGCCGAACTTGCTGAAAACCTCTTTGGCGAGAATCCAGAACGATCCAGCGAGCACCAGACATCCGATATTGATGACCGTGCACCAACCGAAAAATGTTGCCGTGGTTTCAATGTTCACGGCTAACATTAGCATCTCACAGCGCGAACGCGGTTGTAATCAGAATCTTGCTTTGTAAGCCTAACGGTTCTGGCGTTCAGCCTCCGACCAGAGGTCGCTGTGCTTCAGTCACTAGGATTGCTCGCACATGACTTCACGATGGCTTCCTTGCAACTACACACCACACGCGATGCTCTACCACCATGGGATCGGGGTATTTTCCACTCAGGAGGCGACTCAAAGCATCATCGAAGCGCAGCACCTCAGATTGAGAAAGGCCACCAGAACCCACCCCGTTGCATGTCCGCATTCTCCCGCGCCAACGTGCGTGCGAGAACTCTTCATCATGGTCGTAACAGAACTCCTTGATCAGTCTAAATCCGCCGTGGATCACTTCGTCAGTTCGCTCGGAAAAGACTCCTGTCGAACCAGCCATAGTCCATGACGGATTGAACTCCAAAATCAGATCCTCAGTTTCGCGTGCCACCAGGGAATGCTCTGCCAAGTAAGAAAAGTGAGCGATCGCCAGCACACCACCCGGGCGAAGAACCCGCTGCATTTCCACCATCGCCGCGCCACTATCGAACCAATGCCAACACTGTCCGGCGGTCACCAGGTCAAACGAATTCGCATCGAAGCCAGTATCCTCCGCGCTGGCAATCCTGAATTGCACTTTGTCCTCCAGGTTCCGTTCCTTCGCAACGCGTTTTGCCGTAGCTACTTGTTCCGCAGATGTATCGATGCCCACGACAGAGGTGCCTAGCGCACCAAGCTCTAATGCAATCGTCCCTGGGCCAGTGGCAAGGTCGAGCGACCGAGATTCTCGAATTCGAGTAATAGCGTCTAATCGCTGATAGAAAGACGCAGGAAACCCCGGGCGATAGGCAGCGTAGTCCTCGCTGTGTCTTCCGAAATCTATATTGCTCATAAGTCCTAGAGCATATCAGATCCCGGCCTTCAATCACACCGTGCGCTGCCTTCCCAGTTTTGGCCGCACTTTCTAACGACCATGTTCGCCGGACTGTCGGACCAACGCGACTGAACGTTGGCAACACCAGAAGATCGAGGATTCCTGACTTAAGAGCTGCGGCTCGTAGCCTTGCCTTTACTTGCTGAATTGCTGTGCTTCTCAGCGGCACCACCAACTTACCGTAATCGTCGAACGTTCCACGGCTCCAATTCCGAGATCGTAATATTGTGACTGGTCGCTGACATTCTTCTCGATTATTCAACTTTTGGACTTCTTCAAAATGCCTTTTTCAACCCGAATAACCATCGAATGTTTTGCCAAAA
>CAYFJO010001130.1:0-1740 GCA_964343305.1 uncultured Pirellulaceae bacterium | reverse complement strand
CGGTGAGCCATGAATTGCTCGAATTGACGGATTTGCTGGCAACGTGTGCGGCGTTGGTCGGCGCGCCGTTGCCTGAAGACATGGGTCAGGACAGCCGCAACGCGCTGCCCGCCTTCTTGAAGGCCAAGCCTACGAAACCGGTTCGCAACTTTGCCGTGCATCATTCACTGTGGGGCACGTTCGCAATTCGCAAAGGCCCCTGGAAAATGATCCCGCATCGCGGTTCAGGTGGTTTTACTTTTCCAAAAGATCTTGATTCCCAAAAAGTCGGCGGGCCGCCGGGACAACTCTATCATTTGAAGAACGATCCGTCGGAAACAAAGAACCTTTGGGATCAGAATCCCGAAGTTGTGAAAGAGATGAGGGAGTTGCTGGTTCGCGTCCAAGCCGAATGAGCGTTGATGTTCGACACTAACTCTGTACGGGAGTAACAGCACGTCGCCGCGTTCAATCATCCCAAATGTCCCCACGGGACATTTCACGTGGCCTTACGCCCAAACGACCTCACCAAACCGCCAATGTAGGACTTCACTTCGATCTCATTTGGTTGCAGCGTTTCGACCTCTTCTGGCACTTCACGAATCGGCGGCAAATTGTCTCGCGCCATGTGCGCACGCGCCGTGTTGTAATAGTCCGAAAACTGCACAAGCAAGTAATCAAGATGCCTCTTGCCGATTATCCCGCAATTTCGAAATATACAACAATCACGACGAGCAATAATAAAGCTCCATGCACGTATTCGCCCCAATGTGGCCTGAGCATAGGAACGGGAATCTCCAGATGGTTAAAGACTGGTATCAACGCTTCCCGAAAAAGAGGTACGTCGGAACGCAATCGAAGTACACTGCGCAGGCGCGTCCACAGGGTTGGTCCGGTGGGACGGAGTACGCAAGGTTGCCAATTTCTATCAAACCAAACGAATGAGGCTTCGCCAACTTCTTTAGGCAGTGGATGAGCTAGATGTTGATCAGCAAGATATTGCAAAGAATCATAACATTGCTTCCTTTGCTTCAATGGGTAACGAGGAATGTAGCAAAGAACTCGTTGTGGATCTGCTAACTTTACAACTTGTTCGAACTCCCATCCAAGGCCAGCGGAGTCTCCTGGGTATAGCACAATCAAACGGGACCGATGTAGAAGTTGGATCACAGATTCTTGCCATTCGTCGTCCGCAATGTATGCGCGCCGTGCCCCCCTTGCTTGAAACAATTCGCCGGGTCGACCGATTGCCACAAAAGATCCGATGGATGCCAGCACTTCCCCGAGGGCTTCTTCATCTGTTCCTTCGATGGGCGAAATGAACTCGATTCCGGTGTCTGAACTAAACGGTCGAAGGTAAAGAACGGATGGATCTTCATTGGTTTGCAAAGATGACGTGGAACATAGACTTCGTCCAAGCGACCGCATCAAGTTGCTCGCGACGATCATTGACACGCAGACAGCGATGACACCCCATTGCAGAATTCCTTGGACTTCAAAGAGACGGAAGGCTGGTGGTACATCTGAGTAAATTACAAGCACAGCAAAATAGATGCCTCCCAAGAAAAGTGGGACGGCGAAAATGCGACAGAACCAGCCGAGCGCGGCACTACGATATGGGCTATTCTGGTCATTCATGTCGACAGTCGTATCATGCCAATTGCTGTTCAAGAACTTCGAACGCATACAGTAGGGAAGGGATATTTAGAATTGTAAACACCGACCGACGCGTGGCCTACGTCATGCACGGCGACTTCAAGC
>CAYFJO010001129.1:0-1748 GCA_964343305.1 uncultured Pirellulaceae bacterium | reverse complement strand
AAATAGGAAGATGCGAACGCGAAGGAACGCGCAATGAAGATTCTGTTCATCAATCCAAGTCTGCGGCTGGGCGGCCCGACTAAGTGTCTGCCGGTCGGCATTGCGTCGGTGATGAGCATACTCTGCGACTTCGAGACGAGAATCTCCATGTCGGTGCGTTCCGAACCGTGATTGGCAACGACGAAACCGTCTGGGAAGGCGCCGGGATTGAAGTGCCGATGATCTCGATCTCGCGCTGGCCTTACGACCAGTATCACACCAGCGAAGACAATCTCGATCTCTTGAGCAGCGAACGCTTAAGCGAGACGCTTGAGGCCTTGAAAGATGTCGTCACTATTCTGGAAGGTGACCGAACGGTTCAACGTAAATTCAAAGGGCTGATCTGTTTGTCGAACCCAAAATACGGCCTTTACATCGAACGGCCAGAGGCGACGATCAACAAGTCGTTGTCCGATATCGAATTGCGATTGGGCAAACTGCAGGACTGCCTGCCGCGATACATGGACGGAGATTACTCAGTGTTTGAAATCGCCGATGCGTTTGGCGTTCCGTTTAAGGTCGTTGCGCGATATCTGCGGCAATTCCAGACCAAAGATCTTGTGCAATTACGACAACTGGACTCACTGGATCAGTATCGCAAGCTCGCTCGCATACCGCGCGGCGACCGTCAATACACGCTATTCGGAGAAACTCAAAATGTCGCATAAATCTACTCGCTACATTCGTGAACGCTTCTCTTCGAGATTCAGCGCACGCTTGACACGATTCGATTCATGAACAAGGAGACGTTGATTTGTTAACGAAACTACGCCACCGAATCGATCGGTTTTTTGAACGCAACAAGATACGGCAATACTTTGATTTGCCACGTGACGAGCGCGTACGCATCATCAAAAATCTATACTGTCACACGAACAAGGTGGAAGGTTTCGAGAGCGTGTTTGGGAGTCCGTTTCCCTCGCTGGCACAACGATCACCCTACTACGATTTAATTGCCGCCTACGCAAATGAACTTCGTCCCGATTCTGTTCATCAGGTTGGATGCTTTACGGCCAGCGACAGTCGCTCTCTGATGGACGGCGGATATGCAGGCAGGGTCATTGCAAGTGATTATGACTTGGATCGCCTTACCTATCTCAAACAGAGATTCTCTGGCACCAACCACGAGTCGATTGAATTGCGGCAATTTGATCTTGAAGGTCAGGACTACACACCGCTGAACGGATCAGAAATGGTCATTGCAAATGCCGTGTTTTCAAACCTGCAGCCAGAAACGATTGACTTTTTTTTCTCACAATTGGCTTCGTGCGAAGTTCGACTAGTCGTCATCTCCGATATCATTACAAAAGACTCGCTGACGACTGATCCGAATGTTTTCCAATCTTTGAAGTCCAAAACGGATCGGAACTGGTATCATCGGTACTTGGCCGTGGCTCGCAAAAACGACGTCGAGGCATTCTTTTTGCCGGACTTTGTTGCAAACGGACGAGGACACGCGAGAGCAAACCTTATCTTTCATCGTGGAATTGATCCCCAGATCCACAACGATGCGATTTCTCAAGCATTTACTGGTTACGTTGGACGTCAAGGGACGATCTTGCGTGAGCTAGCATTGCTGAGCCGGTAAGAATGCAATCGATTGTGGTCTCACGCCAGAACGACTTCGATGTATTCCGCTAGCTCGAAATGCCCTGTCATCACTAGACATGTGATAATGTCAACTTGGCTTGTCACATGGATCCGCTCCG
>CAYFJO010001128.1:0-1749 GCA_964343305.1 uncultured Pirellulaceae bacterium | reverse complement strand
TTGCAGGTGGCAACGTCGATCATTGGGACGTCGATACTTGGCCGCTGTGGCGTCATTTGGCGAAGTTGTCTACCGCAGAAGTTGACGTTCAAATCACTATCGCTATTCCTCGCACCATTCGTCAACAACTTCGATGGTCGACATTACACTCACTGGTATCGAAGTCGGTAGGCCGTGAAATACGCGTTGTCGTTCTACCCGATGAAAAAGCAAAGATCGAAGATGTATTCGTCGCTGCCAATGTCGAAACATCCAGCCAATCTATGAATTGGGGCGTATTTGACGATGCCGCCATCATACCAGAAAGCGAATGGGGGATTGGATCCGCTCATTGGCCTACTATCAAGGGTGAACTTGCCGACACTGACTTCCACGGTGATGAACTTACGCTCGAAGACGTCAACGCAGAGCGACCAGAACATTGCACACCGTACTTTCTTTCGGCAGAACTCGATGGGTCAATATCTGCGGTTGGGGAACAGTTCTGGCAAGTCTTGCGACAGGCATCGCCCTGGCTGGATGAGTGTTTGAGTTCTGGTCAGCCAACTCAAATCCTGTACACCGATCGATACATCCGCACTCCGCTCCACAGCAGAACATTGCTGGAGGTGATCAGTCCATTCGGCGCGACGAATGATGGCGAAACTAAGCCTGAGTTGTCAATCAGGACTGGGTCGGCGACGAGCAGATACTCAGGAAAGTATCTTCATGACAACTGGAGCGATGAAGGTCAGCAGAAGGATGTCTTGAATTCACTATTTAAACATGCATTCAAAGTGCAAGTTTCTGTTCACTCACGGGGAAACGAACTTAGGCATGCGAGATTCATGAAATTGTGTTGGGGAGATGATCGCATCGTGGATATCAACATCGATCAGGGGATGGGATTTTTCAAGACAGCCAAGCCCGTTGCGCACGATTTTGGACTATCAGCTGACCAAGAAGTGAATCTGATATCCCAAGTTGACTGTTCTGTGAAGCATGCTGGCGACAACATGCCAATCTACATCATTCGTCCAGAGGCGAGCGGCGGTTAATCGATATGGAATTTCGTATCGCCGATACATTCACCGATAGTCTTGCTCGTCTTACTGCCGACGAACAAAAGTTGGTAAAGATGACCGCGTTCGACCTTCAGCTTAACCCGACCAACCCTGGTATGCAGTTTCACCGGATTGAACGCGCGAAGGACAAGAACTTTTGGTCAGTGCGTGCAAGTCGCGATATTCGGCTGATTGTCCATCGGTCGAATTCCAATTTGCTGCTTTGCTACGTCAACCACCACAATGCTGCATATCAATGGGCTGAGCGACGAAAGTTGGAAACACATCCAAAAACTGGGGCAGCCCAACTGGTCGAAATGCGCGAGACAGTGAAAGAGATCACCGTTCCAAAATACGTCGAAGAAAAAATTCGGATCAAGAAGCCGGCGCTTTTCGCTGGTCGAACGGATGATGAATTGTTGGCTTTTGGAGTTCCAACACAATGGCTCGATGACGTCCGTGGGGCCGACGAAGATTCGCTTTTTGAACTTGCCGCACATCTACCAAGTGAAGCAGCGGAAGCTCTGCTCGAACTTGCCACGGGTGGAACGCCCACCGTAGCGCAAACGGTTACCGACAGCAGCGCACCATTTGACCATCCCGATGCTCAGCGACGATTCAGGCTAGTGACCGATGTCGATGAGCTAAAGCTGGCTCTCGATTACCATCGTTTAGAAAGCGCGGGCAACGGTTACTTTGCGCGGCA
>CAYFJO010001127.1:0-1754 GCA_964343305.1 uncultured Pirellulaceae bacterium | reverse complement strand
ATCGTGTTCGCGTCGGACAATGGCGGCAACATGTACAACGAAGTCGAAGGCGAATCGCCCACGAGCAACGCACCGTTACGAGGCGGCAAGGCGACGATGTACGAAGGCGGAATTCGCGGACCGTGTTGTGTCATCTGGCCGGGTAAGGTGGAAGCGGGAAGCCGTAGCAACGAAATCATTCAGAGCAGCGACTTCTATCCGACGCTGCTTGAGATGTCGGAAATCAAAAGGTCTCAGACCTTCGAGTTTGACGGTGTCAGCATCGTCCCCGCGCTCGCAGGCGGCAAACTTCAGCGGGAAGCCATATTCACATACTTCCCGCACAACCCCGCAGTACCGGACTGGCTTCCGCCGTCAGTCAGCATCCACCGAGGCGACTGGAAGCTCATTCGTATCTTCCACGGCGGCGAGAATGGTCGACACAGATGGAAGCTGTTCAATCTCAAGAATGATATTGGAGAGAAACACGATCTTGTCGCCGAACACCCGAAACTGGTTAAAGAACTTGATCAACTGATCGAGGAACACCTTGTCGCAACGAAAGCGGTCAGGCCAACAGTCAATCCGCGATTCGATCCAGACAAGTATCAGCCAGAACTTGAGGGCGTTCCGTTCAGACGCAAGCCTTCAACGAAGCAACCGATCCCGGCAAAGAAGGTGGCCGGATGGCGGCTTCACAAGGATTGCGAACTGACTGTTCGTAATGGCGAGCTGGTCATCAAGTCTACAGGTAACGATCCTTACCTGAGCTACCAGTTGCCGAAACGAATGAAGGGTGGACGGTTTGTTTTGAAGATGCAATTCGCGTCCTCGGCTCGAGGCGACGCACAACTGTTCTGGAGTGAATTCGGCGCCGCGCCCGCTTTCTTCCGCGACCGCAGCAAGACGTTCACGGTCACCGCAGACGGCGAGCCGCATGAATATGCTGTCGAGTTTGAGGCAAACAGCGACTTGACCGCAATTCGTTTCGATCCGTCGCGCGGTAAGGGAATCGTTCGAGTGTCGTCAATGAAACTCCAAGACGACGAGGGCTCGGTTCTATACGAGTGGTCATTCGAATAAGTCGTGAGGGAACAAAATGAAAGACAAGAACAATTCTAAACACAGCAACTCTGAATACGACGTACGGCGCCGCGACGTGATCAAAGGGGCGGCGACCGCCGGTCTGATTGCGGCAACCGGAACGCACGCACTTGTATACGCCGACAAAACCAAAGCGTCGCGTAGCGATTTGATCCAGCGTGAGAACGCCAAGAAAGGTACGCGCGACTGGTTGTTGACGAAGACACGCACCGTGCCCGGGAAGATCAACAAAATCCTCGACAACGGGCGTTGCCAGGAGATAGAAGGTTACTGCAGTGCGAACAGCGTGCGGGCCGGCGAGACATTGAAGATTATGGTCAGCGCAATTCCATCTTCTAAATTCAAGCTGGAGATCTTCCGAACCGGCTACTACGGGGGATCGGGTGCTCGGTTGATGAAGACCTTCGAGTCACTCAAGGCGGGCGCGCAGCCTGATCCACCCGTCGGCGAAAACTACGTTCGCCAATGCCAGTGGGAACCGACGGTCGAACTGGAGATCCCCGAGAATTGGCCCAGTGGCGTCTATCTTGGAAAGATGACCGCCAACCAAAGTGGCATCCAGAGCTATGTGATCTTCATCGTTCGCGACGACCGTCCGTGCGACTTTTTGTTTCAGTGCAGCGATCTGACCTGGTCGGCTTACAACCGTTGGCCCATGGATTATTCGATCT
>CAYFJO010001126.1:0-1761 GCA_964343305.1 uncultured Pirellulaceae bacterium | reverse complement strand
GGTGGTGAAGTTTTCACTGCCGTCGTTCTCGTACCAGGCGATCTTGTCGTCATCCTTCGACGCGCTGAGCACGTCGGTGTCGCCGTCGCCGTCCACATCCACCGCAAACACGCTGCGGGCCCCATTGGCGGCGGTGCTGATCGTGTGGGCCGTGAAGTTTTCACTGCCGTCGTTTTCGTACCAGGCAATCTTGTCGTCATCCTTCGACGCGCTGAGCACGTCCAAATCGCCGTCTCCATCGACATCCGCCGCAAAGACAGCTTGCGCACCGTTGGCAGACGCACTGATCACTTGCGTCGTGAAGTTTTCACTGCCGTCGTTCTCGTACCAGGCGATTTTGTCGTCATTTCGCGACGCGCTGAGTACATCCATGTCGCCGTCGCCGTCCACGTCGGCCGCAAACACGCTCTGTGCCTCAGAGGCCCCCATGGTGATTGTGTGGGGTGTGAAATTCTGGCTGCCATCATTTTCGTACCAGGCGATCTTGTTGTCGTTCTTCGATGCACTCAGTACATCCAGGTGGCCGTCGCCGTTGACGTCCGCGGCGAATACACTCCGCGCCCGGACGGCGTTGGCGGAGATGGTATGGGCGGTAAAGTTCTGGCTGCCGTCGTTCTCGTACCAGACGATTTTGTCGTCAGCGTTGGACGCACTGAGCACGTCGGTGTCGCCATCGCCGTCGACGTCCGCCGCAAACACGCTGCGGGCACCATCGGCGTCGGTGTTGATGACGCTCTGACCCGCGAAAACGCCGGAAGCCGCGGCGGGCGACGTGATCGTGACCCGGTGATCTTCCACTTCGCCGTCGACCGCCTGGCCCGTGACACCCAGATCGCCGGCAGTGCTCAAACGAAATCGCGCGTAGGTTGTCCCAGCGATCGCCCAGCTCGGCACGTCGAACGTCAAGTTGTTGTCGCCGACCACCACCGCGAGAGAGTCAAAAATCTGTTCGCCCGGCCCGCCCCAACTTCCATCGCCGTTGAAATCGATCCAGGCATCCAGCTTGCCCGCCACGCCTTGGACGTTGACCGTTACAGTCGCGTCTAGCGCACCAACCTGAATCGTGCCGAACGTGACGCCGTCTTCATCGTCCGGCGAGCCGGTAGTATCGTCGGCATCCGCATTGGCCGAATGTGTGCCGTTGGCTTCTTCATCGCGATTCGCGCCCAGCGTCGGTCCGGTCACTGCATGACGAGCGCCATCTTCGGCTAGCGTCGTAGGATACGGCAACGGCGCATCACCGAAGTCGTTGCCCAAGTTTTCGTACCAGGCGATCTTGTCATCTATTAGGGACGCGCTGAGCACGTCGGTGTCGCCATCGCCGTCCATGTCCGCCGCAAACACGCTCTCAGCCGCATCGGCGGCGGTGTTGATGGTGTGGGTCGTGAAGTTTTCACTGCCGTCGTTCTCGTACCAGGCGATCTTGTCATCGATCGTGGACGCGCTGAGCACGTCGGTGTCGCCATCGCCGTCCATGTCCGCCGCAAACACGCTCAAGGCCCCATCGGCGGTCGCGCTGATGGTGTGGGCCGTGAAGTTTTCACTGCCGTCGTTCTCATACCAGCCGATTTTCTCGTCGTGTAGCGATGCACTCAGTACATCCAGGTTGCCGTCGCCGTCCACGTCCGCCGCAAACACGCTGTAGGCCCCATCGGCGGCCGTGCTGATGGTGTGGGCCGTGAAGTTTTCACTGCCATCGTTCTCGTACCAGGCGATCTTGTCGTCATCGCGGGACGCGCTGAGCACGTCGGTGTCGCCGTC
>CAYFJO010001125.1:0-1764 GCA_964343305.1 uncultured Pirellulaceae bacterium | reverse complement strand
AAACGCGCGTCGGAAATGATCGCAACCGACTTTCCAATCAACGGCCACAAGCCAAAGTCCGAGTTGAAACTTGCCAACGTCGGATTTGCCACATTGTTCGATCCTAGAAGGGCAGTCAAAACACGCGCAATTGTCCCCTTGCCACTTCGTTTGGGACCGATAATGGCAAGCATTTTCTGTTGTCGCGTATCTTGCGTGAGGCAATAGCCAAACCAGCACTGAAGCGCTTCGATCGACTCTTGGTCGCCCGGCCAAAGTTTGTCGAGAAACGCCAACCACTCTTTGGGCTCCTTGGAGTCGTCACGAGTAACAAAGTCGTAATCAAGCGCAGACGTGTTAAACAACGCTGGCGTCGGCGTGGCGTAGTGATCGTCGCTAATGAGTAGCGATGGCAGGTGAATGATTTTGTTTCGCGCAACCAGCAGTTCGTTCGTTGGCCAGCTACTCCCTGTCACGTTGCGTTCAAGCCAGGTAGGCGGCTCGACAGTACTGGGAAGAATCGACTGGGCTTTGATCTGCTCCAGCAAATTCGAAACAGCCACTAGGTTCACCTTGAAAAAGCTTCGATTGAGAAATGTCACGATGCTCGCCCGCACTTCTTCCTCTTCCCATTCGACATAACGCCCTCGTTGCCAAAACCAAAATGTGGCTCGCCAATAATGCAATCGAATGAAGCCGTCTTTTCTTGATTCCTCAAGATACCGTCCGGCTTCCGTGGCAGGATCGATGTCCTTTGCGGGCTGTTTTTCCTCACCGGGTTCAGGCAGCTCAGGCTCTTCCGCCTCATCCATCAATTGCCGCAAATCCCCTTTGCCATGCTCGACAAGGAAGTCGTCGAGTCCAACTTTTTCGCCATTGGGGCCATTCGGCAACCAGACGACTTTCAGTCTGGCTCCACGATTCTTTAGCACGGCGGCCAGTAGCGAGACATTCGTGCGGACGTTTTCATTCGTGACCGCGTCAGAATCAAAGATGATATAGACCGGCCGGCCGCTCCAATTGATTCGTTCCAAGTCTGGAAGCAATGCCGATGATTTCTTCGTGTGCCAACAATCGACGCCAGTTAAACCGATACACGGAAAACCGTCCTGCGTCGCTTTGAGGGACTTTTTCTCGCCTTCGGTGAACAATAACTCACAGTCTGCATCACTTAGTTTCTCAATCGTCTTCGGCGGAAAGTACGCCCGCACCGCGCTTTGGCTTGGTGATAAATACTTTGCCGGCTTGCCGTTTTGCTTGGGTGGATAATCCGGCTTCAAGCGATAGAGAACAACTGTGTCTGTCTCATCGCGAAATGGAAAGACAAGCGCCGGCCCATTTTTTCGACCCCACGTTTTGCGATTGAGAAGCGACGCAATCCGGTGGTGGCCTTCTTCGCTATAAATCCCAGCCGATTGAATTGTCTCATCCGACAGACCGCTTGCCCGCAAGTCTTTGAGATGATGAGGAAGGAGCCTGGGCAATCTGCCATTGCTAAGTTTGCTTTCGTCCGCCTCGATTGGAATTCGACGGTCTTTCTTGTTATAATTCATTGAACAAAATTCTTTCGAAAGCACCCGGCGGAACCCCAATCTTGCCGGGTGTTTTGTTGCTTTACATGTTGGATGCTTGGCATGACGAGCGATTTTTCGAGTTAGGGTATGGACGGTTGAAAGTTCAACCACAAGGATTCGATTTTCCGCTCCTTCTTTCGCTTTCCGCTGGCCTTGTTGTCTATTTCGATATCCACGCGACGAAACTGACGCTCATCCGCCCAACGGTCGT
>CAYFJO010001124.1:0-1766 GCA_964343305.1 uncultured Pirellulaceae bacterium | reverse complement strand
GACGTCGCCACGCGCGAAAAAGGCTTCTTTGGGACGGTCGAGCAACTTTAATGGTTGCGGCACCAAATTCGCTGGTCCTGACCTGGGCAGGTCCGCTTGCCAACTCCAGGCCACCGCGTCGTTGATCTCCGGTAGGTTGACGGTGGTCGAACTGCTCGTGGAACTCGATCCCGCATTGGGCGTTGACGTACCAGTGCCCGAACTCGCCCCGCCATTATTTGCGACCCCGCCTCCGTTCCCCTCGTCATCGCCATCAGAAAAGAGGAAGAATGCCAGCAACAGAATCAGTAGCAGCCCTCCAACTCCGCCGCCGACTGCAATCCACACGACCTTCGACCCGCCTGTGCCGCCAGCCGCTGTTGCCACCGGCGCGCCGGCCATGTTCCACGCGGGCTGCATCGTCGCGCCAGGCTGTATCGTCGCACCTGGCTGCATCGTCGCGCCGGGCTGCATCGTCGCGCCGGGCTGCATCGTCGCACCGGGCTGCATGTTTGGTGCGGGCTGCATCGTTGTCGGGGCCATTGCCAGTGGATCGCTCAGCGGATCAGTCCAGTTGTCACTAGGCATGGCTGCAAACGGATCGTCTGACGCAACTGCCATGATCGGATCGTCCGCGAGTTCGACCAACTGCGATGCCTGAGGGTCGGGTACTTCAACCACGCCACCGCACTTCTTGCATTTGGCCCGCTTGCCGGCCATCGCAATACCGACCGAGTATTTCGCGCCGCACTGGCCGCATGTGGCGTCAATCTTCGCGGGTTCAGCCGTCTGTTTCGGCGTAGCCGGCGCCCCCACCAGCAGCATCTGGCCGCACTTCTTGCACGTGGCCTTCTTGCCGGCCATCTCATCTGGGACGTTGTAGGTTGCGTTGCAGCCGTCGCAACGAATGGACATCGTCATCGCTCAGTCCTCTGAATGGTAATGTGGATCAGCCAATCACCAGTGGGTTGACTCAGCCGCGAAAAAACGAGTCAACGCAAGCCCAACGCGCGAGCGAAGGAAGCAATGTTTTTCCCACGCTTGTGAATTGGGCTCGCAATCATCCCGAGCTAGCTGGGAACAACACCGACTCACAGGGTCAAAGTACTCTTTAACCGGTTTGACGGCAACCATCGTTGGAGAATAACGATCGTGCACGGTGGCGGGAGAAACTAAGCAAGATACTATGAATTGATCCACGCGGGCCTGTTGTTATGCTACCCACGCTGGGAACTGTACCTATTTGCGTAGTCTCGCTTGGCGAAGAGTGAGAACGCGCGTCTCTGGTATTGCGTTTGCGATGTTCTGTTGATCGACAAACGGATTGAGGATCATTTTCGATTTCATCGCCACTTCTTCCGTCAACTCGCTTTGCTTTTCTTCATCGTTTGGGTGGTAGAACGGGTTGATGATTTCGGTAGCCTCTTCCGGTGGGCCAGCGATTGCTTCGGCGGGCTGCACACCTGGCGGCAACGCGAACGGGCTATAACCGTAGGGACGAGGCACGACGTGGCTATAATAAACGGGTGGAAACAATGCGAAATACGGTAAGTCGTTACCACCGAACGCCCGAGGAATCGTTCTGGCAAACTCGTGCAGCGACCGGCCGCCGAAGATGTGGTGGACGCCATATCCGCCGCTCAGATTCAGGCCCAAGTCGCCGCCGATGTTGGCACCGATCTGGGCATTTGCTGTTTGTGGTCCGTACGAAAGGGCCAGTGCCAATAGCAGGGCGAAACTCAAAGCGATACGTTGTAAGTTCATCCCTTTACCTCAAAGTTGCAGAG
>CAYFJO010001123.1:0-1766 GCA_964343305.1 uncultured Pirellulaceae bacterium | reverse complement strand
GCGCAACAGAATCAAACCGACCAATACACGATCGAACAATTCTTGAAAACGACCAGTTATGGCGGAGCGTCTTTTTCGCATGACAACTCAAAACTCCTCGTTAGCAATGACTCGACAGGAGTGTTCAACGCCTATGGCATTGATGTTGCCAGCGCTGAGATTACGCCGCTGACCAGATCCGAAAAGGACTCCGTGTTTGCGATCAGTTATTTTCCCAAAGACGAACGCTTTTTGTATACCTTCGATCAGGGAGGCAACGAATTAAACCACGTCTATGTACGCATGCAAGATGGCTCGTCAAGAAATCTGACGCCTGGTGACAAACTAAAAGCGAAATTCGCCGGTTGGGCTCAAAACGACAAGAGTTTTTACATTTCGTCGAATGAGCGCGATCCGCGTTTCTTCGATCTATACGAATACCAAGTCGACGATTTTTCGCGCGAAATGGTATTTCAGAATGATGAAGGGTACATGCCCGGGCCAATTTCGCCTGATGGACAATTGGTCGCATTGGTAAAGGTCGAAACGCGGGACAACAGTGATATCTTCCTTTACAACCGTGCCGATAAATCAATCAAGTCCCTTACCGAACATGAAGGCGACATAAGACACTCGCCAGCGGATTTCACACCCGACGGAAGAAAACTGCTGTATGTCACGGACCGCGACAATGAGTTCAGTTATCTGATGCAAATGCGTCTTAAAAACGGCAAGACAAAAGAGATTGCCAAGCATGGTTGGGACGTGTCGGGAGCCAGCTTTAGCAAGAACGGCAAGTTCCTTCGCATCAGCATCAACGAGGACGGCAGGACGAAATTGATGTTGCACGAGTATCCGTCCATGAAACCGGTTCAGCTTCCAGAAATCAAAGGCGCCAGTTTTACCCGTGCATCAATCTCGCGAGACGAAAGTTGCTTGGCCATGTATGCCACCAGCGGCCGCATGCCTAGTGATATATTTTTTCACGACCTGTCTGGCAAGCCCGCAAAGCAACTGACACGATCGTTGAATTCGGAAATCAATCCGGATCACCTCGTTGATGGCGAAGTCGTTCGGTTCAAATCGTTTGACGAAGTAGAAATCCCCGGAATTCTCTACATCCCACAGGACGCGACGGTGCAAAACAAAGTGCCCGCCCTGGTTTGGGTGCACGGCGGTCCTGGCGGTCAGTCTCGCTTGGGATACCGTGCCTTGATTCAATATCTGGTAAATCACGGCTACGCCGTTTATGCGATTAATAATCGCGGCAGCAGCGGCTACGGAAAGTCGTTTCAACAGATGGATGATCAGAAGCATGGAACGGGTGACCTGGACGATTGCGTAAGCAGCAAACAGATGCTGGTCAAAACGGGAAAAGTCGATCCCAATCGGATTGGAATCATCGGCGGCAGTTACGGTGGTTACATGGTGTGCGCCGCCTTGGCGTTTCGCCCCAACGAGTTCGAAGTCGGGGTTGATATTTTTGGCGTGACGAATTGGTACCGCACGGTTCAAAACATTCCGCCGTGGTGGGAAGCTCAGCGGAAGTCGCTGGAGAAAGAACTCGGCGATTTTGACAACCTGGATTACTTCAAAAAGATCTCACCGCTGTTCCATGCGAACAACATCAAAAAGCCGATGATCGTTTTGCAAGGCGCCAATGATCCGCGGGTCCTGAAAGTTGAGTCTGACGAAATGGTGGAGGCTGTGCGTCAAAACGGCGTCCCGGTCGACTACCTAGTCTTTGACGATGAAGGTCACGGATTCCGAAAAAAGAAAAATCAGCT
>CAYFJO010001122.1:0-1768 GCA_964343305.1 uncultured Pirellulaceae bacterium | reverse complement strand
CGTCGTTTAGGCCTGTCCCGATATTGTTAGATCCAACTCAGCATCCTCGAACTCCGGAAAACAGGGTCTGACCCCAAAATATTGACTTGACCGCCTACGAGCACCCGACGCACCGCACTACTCAAAAGAACGGTTTTGAAACTAAACTGATACCTATTGGACTTGTCCCGTTTTTTCACCCCACCATCTTTTTCTTCCGCCACCCAAAACTATCTAGGAGTCAGAGTCCACCAACAATAGAAGCAACGCAATTCGCCTTGCCAATCAGCCAGTTTATACTGTCCACATTGTGGGCAAGGTCTATCTAAATGTTTTCTTGCTGACTTCTTTCGAATCTTTGATTTTTCGGTGGGAGTCCACCAGCACTTAAAACAACGCAACTCACCTTGCCATTCGTCCAGTTTGTGACTTCCGCATTGAGGACAAGCATTGGCCGATTGTTTGGGTAAGTCAACTTCAGAGTCGGGGAATTGATCCATAGCAGATGTGTCAAGACTTGTGTTGAGCATCGTCATATGTCTAATCAGCCGGTCCATGTGGTAATGAAAATCTCGTCCTGGGTCAATTTTTTCCGCATTACGATAAACGAATTCGCGAATTTCTGCTGGTACGTCACTTTCGGTGGGCATTGATACGTCACCAACGAGTAAGGGAATAATCTGTAATCCCTTCTTTAATGCAGATTCGATTTCAACGCGCACGAAGTCCCGAGAATCGAAAAGCCGTTGTCCCCAATTGTCGCCAATAACGGCCAATAGAGCATCGCATCTTTCAATTGCTGCCACTAAGTGCTCACGAAAATCAGCTCCTGGGGGAATGTTATCCACATCCATGAATATCCCGTCAGCGTTGAAATGGGATGTCAATTTGTCATAAATCCGTCCCGCAATACCAATCGAATCATCACGACGGTAAGAAATAAATATATTCACATCGTAGATCCTGTGATCCCGCTTTGGCGACTCTCACTGAGCAAATGTGAGACACGCTTGGTAATTCGTGTGTTTTGAAATTCAGTAAGCAAGCGTAGGTCGCGCTGTGCGCGACGCAATACGTATTCAACTCGATCAAGAACCGATTTTGGTAAACTTGTTTCGGCATGCAAAGCATGCCCTATCGAAGTCAATCTTCGATCTTCAGCTTCAACTCATCCGAGTTGCCCTTTAGTTCTGGAGCGTACATCGCATAAGCATGCGCTGGCAACGCACTGAACTTGCCGGGGATTTCGGCTCTTAGGCGGTAGCTGATGCTGTGGTTTCCGCGCGCCAAGCGGCGGACGAAGAAGCTTACCCGGTTGTCTCGAAACTCGGTGTAGGCTCCTAGGCCGTTTCTTGTGTAGCCGCTGCGGACTTCTACGGCTTCGAAGCCGGCGGCTTTCATGTCTTCGAAGATGACGTATTCGTAGTCGTTCTTGCTTTCGATCGACAGTTCGACTTCGACTAAGTCGCCGCTTTTCAGAGTTGAGAGGTTGGCTAGTTCGGTGCGCTCGTATTTTTCTACTTTTTGGTCTAAAGCTTGGCCTCGGCTGCCGGAGACTTTTACTTTTTTGTCGACCTTCGTGAGCTTGTAGAACTTGCGGGTGACCTTGACTTCCAGGCCAGCCTTCTTGATGTCGTCCTCCAAAGTGAAATTCGTCAGGTAGGCGTGGAAGTAGACGGGGCCTTTGCCTCGGCGGCGGATTTCTACTTCGTGTTGGCCGTCGGGGACCTCCTTGCCGCTGAGGACGAACTTGTTGTCGAAGCTGAACAGGTTTTCGCCCGTGATCTCG
>CAYFJO010001121.1:0-1769 GCA_964343305.1 uncultured Pirellulaceae bacterium | reverse complement strand
TTTCGCGAAAGGCGACTATGCGTCGATCAACGATTGTCATCCATTCTCTTCACGGCGGCGGGGTCGAACGCATAACCGCGGCGATGGCGAATCATTGGGCGGCTGTTGGCGACAAAGTTACGCTCATCTCACTCGATCACGATCGTGACGATCGATATCCTCTGAACCCCAATGTCTCGCGAGTTGCCTTGGACTTGATGAGCGAGTCGACTGGCGTTTGGGAAGCGATGTATCGCAATGTTGATCGAATTCGCAAGTTGCGAACGGCGATTCACGAGTCGAAGCCGGATGTTGTCGTCAGCTTGCTTGAACGCACGAACATTTTGACTTTGATGGCTTGCGCAGGGTTGAACGTGCGAAATGTCATCTGCGAACGGACCGACCCTCGGCACTATGACATCGGACGTGTGTGGTCGTCGCTGCGGCGATTGACCTATCCGCGCTGTGGAGCGCTGGTCGTTCAAACACAAGGCGTCGCCAGTTGGGCGCGGGGCATTGTTGGTGGACGGCCTGTGTTTGTTGTACCCAATCCAGTACTCGACCCTTCGCTGCCGGCTGCCACTGATGAGCAACGCGAACCGATCATCCTGTGCATGGGACGGCTCGATCCAGTGAAAGCGTTTGATTGTGCCATAGAAGGTTTTGGATTGATCGCCGAGCACCATCCTGACTGGAAACTTCGCATTCTCGGCGAAGGTCCCGAACGACCCGCATTGGAGGCACAAATCGCGGACCTCAATCTCAGCCAACAGGTGGACTTGCCCGGTTGGGTGAACGATCCAGTCGATGAGTTACTGGGCGGGAGAATCTTTTTGCTCACATCGCGCTGGGAAGGATTCCCGAACGCAATCCTCGAAGCGATGGCTTGTGGCTTACCCACAGTGAGCTTTGACATCGAAAGCGGACCATCCGAGATTATTCGCGTTGGCACCGACGGGTTTCTTATTGAGCCAGGACGAGTTGATATGTTGGCGACCGCGATGCAGCTTTTGATGTCGGACGACGAGTTGCGTTGTGAACTTGCCGCCAGCGCCCCGGATGTGGTGCAGCGATTCGGCCGGGAAGAGTTTTTCCGCCAATGGGATGCAATTCTTGATAAAGGCAAAGAAACTACCAACAATTAACGTGGCGTGTCGAATTACTTCCGATCGTTCATCGGGAGTGCAGAATAATGGCTGGATTTCTTGCGGCGTATGTTGCGTTGGCGTGTATGGGCTTGCTAATGATCCTAACTGTGATTTGGCTTGCGCGTGAGATATGGACATTTCGCCGGCACTTTCGCTTCTCTTTGTTCACCCTGCTTGCAATCACAACTAACATTTCAATCATTTTGGCGTTAGTAAAACTCCACCCTGGATCTTATGTTCAGCAAGTCTCAACAATCTGCTGTTACATATTGTTTCTTGGTCTCTTTGCATCAATAGTCATTGAGTTTCGATCTCATCGTGCGCGTACATTGCCACAGCATTCAACCCTTGAGAGTTTCCGAGACCGTCAGCCAACACCGGACCTGTCATCGCAAGATCTTGACGCAAACGGTTCATTTAGCGAGCCACAGGACATGCCGAAGCGGAAACTCAAGTGGTGGTTGCGTCGCATGCCGAATCGGTATCGACCCAGAGGTAGTAACCAAGAAGTTCCAATGTTCAACCATTATCAGAACGATGATTGATAGTGATGCAATCAATTTGCCACAACATTCGGTCAGTGTTCTAAAGTACCGCGCCACACTGGCCGACCACCGGCGTCCTCTCCCACCGACAGTGTCG
>CAYFJO010001120.1:0-1775 GCA_964343305.1 uncultured Pirellulaceae bacterium | reverse complement strand
TTGGATCCGCTTTTCGAGCCGATCCCCTTGTCGTACATACCCGCCGCCCAACGTCCATTCGCGGGCCCAGCACAATTGGCCCCCCGGCTACGCAAGAAATTCATCGATCCTTGGGGTAATTCCTACAGCTACTCAATTGAAGACCTTGACATTGTTCAGGTTGCTTCGTCAGGACCGGATGAACGGCCAGGAACGGTTGACGATGTTGTCCGCCGACGCAGAAGTATGTCACGGCGTTAGTCTACTCTTGACAGAGAGAAAACCGTAAGGCTGCCTCTCTTCCGTCGAGGAAACGATCCAGGATACTGATTCGCTCCATGACTCCGCTCCAATCGCGTGTTCCGCCGCCGTCCCATTCGTCGCCGAATAGCAGATGATGGTCGCTCCAATTGCTGAAGTCGCCGGCGACTGCGGTGGACTGCGTGACCTTTTTGCCGTCCAGGTAGCAGGTAAGTTGTCCGTCGCGATAGGTGACGATGATGTGGTATTGCTTGTTGGGCGCGATGCGGCAGAGTTTCGTTTCGGGGCGCATTCCGTTGGCGCCGGTGCGAGGCGTACGCAGGCGAAGCAGCAAAGTGTCGCCTTCTTGGGCCAGCGAGAAATTGCGGCTGTAGCCGTCGGATGAAAAACTGATGATCCGAGCGGGGCCAGTTTGGCGTGAGCGGTGCGATGTAAAGACGGCTTCGATCGTTAGTTCCCCAGACTTCTTGCACGCCGCCGTTAACGCGTCGTCGGCTCCGTCGACCAGGACCGCGCCCTTGGTCAACTCCATACCGTCCGCTGTGAATCGCGCCGAGTCGCGGAGTTTTAGTTTTGATTGTTTCGATGAACCCAGAACCTTGTCGGCCGACAGGCCACGATGCCAGGCGAACACAACCGAGTCGTCGTTGCCGGGCCACGATTTAAGATCAATCGGTTTTGGAGCAGGACGTGGTGTCGGTGGAGTTGGATTCGACGCAAGTTCGGCGGCTTCTCCCGAAAGAGGAAGACAGACGAGATTGCCGTCGCGATCTTTACAGAACAATCGGCCGTCGGCCACGACAACATGCGGCCAGACGTCGCGCGAGAACATACGGCTCCTTTGTGCGACGACTTTGAATTTGTTGGGTGATCGTTCGGCGGTCTCGACCAATTGCAGGTCGCCTCGATTGGACCAGACGATCAATCGTTCGTCGGCAGTCAGGATGCACGAACCTTGCGTGCCGACGCTCCCGCCGACCCACTTTTCGCGCCCGGTCTGAAAGTCGACACAGTGAACGCCTCGCCAGGCCCAATAGACGTTTCCTTTGTGAATGATTGGGCTGCAAACACCCGATGCGAGTTCTTTGTTTTCCCAAACTTTCTGTGCCCCTTTCAGCGTGATCTTTAGTTTGCACATCGCGTACTGATTGTAGGCCGATGTGACGATGACCGTGTTTTCATAAACCGCGGGTGTGGGGATGTTGTTGGCGAAATCGGTTGTCCAGGGGTACGTTGCCACCATTTCGCCTTCGTGGCCTTTGTCGACACGTGTGACAACGAGGTTTCGCAAAGTTAGCATGGCGACGCATGGAATGCCTTCCACGGTGATTGGTACGGCGCTGCCCGTGTGAGCAGCTTCGTCCTTGCACTCGGATTTCCATAACTCGCGACCAGTTCGTTTGTCGTATCCCATCAGGTTGCCGGAATCGTCGCCGACCTCGACGATCAGCGTGTCGTTAGAAACGAGTGGCGAGGAGGTGTATCCGTAGTCACGCAGAGTTTTCTTTCGATGACCGACATCTGGGCGGCGTTTG
>CAYFJO010001119.1:0-1776 GCA_964343305.1 uncultured Pirellulaceae bacterium | reverse complement strand
ATTGCATAGCGGTACGCATCATCGATCGTGCCGTCGATCGGCACTCGGCACAACGACAAGTCTGTGTGGCGATGCAGATCTCCGTAGAAGACGTGATACGTCTTTTTGCCGACGGTGACTGATTCAGGAGCGCTGTCGCGCGGCCCTGCTTGGCTATCGGCAACGCGTTTGATCTTGGTGAGCGGAAGCGTGTCGGCAACATCACCGCGGGCGGCGATCGTGGCGGCCGCCAGCCCGCGCGGCCGCTTGTTCGGATTTCGATGGGTTCTTCCGGTCGTCCAAACGGCGGCAACGCCTTTTTCGTGAGCCGCCAGTTCAAGCCGTTGCAGGCCGTCGCCCTGGCCAATGCTCATATGGCACAACGGCGACCAGCCGTCATTTGTGTAGCAGCGGGCATAAACACCCCAACCTTGTTCGACATGCGAACGATGCGTCACGCCCAACCAAGGCGTGTAGAAGTGGCGATAAGCCAACCACACACGTCCGGCTCCGTCAACAGCCAGCCTGCTTCGTTCATAGAACGCTCCGACATGTTCGAGGTGCGTTGGACGGCTCTTGCGTTGACGGGCTAGTTCGACGGAAGGCATCGGCAACGGATCGGCCAGCCGGTGCAACTGGCCGGCAGAGTCCAATACAGCAACTCGGATCAAGCGAAAGCGGTGCAGCGGCCCAGAGTGATCACGAATCTTCGTCGTTTCAATGCCACGGTATGGCTTCCCCCAGTTTTCGCCGCCCTCTTCCCAGGCGATCCATGTACGGCCCTGACGGTCGCTCACCACGTCCGCCCTTCCCTCAAACGCCGCTGACTTGGCCACATCGACCTTCTTACTCCAATGCCCGTCGCGATGCGAACGCAGACAGACATTGAAGGCCTCGTTCTCGTAGGCGTCCCAGACAACATGTACGTTGCCCAGCGAATCAGCCGCGATGCTCGGATGCCAATCTCCGAGCGGGCTGTCGCCGACGATGTGAGTCCCCTGCAACTCGTCATCGACAAGCCGACGCGCCACGATGTCGAATTGTCCTCGTCGGTCAGTCTGCCAGACCATCCAGAGACCATCACCAGTGGCCGCGGTCTTGTGATGGATGTCCGTGCCATCGCCGTCACTGACACGCCGAGGCGTCGTGGCGGCTTTGCCATCATCAAGCCGAAGGAGAAATAGATCCCATTGGTCTTCGATCCGCGCCTCGTAGCTCAACCACAAGCGTCCTCGTCCATCGGCTGTTAGTGTCGGGCAGGCGTACTCACGGTGCTGCTGGCCGACAATGTGTGTGACCAGTTCGCCTGATTCGTCTCGAGTTCCAACGCGGATGAGATCTCCCTTGTCTGGGACGAACTCAAGGAATGCGTACCAGAGCTTTCCTTCGTGGGACGCGACGTCTCCGTCGTAGAACGCTGGCTTGTCCAGCATAGCCGCTTCGACCTTCTGATCCGCCTCGTCGTAGAAGAAATCCGGCACCTCCTTGCTGGAGTCTTTGTGGTCATGACCTTCATGACCATCCACACCAGCCTCAACCATCGCAAGGACCGCGGCAAACGACAAGATTCGAGTAACATGTTGGCAGGTCATCATCGGCATGGCTTGGGTCTCTCATTGGTTAGGGGGCTTTCTCAAGAACGGTTTTTAGCCCCAACTGGCCGTTGCGATCCCGCTCGAGAAACACTGATTGCCCGGACTTGGCACCGCGACGGTACCAGATGGGATAGTTCAAAAACATCGAACCCATGCCTAGAGTTCGGGGATCTTTCGTCTTGGAAAGGTACCGATCCAGCTC
>CAYFJO010001118.1:0-1777 GCA_964343305.1 uncultured Pirellulaceae bacterium | reverse complement strand
GCCGAAGTCATGCCGCGTTTATACGCGTTTCATGCCTGGCTGCAAGGTGTCGCCGCGAATGCTCTTCCCAAGAGTAAGATCGGTGAAGCTGTCTCGTATGCGTTGAATCAATGGGAGGCGTTTATTCGCTACTGTGACGATCCCGAACTGACGATTGACAACAACCTGTCCGAAAGAACACTGAGGCCGTGCGCGATTGGCAGAAAAAAATTACTTGTTTTTTGGAAACGATGGTGCGGGAGCGACTGCGGCCATCTTGTACAGCATGACGGCCAGTTGTAAGGCAAACAGTGTTCATCCATTCGCCTATTTGCGCGATGTTTTGGAGCAATTGCCCTGCGTCGTTCGTGATCGCCTTTTCCTTCCTCTTTACCAAGAAGCGGTAAGACAGCAAGGCACAACCGAGACGTGCGAAAATGATGATCGTATCTCCACAATCCTGGCGACGCTAAAACACGATGCGCTTCCGCTCGCGCAAATGATCCGAGACGAAGAGCCATTGGCCGCTGAACTTGCCGACCAGTTAAATCGCTTCCTGCCGAACAACTGGCTGAAAGATCATCCTGATGCGAAACTTGAGATCAACCGGCGCTCCACTTAGATTGAATGGTCTCGAAACGCTTACCTCGGATCAATCCCGATCGGATGAGGTGGATTCATGGTATTAGACGTGGATGAAGTATCTGGTGACGGAAGTGTTCCCGAGTTCAATTTGGAAACATGGAAAGAGCGTTTTTCACTGGACGATTATGAACTTTACGGGGTCAGCTTGAACGGCCCAGACGGTATCTGTACTGCCGACTTGATTCGGCAGGAAGCAGGTTCAGATCTCGCCTGCGCTTTTCCAATCCCCTGTGACGTATACGTCATGGCCTATGGCCCGTCTCCGCGACAAGACATCACACTATTGGGCAACGTGCCCTACCGGCCCGCGAGTGTACCGTGGCCAGTTTCTCAAACTACTGGGCGAAATTTGACGTTCATCTGCCAATTCCGCGTCACTGAATCCAAAGACATTTTGGGGGAACTGCCGGGAGACATTGTGTTGATGTTCGCTGAGACGCCTAACTGGGGAGATGCAGATCCACCTATATTTGAGTGGTGGCCGCTTGACATTCCGGAAGAGGATCTCATCGAAGCAAAAAACATGCCCGTTGCCGCATTTGATGTGCCTCCTTGCTACGGATTCAGATGCAGGTACAGCGATTTGCTGAATGAACACTTCCTTGATCTGGCATTAGACGTGATCGGCCAGCTACCTCGCGTAAAACTTGATGGCGAATTTGATCCTGCCAACGAGCGTATTAGGGGATATGTGCGAGGCTGGGTGTGGCAAATTGGCATGATCAAGGTGGGAGGCGTACCAACAATCGAACACCGAATGAAGGTTATCCATGAGGATCTCTGCTGTGGGAAATTCATCGCGCAAGTGCCGTCGGTTCTCGCTGATGCGTCGTACCGGTATACATGGCTCAACTGCGAAACGGAAAAAGACTTCGACCGATTTCCGGAGTCCTCATCTTTGATCTGGCCGGACGAAGTTATCGTTGGGATCTTCATTGATTCCAACGGCCAAACCGTAGCGAGATGTCTGCCGTAGAATGAGTTCTAAGACGCCGGGTGTCACTCTACGCCGCCAGTCAACATGTAGTTGGCGAAGCGGTTACCATTAGTCCGAGCGTCCCGGTTGTCAACAACTCGCGTCGTGTGTTCGTGCTACGTCGTCTTTCTCACATCGCGTCTTCCCTTTTTGCGAAGTGAAAGTCGGGTTGTGTTT
>CAYFJO010001117.1:0-1782 GCA_964343305.1 uncultured Pirellulaceae bacterium | reverse complement strand
GAACAACAGCGAATCTGGCCGACGGCAATACAAGAGATCGTGGCTACGGGCCAGCCCGGTGCCGGCCAGCCACTGCTCGAATTGGCACTTTCGTCAGCATTGGCCGAACAGCGCATTGCGGCGTTAACCGCGTTGTCCCAAGTGATCGATCCACCCAATCAGACCGTGGTGGTGATGCTGCCATTGCTTCAAAAGGACGGTCCCGAATTAGCCACTGCGTTGCGGGCGACCTACCACGCGTTGACAATCCACAATCAACAGGATTTACAGGCACATCGCGGACTCGACGATGCATTGACGGCCGAGCAAGAGGAGCAATTAACCCAGTTGCCGGAGCGACTCGCGAAACTCATTGAGATGCCGGCTGACGACGAAGCCAAAGCCAAAGTGGTCCAGGCCGCAAAAGTTCTAGCCTGTGCAACACGCCAAATTGTCGCGGAACCGCTTGGTGATGTAAAAGTCCTGCGTGCTGCGGCTGAAGTAGCAGACGGCCCCGCCACCGCAGTGTTGGATGGGGTTTGGAATTCCGTCGAATTAAACACCATATGGCGGCATCCTGTGCCCGAGCAGAGCACCATTACGCTCGACTTAGGCCAGTCGCGAACCGTAGTGGGTGTGCGTGTTTGGAACTTCAATCAGGCCTCGGGTGCGCAGCGCGGCTGGAAAGAGGTCGACATCTTTGTGAGCGACTCGCCACTCACTTTGAAACGTAACGCCAGAGGCATTATCCCGACGGCACCGGGCGCGGCCGACACGCCCGACTACAGCACGATCGTGCCCGTCCCTTTTGTTCGCGGTCGGTATGTGCGGCTGCAAGCTCACACACTATGGACCTCTGATACCCACACCGGCGTGAGCGAAATACAGGTGTTGGGTTTTTGACACTGTTGGAGATTTCCGATCGGTTCCCCCAGTCGATCACACGGTCGTACAACACGCCAAACCAGCCTACCTAAATCCTGTTTCCGTATGTCGAAAACTCACCGCCCATTTCACCTGATGGGGATGTCCCAATGCTGTTGAATTCTTCACACCTGGGTACGAATACCATCATCACGATTACGATGTTGGTATTCGTCTGTACTTCGATCGCCCAAGAGCCTGCGCCTCAAATACAATACTTGGAAGGGCACGAAACACCTGTCCGCACCGTTGCCTATTCGCCTGACGGCAAGATCGTGTTAGCGGGAGGTTCCGATGGAACCGTGCGCGTTTGGGATCGCGCTAGCGGTAAACTGATTCGCACAATACGCAACCACTCCGGGCCGGTGTTGAGCCTGGTTGTTTCGCCTGATGGACGGCAAATTGCGTCCGGCGGCCTCGACCGCAACATTAAGGTGAGCGATCTTCCTTCGATTCATCCTCTGGCCAACATTCCCAATGTGCCGGGCGCTCCCACCACGTTGGCTGTTTCGCCCGACGGAAAATTGGTACTGACGGGCGATGCGACGAATGTTGTCCGGATGTGGAATGCGGAGACGAATGCCCACCTACGAGACTTTGCTGGTTCGACCATGCCGATCGCGGATGTGGCGATAATTCCTGGAGCGAAGATCGTCGTGGCGGCATCGGCCGACGGTGGCTTGCGTGGCTGGAATCTCGACAACGCCGCGGCATTGGGCACAATTCACGCGACACCATTGAGCGCGGTCGCCGTTCATCCGAAAGAAAATCTTCTTGCCGGTGCGGGTCAGGACGGTCTGTTGCGTTTGATCCACTGGCCACCAGTCGCCCCGCAGTCGTTGCCTGGTCATTCCGATCAAGTGACAGCAGTCGCGTTCT
>CAYFJO010001116.1:0-1786 GCA_964343305.1 uncultured Pirellulaceae bacterium | reverse complement strand
CTGACAACGTCGCCATCGCAACTCATTGGCGGACCTATTTCACCTGTCACGGCGAAATGGCCGGCGTTAATCATCCGTTCAAGATTTGAATCTGACTTCATCGAAGCTCCTTGTGCTTGAAATTAGTCAACTTTGTTCGATAATTTCAGCTATTCGCTTGTCCAATTGGCGTATCATTACGTGACTGTTTCCGACTTCAGATCGGCTGCGATATTTACGTTTCTCCATGCCGCAGTCAGAGGTGCTGGAACCTCAGGCGAGATCACCCTTGGGTGCAAAGCGATGTCGGCCGGCCGAAAGTTTCCGTCGATTGCCTGTCGTTGCAGCGCCACCCGAGCGCGAAAGTCGTAGTGAGCCAACAACGGTTCCAACCCACAAGAGCCTTCCAGCCTGGGCAAGGTCGCCCAGATTCCCGGTTCGCGCGTTGAAAGAAGCCAACTCAAGGCATCGGCGGACAGGTCGGGAAGGTCGCACGCGACGATAAGCCACGAGGCATGCGGCGCCCAACGCATCGCTGCCAGCACGCCGGAGAGGGGGCCTTTGGCATCGGGAACGTCCGCCAATCGCGTGAAGGAGGATACTTCTTCAGGAACCTCTCCGGATCCCACTATGACTACCGACTCGCTGACCTGCTCGAGCAATTTCACCGTTCGAGCCAGCCAGGTTCTTCTGTTCTTTCGCAACAGATGCTTGGGGGTCCCCATTCGAGTGCTCTTGCCACCGATCAGGACGCAGCCCCAAACCGGTGTTTTTAACCATTGTTTTGTCAGAAACTTTTCTAATAACGGCATGACGGCCGCCAACCGGTCGGAATCTCTGGGCAGTACGGCGGCGATGTTTTTGATGTCTTCCGGTGGGGCGGTTTCTTTGTCTCCCAGCAGCCATACCTTCCGCAGCGTCGAAGTCTTATGGCCCTCGACGAGAACGAGATCGTATCGATCAACGAGGGACACGAGCACCGCCAATAAGTCTAAGTCGCTCTCTTCTGCGCGATGACGGCGAACGAACTCCTCGTGTGAAGCCTGGAGTAGTATGTCGGCCCCAGAGCGGTACAGTCGGTCGCTGTCTTTGCCAGGCCGGTCGACATCGATACCGTGAGCATCATGTTTAACCACAACAACCTTTAGTCCCTTTTCCGTGAGTCTTGGGACAATTCGTTCAATGAGCGTTGTCTTTCCAGAACCGCTCCAACCACATATTCCAAAGATTGGAAGTTCGTCAATCCTCAATGGTTTGTTCCCTCCTGCCCGCGGCCGCAATCGGCCGGATCGCCGCGGAGCTTTTTCAATCCATGTCCCAGTGCCGGAAGGATGGCATCGAGGTTTTCCACGGCTCCCAGCTGCGAGCCGGGCAGGTTCACGATCAGTGTCGAACCACGAATGCCCGATACGCCGCGGGAGAGCATCGCGTGTGGCGTCTTTGCCAGTGAAGCGGCTCGCATCGCCTCGCCCAGGCCCGGAGTTGGCCGCTCGATTATCTGGCGCGTCGCTTCGGGCGTGACGTCTCGCGGCGAGAAACCCGTCCCGCCGACTGTAACTGCCAAGTCTATGGAATGTCCATCACAATAATGCTTCAAGCTCTCAGCAATGGTCTGACATTCGTCGGGAATGGTCCGGGTTGCATATACGTGTGCCGAGAGCGACTCTTGAAGCCGTTTGGTTGCGGCGGGTCCGGCTGTGTCCTGCGCCTCCCCGCGAGAACATCGGTCAGAAATGGTGAGCACGACGGCCTGGAATGTCTCCCGGCGGACTGCTTCGAACACTTCGGCATCATCGCCGACGCAAAT
>CAYFJO010001115.1:0-1786 GCA_964343305.1 uncultured Pirellulaceae bacterium | reverse complement strand
GTTGAGACAACTGTTCTACAATCGGCAGGTAAACTCTCATCTGCCGCTCGCCTAACGCTGGTTTTCTAGCTATTTGAGTCACGAACTACCGACTTTCGGCGGCAGTTTGTCAATGAGATGTGGGTAACAGTCAGGTGTGAAGGCGGGTATTCGTCTAGCCTATGGTGCGGGGCAGAAGAGATCGAGTTTTGCTCTGTCGGCGGTACGGAATTGCGCAGTTATGTCTCTCGTGGTGGTGGAGAAACAGGTGCCTCAGAATCATCTTAAGCTATTGCGACGGGCTTCCTGGCGGAGCTATCATACAGCTTACTCAGCGCCCGCCTACGATGGAGTTCCAACGATGTTGAAGCCGCACGCCTTTCGTTTTGCTATTCTGCTCTCACTGACCTTGATGCAATTCGCGACAGCCGGTCAATTACTCTATCTGGCGTCCTCTCAGGAAAAGAATATCACGGCCTACGACCTGGATGACGAAACCGGCAAGTTGACGATGAAGTTATCGGTCGACCTTCCGGGCGCAGCGGGGCCGATGGCGTTTTCGCCAAACCAAGATTTTGTCTACGCGGCCGTCACTGGACTTGAAAACGGCAAGGCGGGCGTGGCGACTCTGAAACGATCGCCAGACGGATCGCTGAAACTCGTCGACACGGCAACCATTTCCAGCCGGGCTCCCTACATTCGCACCGATAAACACGGTCGCAACTTGTTGGCGGCTCACTATGGGACAGGCGACGTCACGGTGTACCGCATCAAAGACGGAGTTTGCACGTCCGATATGCTGGATCACAAGGTCACCGAGCGAACGGCGCATTGCATCGAAATCGATCCGTCGGGCCAGTTTGTTTTCGTTCCGCACACAGCACCCAACAAAGTTTACCAATTTCGGCTGAACGAGGACTCCGGCAAGTTGACGCCGAATGACCCGCCCTTCGCCACCGGTCCGGATGAAGACCATCAATATCATCAGCCACGGCATTTTGCTCATCATCCCAAGCTGGAAGTTGCCTACACATCGAACGAGCGAGGCGGCGGAATTACCGCCTGGAAATTCGATTCCAAAAAGGGAACGCTGACCAAGTTGCAAACGCTGTCGACACTGCCGCCAGATTACGAAGGCACAAGCGCGGCTGCCGACATCAACATTACTCCCGATGGCCGTTTTGCTTATGTGTCTAATCGCGACACGACAAAACGTGTAAAGGACCAAGCCGGGAGAGACACGCTGGCTGGATTTTCTTTGGATGCCAAGACCGGCAAGATGACGCTCGTCGGCCATTTTCCGACGGCCGCCTTTCCCCGATCGTTTTGCATCGATTTGACTGGGAGGTTTGTGTACGCAGCGGGCCAGCGATCCGCTACGATGGTGGCGTACCAAATTGAGGAAACTGGCGCATTGAAACAAACCGATACCTATGAAACCGGCGGCACTCCGATTTGGGTGATGTGTGGTGAAGTGAAATAACTTTCGTAGGACGGATTGCCTAATCCGTCCGCAAATGGTCGTCAAGGGCGTGGCCAAGGTTGCTGATCCGCAAGACAACCTTCGTTACTCGGTCGTCAAACAGAAAGCTCGCATGGGATTCTTGCCAACCGGGGCGTTGTTGAAGTTGTGTCAGAATGATGGCTTTCGATTCTTCTGATTCTGCCTTACATCATTCTGCCAAAAATGTTCGCGAGATGAGTTGCGCTTCTCTCGCGAGTTCCGTCTTGTTTGTTGAAGCGTGAAAGGAGATGGCTTGCCCGAGAAGCAGCATGTTTTGCTTGAATTGCTCCAGCGCAGCGGTGC
>CAYFJO010001114.1:0-1789 GCA_964343305.1 uncultured Pirellulaceae bacterium | reverse complement strand
GTTCCTGCAGCACTTCATCAAGATGCTCAAGGCCGGCGGGCGGGCCGGCGTGGTGATCAAGAACACGTTCCTGTCGAACACCAACAACGCCTCGGTCAGCCTGCGAACGCTGCTGCTGGAAAGCTGTAACTTACACACCGTGCTCGACTGCCCTGGCGGCACGTTTCGGAGAGCGGGCGTGAAGACTGTGGTGCTGTTCTTCGAGAAAGGCTCTCCGACCCGTAAGGTCTGGTTCTACCAACTCGACCCTGGCCGCAGCCTCGGTAAGACCAACCCGCTCAACGACGACGATTTGGCCGAATTCGTCAAGATGCAAAAGAAGTTTGCCGACTCAGACAAGTCGTGGACCGTGGACGCGAAGGACATCGACCCAACAACGTTCGACCTGTCGGTGAAGAACCCCAACGGCGACGAGGAAGTTGTGCATCGCAGCCCGCAGGACATCATGGACGAAATCGCGGCGCTGAATGGCGAAAGCGCGGAAGTGTTGGCGACGATTCGGGAGCTGCTATGAAGAACGGCTGGGATATTAAAAAACTGAAAGCTGTGTCTGCCCTCAACTACGGCTACACAGAAAGTGCTTCAAGCGATCCTGTCGGTCCTCGCTTTCTTCGCATTACCGATATTCAGAATGACCACGTCGATTGGGACAGCGTGCCATTCTGTAAGATCACATCGCAAGACCTGCCAAAATATCGCTTGGAGAGCGGCGACATAGTTTTCGCGCGAACCGGTGCGACGACTGGCAAGAGCTTTTTTGTGAACGATCCACCCGAAGACGCCGTCTTCGCATCATATTTGATTCGGCTTAGGTTGCTCGACAAGAAACTCTTGCCGGAATTCGTATCTCTGTTTTTTCAGACTGCGGGATATTGGCAATCGATCAAAGAAGGATCATCCGGCAGCGCACAGGGTGGTTTCAATGCGACGAAGCTCGGCGCGCTCTGTATCCCGCATCCCCCGCCTCCCGAACAGCGGCGGATTGTGGGCATCCTCGACGAAGCGTTTTACGGCATCGCCAACGCCAACGCCAACGCCGAAAAGAACCTCCAAAACGCCCGTGCTCTGTTTGAAAGCCACCTCAATGCCGTCTTCACCCAACGCGGCGACGGGTGGGTGGAGAAGACGCTTGGTGACGAGGACCTACTAGAAATCATCGATGGTGACCGTGGCAAAAACTATCCCAAGGCGGCGGACTTTCACGACAGCGGCGACTGCCTATTCTTGAACACGAAAAACGTCCGGCCTGATGGGTTTAATTTTGGATCTACGATGTTCATTACCGCTGAAAAAGACCGGCTACTTCGCAAAGGCAAGCTAAAGCGAGATGATGTGGTTCTGACAACACGCGGAACAATCGGAAATATCGGGCTGTATTCGGAGGACGTTCTATTCGATGACATCCGAATCAATTCCGGGATGCTCATTCTTCGGTCCAATCAGCGAGCCGTCCTGCCTTCGTATCTTTTCGAGCTGATGCGGTCGGGCATTGTGAAGGAGCAGATTAGAAAGCAGACGACTGGCGCAGCGCAACCACAGTTGCCAATCAAGACGCTGGTCAATTTCAAAGTCCCTGTGCCCAAAGAACTCGACGACCAACGTGCGCTCGTTGCGAAACTTCGTGCATTTGAACCTGAAACCGAAAGCCTCGAATCCATCTACCAGCGCAAACTCGCCGCGCTAGATGAGTTGAAAAAGTCGCTGCTGCACCAAGCCTTCAGCGGACAACTGTAGGACGCTCGCCATGAACGAAGCCGAAACCCGCGCCGAACACATCGACCCGGCCTTG
>CAYFJO010001113.1:0-1791 GCA_964343305.1 uncultured Pirellulaceae bacterium | reverse complement strand
GCGGCCAACGGTGCGTTGAGCGTGTTTGCGGCGGACGTCGACGGGGACGGCGACCTGGACGTACTCAGTGCGTCGCGTTTTGATGACAAGATTGCCTGGTACGAGAACGACGGCAGCCAAAACTTTACGGAGCACACCATCAGCACAGCGGCCGATGAGGCGCGAGTTGTGTTTGCCGCGGACATGGACGGCGACGGCGACACGGACGTGCTCAGCGCGTCGTTCAGTGACGACAAGATCGCCTGGTACGAGAACGATGGCAGCCAGAACTTCACGGAGCACACCATCAGCACGGCGGTTGATGAAGTGCAGGGCATGTTTGCGGCGGACGTGGACGGCGACGGCGACCTGGACGTGCTCAGCGCGTCAAACTATGACGACCAAATCGCCTGGTACGAGAACGACGGCAGCCAGAACTTCACGGAGCACACGATCAGCACGGCGGCCGATAACGCGCGGAGCGTTTTTGCGACCGACGTGGATGGAGACGGCGACACCGACGTGCTCAGCGCGTCGGTCAATGACGACAAGATCGCTTGGTACGAAAACGACGGCAGCCAGAACTTCACCCTGCACACGATCAGCACGGTAGCCGACGGAGCGTTCAATGTGTTTGCGGCAGACGTGGACGGTGACGGCGACACCGACGTGCTCAGCGCATCGCTGTCGGACGACAAGATCGCCTGGTACGAGAACGACGGGAGCCAGAATTTTACGCCGCACACGATCAGCACGGCGGCCGACCGTGCGTACAGCGTGTTCGCAGCGGACGTGGACGGTGACGGCGACCTGGACGTGCTCAGCGCATCGCTCTCAGACGACAAGATCGCCTGGTACGAAAACGTAGGTTTGGACTTTGGGGATGCTCCGGACGCGACGGGTGGACCGGCGACCGGCAACCCGTATCCGACGCTGTTGGAACACGATGGTGCGCGGCATGTGGCGACAGGAGCGGTCCTCGGTGCGTTGATTGACGAAGAGCTTGAGGGCCAGCCCAATGCCACCGCAACCGGTGATGACACGGATGGCACGGACGATGAAGATGGCGTGGTGTTCAACGCGGCGTTGGTCTCCGGTGGCACGGGCAACATCGACGTGACAACCACCGGCACGGGACTGCTCAACGCCTGGATCGATTTCAACGACAACGGGAGTTGGGCCGATGCTGGCGAGCAGATCTTTACCAACTTTGCGCTCGGATTGGGACTGAACGCCGGTCTGACGTTCCCCGTACCGTTGGTTGCGGCGACCGCCCAGACGTTTGCCCGTTTCCGCTTCGATCAGGGTGGCGGACTGTCGTACAATGGATCAGCGCCGGACGGTGAAGTGGAGGATTATGAAGTCGTCATCGGCGCCTGTTCGACCAGCGTCACGAACACCAGCGACAGTGGCGCGGGTTCGCTGCGCAATGCGATCCTGTGCTCGAATCTCACTGCCGGCGTCCAAACGATCGATTTCAATATCCCCGGTGCGGGTCCACACACAATTACCCCGTTGTCTGCTCTGCCTGCGATCAACGATCCGGCCATCATCGACGGCACCACGGAGCCCGACTTTGCCGGCACGCCGGTCGTTGAACTCAGCGGCACATCCGCCGGCGCGGGAACGAATGGTTTGCGACTTTTCGCTGGCAACAGCACCGTCCGCGGGCTGACGATCAATCGTTTCATGGGATCGGGTATCCGAATTGAAACTGGCAACGGCAACACCGTTGAAGGCAATTACATTGGCACGAGCGTGGCCGGCACCGCGGATCAAGGCAACACGCAGCATGGCATTTTCATTTTGAAT
>CAYFJO010001112.1:0-1794 GCA_964343305.1 uncultured Pirellulaceae bacterium | reverse complement strand
GTCGGCTGCCAACGCGTTCATCGGATAAAGGACGATTGCCTTGACGCCTTTCTGGCCTTGCTTGCGCGCCCGCAGGCAGTGATCGAGAATCGGAAACAGAAAACATTCTGTCTTGCCCGATCCTGTGCCCGTTGTGACGATCGTTGGTTTCGGCGACTCGCTTTTGCTGTTGAGCCGTCGCCACGAGCGGTTCTGGTGCTTGAATGGATGAAATTCGATGTCAAAATCAAACGGTGTGACTTCGTCCCCATCGGCCGGACGGTACGGACGGCGCAGTTGCACCCAAGGACCTTTGAACAAGCCAGTATCGGGATCGGTCAGAAAACGCTCAAACGCCTTATCGACCGCCTTGTCGCGAAAGTCGAACGTCGATTGCAGGTAGAACAGAACCTGCTTTCGGATGTTCTCGGCTAAATGAGCGGGCAGCATGGCTAGTTTTCAGTTTGCGGTTCTCAGTTTTTGCGTATCACGGATGACACACAACCTGCGTTGTGTATCACGAAACGCCGTTGACGGTACACAAGCAAATCCTTTGAAGATCACCCAGTTTTCCGAGCCAATGACATCGCGGAACATAAGCAGAGCGAGCCGCAAGTAATTCAATTGCAACGTCTTACGACACTCAACGACGCTGGGACGGAACCGTATTCGGTATTTGGATGACATAAGATGGTTGGCCATCAGCCCGCCCCCTTTCCATACCGCTGTTGGAACACTTCGTAGGCGCGGGCGTAGTCGGCTTCGCGGTCGACCTTGGTGAAGGGCGGGTAGAACGTCTTGGTGACGGTGGCCTTGCCGTCGTCGATCGGCCACGACACCACCAGCTGCGGCGCGTCGGGATCGAGCGGATCGTGCCCCGCCGCCTGCCAGTCGGCCAACGCTGCGCGGAGTTCCTTAGCACCTTGACTTCCGCGGCCAGAGCGTTGCGTGTTGGGTAGATGTCTGCCGACGGCGTCGTATTCGTCAACCTGCTCGTGTTGGCGCATCACGGGGAACTGAACGCGGTAGATCGTAAGCAATTCTTCAAGCGCAATACCAAGCGCAATGGCAACAATCACATCAATTTCGAGAATCGCTTGGCGGCGACCGAAGTCCGAACGCAGTGGTGTCTTCCAATCCCAATGATTCGGATTCAACGCATCCCAGCAGTGTTCAAAGCTGTTGTCGAGCCGTGAGTCATCACTAAACCACGAGTCACTCGTGATCGCGCTAGTTGCGGCATCCGCCCAAAGGCCGCGGTAGTCTTCGGTAATGCAATTGAGTCTAAGCGCGCGATTAATGAGTGAGCGTGAAAACCGTGGCGGCAAGATAGGCAGTTTGCTTAACGTGTCGTGGTAACAATCACCACGCCCCGTTATGCGGATGACAAAGTCATAAATGATCGAACAACACGCCGCGTTAAACGCGAGCATCGTATTCGTATCCTCAAACGTCACACTCAACGCACCAATGATGTGCGATGCACCAGGAGGGATAATGGCGCAAGCAAGAGAGCGTTCTGTTGCAATGCTTATGCGACGTCGATTCACATGCCTATATCGGCGTGTGATTGGATCATCTTGCTTGGGCCAACAGGGAAGCGCAGAAACATATCGCTCACGGCTCCCGTTTTTGTCACCTGGCCTGTAAGTAGCACGTGGGAGATACGAACTATCGAGCACGGTAAAGTCGATGTCATCGTAGTGGTTTGTGTTTGTGCAGCTGGTCCTAGGACAACGATTGAACGGCGTGCCAACATAAAAATGCGGACCGGAGACAACCCATTCCTCGATGCGATCTGGCGTGAGGGAGGGA
>CAYFJO010001111.1:0-1797 GCA_964343305.1 uncultured Pirellulaceae bacterium | reverse complement strand
ACACCTGCTGGCTGCGGAAGAGGATGCTCAGGACTTCGTAGCGGTTGGGCGCGGACGGATGCTTTTTGATCAGCGACTCGGCTTCACGAATCACACGCCTGACCGCGAGTTTCTTCCTGGCTGAGGACGCGGCCTCACCGGCCTCGGTCCGCTTGATGTTCAGCGCGGTAATCTCGGTGTCAGGAATGGCCGGGGCGTTGTCTTGAGCCTCTGCGGAGAACGGCCATACGACTGCGCTAACAAGGGCAAGCACGGCGACAACGATTCGAGAACGTGTATTCATGGGAGCTACCAAGCAAATTAGTTATTAGTTATTTGATATTAGTCATTAGCTATTTTTAAGACGTCCCGTTGTGATGACAAATAACTAATCCGAAATAACTAATGACTAATCACTTTACAGGTTTGAGCTGGAACTCTTTGATGCTCACGCCGCGATTGGGTGCGCGGAAGGTCAACTGAATCGTATTCCTTCCTTTGCGCAGCTCGATGATTTCTGGCTCGGTGCGCTGCCAACTACCCTTGGTGTAAGGGAGCATCGTGTTGACGAGCGTGCGTCTGTTGAGCCGGACAATGACTTCATACTTTTGCGAGACCGTACAGACATTGAAGGTCAGTTCGTATTTCCCCGCCGCAGGGAGCTCGACCATGTAGCGCAGAATTTCGGGGCGGTTGCCCAGCCGCTGGTAGTGGATCTGCATACCGCCGTCCCAGCTCTTCAGGAACGCGACCTTGTCGGTGTTGTTCTTCGGGCTCGTGCAGACCACCGCGGGAACAGTCATCGTGCCGTCCCTGGCGACGACAATCTCTTTGTCTTCCTCGGGGATTTCGATCTCTTTGATCTCTCCATCATCGAGGACCTTGTCGGACTCGCCGAGCAGACGGGCTTCTTCCGCACTCAGGGCCGCGAGCTCTGCGTCCGCTGCCGCTTGCTCCAGATTGGCAGCCTCAACGACGGCCCGCTTTTTATAGAACGCCAAACCGTCCCAGAAACCACCGCCCTGGCCGTAGTGTCGGATGCTGACATCTTGCTGCCCCAGTGCATCGCCGATCCATTGAGCACGGAGCACCTGCATGTAGTCTTCTTCGTGCTCGCGCGCCTGGGAATCGAGGTAGAAGTCGAGCCCGCCCTGGGGGCCGCACCAGTTATGCGACCACCAGGCGCCGAGGTTGTTTACCCAGCCGTCGGGCGCCCAGCGGTTCATTGCGGCGTGGCCCGTCGAGGTCGAACGCCTGCAGGGAATCCCAAACGCGCGGGCCACGAAGCGGCCGAAGAACGCGCGGCGTCCGCAGACCCCGCCCAACGCGATGGCTTGTTGCTGAGGCAAGCCCAGCGAGTCGTCATGTCGCGTGCTGCAATACGGCACATCGCTTTTCACAACACGCGTGTACCGCCATTTCTGGTCGGGGTTGGTGATGTGGTCCGGGCGGAAGTTGCGAAGCATCGCACGCGCCCAGGTGAGTTCTTCATTGGTGTAGGGGTCGTTCGTGATGAATCGACACTCCCACGCGTTGAAATCTTTGAACTGCGGGTCCAGTTCTTTCGCAAGGTAAGCCTTTTCATAATGCAAGTAGCGTGCGACCTGGCCGTCTGGGTTGCGGTGGTCGGTAAACACAATTCCGTTCACGCTGCCTTTATTGTTGACGTCGAGCCACGGCTGATGGAGAGCAGTACCCAGTGCCAGGCGTTGCAGGATGCCAGGCTTGCGCGCTTTCTCACTCGCCTTGAGGATGGCGGTATAGACCTGCATCGCCTCGCCATACTCGCCGCCATTCGCGCCGCCCGACATGAGAATC
>CAYFJO010001110.1:0-1802 GCA_964343305.1 uncultured Pirellulaceae bacterium | reverse complement strand
ATTAAGACCTGCCGCTGTTACCGAAACACGTTTGGTTGGAAGCAAAACCCAATTTCGGCGTTCGTCTTGATCGTCGGATTCATGTGTTGGTCCCGACATTTCGTGTAAATGGCCGTCAATATTTGCGAAAAGCTTTTCGGTGTTGTTCTCACGAAGGATATTGTTCCATCGACCGCATGCATGGGCATTTTCGGTGACGGGGTCAATGCCGGTGATGAACTCGCGATCGTGCATCTCGATCAAGTCTTCGTGCCACGCACACACGTGGAAGTTCCGATGGTGACATGGTTTCTTGAGTTTGCGATTAGAAACGTCGGCAACAAACAAGATGCTGTGGTCACCGTCATCAACTTCAATAAAATCAGTCCCGCGAGGAAAACCAGTGAAGTGAAACAACGTCTCGCGAAAATCTTCGCCTTCAGGATAAGCGGGCCAATTAAAATGATGGACGGATTGAAGCGAGCCTCGAACACCGCCCAAATTCCCGGGATGTTGCAGAAAATCCATTATTATGTTCTTTGCTCCAAACGAATTGCGATTTATCCGGCTTCATGATGAAGACGGTTAGCCATTTCACATGCGGTATAACCGCAACCCCTAACCCAACTCTGCCGCGATTGCGAACTTCGTCAGGATGAATGCCTAATCACACCCCCGACACCGGCAAGTCCTACCACGCTGCAATTGTCTTCTGACTCCAACTTGCTGGCAACACTAAACCGACGCCGTGAGTGTGCCGTCAAAACCGTTGGTTTGCCACACGTTCTCCGAAGGTTCGGCGAAACGCTTTCGAAGCGTGCTGTAGCCAATCAAGTCGATATCACCGAAGCCAATGAAAGCGAGCAGTGAAGCTCTTTCTGACGCGATGCATCTGGCGAAACAAGCCTGCGGCAACTTCTGTCCCGTGATTGACGCCGCGAACCATTTGGTTTCCAATTCTTTGAGATAATACATCTTCGACGATAGTCTCAACTTAACCGTCCGAAAAAAATGTCGTTGTTCAACAACAAACCAGAGTGGCAGGCTGACGTCCGCAAACGGAGAGAACAAAAGAAACGGTCGGCGATGGAGAGTTTTCAGGGCATTGGATGCTTTGAGCAGAAAATATTTGAGCACAGAACAACGGGCGAAGATGAATTCAAGAGCGAATTTCGGCTGACCTCAAATGAGCCATCGAAGTGGTTTGTCTACTTATTCTCTGTTAACGGAACCGTCGAGTATGTTGGGGAAACGAAAAACGGAATTAGCCGATTTAATGCGTACCGATATGAAGGCGGGAAGGGGCACGGGAAGCGTATCAGCGACCTTATCTATGATGCGTTAAACGAAGGCAAGGATGTTGAAGTGTTTGCCAAAGAAGCTTCGCGGGAAAAGACCAAACGGAAAGAATCAGAGTCATACTACATCGATTTATTCGACACCAAGCGTACTGGCTGGAATCAACGATAGTTGGTTTAGATCGGTTAGCGCTTTTGACGGTAGCCAAAGAGACCGATAGCACCGATGCCCAGCAAGACTAGTGATCTTGCCGATTAACTTGTCACAAGAGAAGATCTATCACTACATAGCAACGTATGTGTCTCGCATCTACTAGAGTATCGGCCCATCTGTTGCTTGATCTAGAAGTTCAAGAAGTTTCTGTTTTGAGTCTCTGTGTTGATTGAAGACTTTTTTCATTTTACTGAGCGGGTGTTCGACCCGGGATTCCACACGGGGCTGCTCCTTCAAACACAAATACATATGCAATGCAATTGCTCTCGAAATCGCGCCCGCTTCAGCGTGTTCAACAAGTAGTTCCGGAT
>CAYFJO010001109.1:0-1802 GCA_964343305.1 uncultured Pirellulaceae bacterium | reverse complement strand
AAATGATGCCGGTGTCGAAGTTTCGGCCGAATTTGATGTCGAGATTGCAGTGCCCGCCATAACTGAAATTCCGTCGCGCTTTGAGATTCGATCTCGGGTGAGGTTTTCCGACCTCTTCTCAATAAAATCGGCTAGTGGGCTCGATTTTCATAGGGGAATTCTCAAACGAGCATCAAGAATTGCGACGCCGACGTCCGCTTCACCACCGGATGCCGCCAGCTCACGCACTCAGCGCCAATCGCCCGAGAGCACAAACGCCGCCCACAGGCGCGAGGCTGTTTTCGTGGCTACCACCACACATGAGTTTCTAGAACCACCTCTTGGCACACTTCTCAAGTTACCTGGTTTCTCCAGGATACGGTCCAGGTTGTGAAGTGTTCGATACAGTTAATGCCCTGTCTGGGCCACATTGACTTTGAGCAAGACATGGAGGTGATTGTCGAGAATGGCAAACCCAGCCACTTCAATTGAAAACAGATTCGCGAGTTCCCGTAACCGATCCTCGATCCACTGTTTGCGATCCCAGTCCCCTTGAGCAAGCAAGAATGCGCCTCGCACGGTTTTGGAGATCACGTGATACCATGGTGTGACAGCGACATCAACCAATTGAGCCCGCGCGACCGTCATGATGTCCCCTGGTGTTTCTAAAATCGACTTTGCAATAGTGTCGCCGTCTACACGCGATCATGTAGGACTAGTTAAATATATACTATACATAATACAATTTCAAGGTGCGCAGTCCACGAATTACATTGTATGTCCTAGTTTTTTCGTCCGGATGTGAGAATTGTGATTCGGAAGCGTGCGGTTTTTCTGTCCGGGGATCGGCATATATGCGATACTCCTAACTCTGATCTTTCATTGAGACAGGCTGTCGTAAATTCTGTTGGGCGAACATTACCATGGATTCTTCGCCATCAAAGTCCCAGCCACCATCAGCGTTGTGGTTGTTCATGCGGTACCATTTGATGGTCGCTCTCGTAATTGGTTTCGCGTTGTGGTTTTTCGCAATCCGCCCTTATGAAGAAGGCATGCGAACTGGCGAACAGATCGAGCGGGCGATTTTGAAGCTGTCAACGAAATGTCCCCCAGATGTGAGCCGAGAACGCTGGGCACATTGCATTAATTGGACTTGGCAACTTCACGCCAATTACGGCCCGTATTGGAATTGGGATCGTAACGAACGGCAGCGATTTATCGAGGAGTTAGAACAACGAGTCAATGGCCCCGTTGACATGGCAACGATCGATTGGATTTGGGATCAATACGTCGAACTCACGGACGGCGGAAAGAACTACGACGACAATCGGCCAACTCTTCCCGAGAGTCTGGCGGAAGTCGATTCGTTCGGACCTGCTCCGTCCGATCCGCTTGAAGAGTTGATTGAGATGTACGAATCTGAGTGGAGGAAGATGTAGGGGTAGCAGTCGCCCAAAAAGGCCCAGAACTAGCGAAGTTGTCACCAGCCGCCATCGCTGGGACCCAGTACGATCGAGTTCTGGGTATTGCGGGCCAACACGTTTTCCTTGCCATTTTCGAAGCTACCTGGTTGGGGCCCCATCATCTGACAATCTGGAAAACGGACAGAGTTTGATCCCAACTTCCCACAAGCACCTCTCTACCTGACGGAGCGACCTCTACACAGAGGTTTCTCAGCAGCTTAGCCTTTCTCTTTCTTGCCAGAACTTTGCCGTTGAAATCAATCAGTGATGATCTTGTTGAAACTCAGCTAACGACGGCACAACCTTCAAGAATTCATGACGTCGTTTGCTTCGTCATCGCGTATGATTAAGACGTCATGA
>CAYFJO010001108.1:0-1817 GCA_964343305.1 uncultured Pirellulaceae bacterium | reverse complement strand
TCCGTCCAACGGACTTTTCACATTGGCTTCGCAATGAGAAAAGTCTTCTCTGTTAGCCAGTCGGCCCGGGCAACTCGATCAACGACACCGAAGCGAGTTTGCCAGTTCAGGTCGGCGCGGCGGTTGGACAAACTTCAGCGGCCAATCAGAGTCTCCAACTCGCGTCGGTGGCCACGACCGACAGCAGTTTCGGCTGAAGCCGTGACGGACGCTCGTGTGTCAACATGATGGCGCGCCGAGCAGCTTCTCCGACAAGACTGGCGGGCGCCTCAAATGACCACTGACGACAACTCCTGAGTCACGAAGCCGCATTGCCGAAATGACCGTCTTGGGTCCGCGACGGACGCTTCAAACCGAAATCGCTAAGCTGCGTCGGAGTGAAACGCCGACGCAGTTTCTGCACGGAAATCGCGTGCTCAAGACGGCCACGCCTGGGCATGTTAAGTGGACGCTCGGTCCGCTTCCCCGTCTGTGTGCGTCGTCATTGCCGGTGTATCGACACATTGACCGGACGAGCAGCCATTACAGCTAGCTCATCCGACGTCGGGATCAGCCGTCGCAACTAACCACCCATTTCTGAAATTGCTGCGGCGCCCCAACGAGGCCCGTCTGCCCGCCCTCTCTTGAACGGCTACTTGGAAAAAAGGAAATCGAATTCGGTTTCAAGAATCATCCACTTCTTCTTTCCAAGTAGTGGATCGATTTAGCTGAGCAACACCGGGTCAATTCAGCTGAGCGACATAGGGCCAGTGGGATCTGGCGGTTCGGGGTTTGCGATGGGCGTGAGCAAATCAAGTAGTTGACGCTCCTGGTTGTTGGAAAATCTATTGAACACACGGTGCATACAAATCTCACGAATCATGCGTTGAGCTTGGGCAACACGCTCGTCGTTGTTGACCCGGTAAGCCGTCGAAAACGTCGTAATGCTGAACTGAGCATCAAACGACCGTTATTCGGTTTTTGAATCACGGCAAAATTCTGTTGCCAACATTCTTTTAATTGGGAACTTTCCCCCGTTTGTCTTCGTCGTAATCACCGCAATTAAGATGGCCCATCATGGTGAGGTAACAACATGAGTTCAACGAATCGCATGGCGTTTGGGGCGTTGGCAGTTCTGTTCCTGTTTGTATCAAACGCGTATCTTGCCGCACAGGATGACACCCTCTCGGTCACAATCGCCATACCCCAACATCACAATCACCGTTCATTAAACACAACGGATCACATTCATGTACTCATCACCAATACATCGGACGAGCCGATTCGTCTTTGGTCCGACCGATACTCATGGGGCTACTCTAACTTGTCGTTCGAGATTATTGACGAAGGCGGCATGGCCGTTGGGAAAGTAAGCAAAAAGTCGAGAGGGTGGAACAAGAACTTTCCAGATTGGCTCCAAATTGGGCCGGGAGAGTCTTACGTACTCAACGTCGATTTGTTTTCTGAGCAGGGGCGAAAGATTTGGGATGGTGTGCCGAAACCAATCGGCGTGAGTGCGAAACCGTATCTTGTCAAATTACGATCCGTGTACGAAGTCAAGCCCGACGAACAGTCACGTAAAATCGGCGTTTGGACGGGAAAGATCAAATCGTCAGTTGGCACGTATGCGATATGGTGAAGCTGCTGAGAAACGTGGTCCTGGCCGAAAAACTTGGCGATTAGTCCTGCCGACTAAGAATCCTTGTTCACACCTTCCGGTCATCGTCCCAAGAATCAATCGACATCGGCATGATCATTTGGTCGTTGTCAGTGATACCCTAAATTGGACTTTCGCACTTTTAAGCAGCGAGTTGGATAAGATACTCCAATTGCAGCAG
>CAYFJO010001107.1:0-1820 GCA_964343305.1 uncultured Pirellulaceae bacterium | reverse complement strand
GCGGCCAGATCTTGGATCTTCTTAACCTGTTCTTCGGTCAGTTCGGCCTTTTCCAATCGCTTCAGCGTGATCTGAGCAAGCGACGGGCGCTTTGCTTTCTCTTTACCTTTTTGTTGCGCGTCGCCCTTCTTTGCGTCAGCTTTCTTCACTTCAGCTTTTTTATCTTTGTCGTCAGCATTTAGCGGAACAGCAAACGCGACGACGAAGGGCAACAAAACGAACACCCTGGCTACACTTTTCATAACGAGACCCTCCGTTGGGGTAGACGCGGAATCGATGGCATCCGTTTCGAGAGATTACCGCACATTTCAAGAAAGAAGTCCAATCGTTTCCTCACGATTGCAAGACAACACTTACGAGTGAGACAGCGTAAACTAGCAGGACTGAATGCAAGAATCAATCATCTTCAAGAGGTATTTTGTTGGTTAGGAATCCGACAAGACAAGGGGGTCTTGTAGGGTCGTTTTATGCGCCCGAGCAGAAACCCCACCACGTTGACGGGTTTTCAGATCAATCTAATCGAGACCGAGCCAGCATCGACAACGAATCGCACCGAGGTTTTTAATGTAGGACCGCAAATCCAACTTTATCGCACGGCACTGTCTTTCGAAGGTGTAATACTCATTCAACTCCGCAGATCTCCAGAAAACCTACGAAACACCGTGTGTTATAATCGCGTCAACCACGCTAGACACGAGTGGCAATGACGATGAAAAATCAGTGAAAACTCCTCATGCTCCCGAACTAAAGCTTCGACAACTTTGAAACCGACTCGAATTCTTTCCGGGCTACTACCGTTCTTGCTGAGCTTCGTTTGCTCTCTGACGAATGGCCAACCCGCGTCGTCACACCGAGACAGTTTGCAGTGGATGATCGCGCGCGCCGACGCGATCGTTCGTGGTCCGGTCGAGAGCGTTGTCGCGCTCAATCCAAGTGACAGCTACATGAGATTTCATCAGGTTACAGTCAAGACCCGGAACAGGATCACGGGTCGGGCTGGGGATAAGGTTTGCTTCGTAACTACTGACCAAGAACCGTACATCGATTTAAAGCACGAAGGGCATGATGGGCTGTTCTTTCTCGTTCAGAGCCCATTCGACTTCAACCGGCAAACACACGACTACTTCTACTCGCGTTGTCCGATGATCTGTAAGAACGTGATTAACCTGGGGGCTGAAACCGCGTCGATTATTTCATTCGATGTGAAAGGCTTGAGCCAAGTCGAAGGCTCCAAAGTTATCGTAGCCAAAGTCAAGCAGTACTTGGGCACACTCCAACGCGACAAACGAAGCTAAAGCTACATGCTGCGAGAACCGGACCAACGCGCATTCACCGGAAATGACTCCTTTCTTACCGTACCATTGGATCATTACAGGCTACATTCTGTCGCAAAAAAGTGGTCGGCGGCGGGAGGAGTCAAATCGCGCATCGGAAGAGACATCGACAATGTTTTCTCCGAGCTGATTGGGTTTGAAGCAGCCAAGGTCAAGTTCGCGGCCAAGCGGCAAGTTCCGACAGATTGGGATCGGGCTCGTACGCTGAGCATTGATTCGTTGGAATGGATGACTTCCGACAGCGATGTGATTGTCCGGGGTACAATTGAGGACTCGGTGCTGGTGAAACTCGGCGATCGCGCCAATAGGGATACCTACGAAGCAACGCTTGACCGTCACTTAGTGAAACTTCACGTCAACGAACAGATCAAGGGTGAAGTCGATAAAACGATCAGCTTTGTGGTCGAGAACGGAGGAAAACTGAGCCAGTGGCAGCGGAAGAAGATTCCAATCGTTGTCTTCTTGAAGGATCGAGGCCTCCAAGTC
>CAYFJO010001106.1:0-1824 GCA_964343305.1 uncultured Pirellulaceae bacterium | reverse complement strand
GATCCCCGTAATGCGGGGAGATAAGAGGCAACCGCGAGTCTTGGTTCCCGGCATAGTGCCGCGCCATTGACAATGCAAACTTGGCGGTCAGCAACGAGTCGTTGTTTCCGCTGAAGGACTCGCCCGTGCCAGCGAGGTCGATCATTGGTGAAATGCACACAGCGGCGGCCGGCAGTGGATCGTCGGCGTCGCGCAGTGCCATTAGTGTGGTCAGAGTCAGATTTGCCCCGGCTGAGTCACCCGCGATCACAATCCGGTTCGGAGGGGTTCCATCTCTCAAGAGCCAGCGATAGGCTGTAAGACAGTCTTCGAGGGCAGCGGGGAACGGGTGTTCGGGCGCGAGACGATAATCTACAGCTAGAACGCGACTCTTGGCGGCCTGTCCAATATGGGCGACAAGCCATCGATGGCAGTTATACCAGCCCATCGTCCAACCTCCACCGTGCAAGTACAGTATGACTGACCCAGAAGAAACATGAGTCGGAACAATCCATTCAACTGGAACACCATCCACTTTGGTGGAACTCAACGTTGCTCCGCGAGGCAGCCACGGTTTGTTCGACCAGCCCCCTGCACACATCCCAGCAAACGCCCGCAGTTTGGGGATAGATGAGATCGAGTTCATTCCTGCCGAGAACACTCTTGTCACTGCTCTAAAAACATGACTGCGCAAGCTGGGCATATCTGGCGCCGGTTGTATTTACTTTGAGCGGGCTAACGAACAATTCACAGATGGCGGCTCTTCCGTGACATACGATTTCTCCGAAACGTTGCTGGGGCGCCGGTTGGTTGAGTGTTTTGTTGGTCCGTCCTGCTCATTTTGCACGCTTGAGCTCGTTGGCCATACAAGAAATCCAACCTATCCTTCGTTTTGTGATATGGACCGCGAATCCCGATGGCTAACAAGAAGGCGATCAGCTCCCAAGAGCCCATCACATCCAGTTTGCGTCCTGATGTGATCACGGTGGGTTTAGTGACAACAACTCGTCCCACCTTCTTGAGTTTCATGATGAAGGCGACATCTTCGGCGGCATACAACTCTTCCGGGAATCCTCCACTCGCGCTGTATGCGTCCCTGGTGCAAAATAGAAAGCATCCACCAGCTAGGTGTAACAAGCGGGCAGCGGTGCGACCGATGGCGCACAGGATGCGCCCGCACAGTGGCAAAGGTCGGTCAAATTTAAAGACAGAGCCTCCACCGGCAGCGCCTGAGCGCATCGCATGCAGACCGGCGCAAACCGCCTCTTTGTTTGCCCGCGTGTCAGCGTCGATGAAAAAAAACACCTCCCCTTGAGCAGTGCGTGCGCCGGCGTTTCGTGTCCGGGAAATATTTCGATGCTCAACGCAGAGAACTCGCACTGATAGCTCCTGCGCAATCCGAACAGTAGCGTCCGTCGAAGCGTCGTCCACTACAATCACCTCGTGGTGTTCATCGAGTGTCTCCATTATTCGTCGGATGCTGGACAGACACTCACCTATCCAGAGCTCTTCGTTGTGTGCAGGCACGATGAATGAGATCACAGTGTTTGATTGGACAACGCGGCAGTACGATCGTTTTGCTACTGCGATTATACAACGGCCACGCCGCCGCATAGATTGTCCAGCAGAAGAAAACGGGCCGATAAATTAAGAATAAACGAGCTTTGGTTGGAAAAGTACTCCGGGAGTCATGCCTCGCAAATTGCGTATTGAATATCCGGGAGCGGTTTATCATCCGCCTTCGCTCTACAGCTACGGCGCGACGAGTCCGCCTTCGTACTGAGGCTGCGGCGAGACAAGCGTCATGAGCCGAGGGGATCATCAGGAGGCCGTTTATCGCGACGG
>CAYFJO010001105.1:0-1827 GCA_964343305.1 uncultured Pirellulaceae bacterium | reverse complement strand
CGCCCGCTGGTTACCCAAAAATCCGGCGTTTGAGTTCAAAGCCAAATCCGAGCGATCTCGCAAGCGGACGAAGTAGCGGGAAGCACGATATGAATTCTCTGAAATTGTAAGATTTCAACGTTAAATTCGGCCAAGATCGGTAGCGGACAAATGCGGCCGAATTGCCAATTCAAAATAACTCCCATCCTCAAGTGAACCAACGTGACCAAATGATGAAACTACTCTCGACACTGATGCTGCTTCCTGTACTGACTGCCACTGTCAACGCACAGGAATTTCAATCGCTCTTTAATGGCAAAGACCTTTCCGGCTGGGCCGGGAAGACGGAGTTCTGGTCCGTTAAGGACGGTGCGATCTTCGGTCAGACCACGAAGGACAAACCGACGAAAGGCAACACGTTCCTCGTCTGGCAGGGTGGTGAGGTCGCCGACTTTGTGTTCAAGGCGAAGGTTCGCTTTGCCGGCAATAACTCGGGTGTTCAATACCGCAGTGAGTTGGTTGGGAAACAGGAAGACTTCGTCGTCAAAGGTTATCAAGCTGATTTGCATCCGAGGCCTGACTTCTTCGGGATGCTCTACGCGGAGAAATGGCGAGGGATCGTTGCCAAGCGTTTCCAGCGAGTCGTCGTCGGCGCTGATGGAAAACCGAAGGTGGTCGGTGAAGTTGGTGACAAAAATCAGAAGCTCGTCGATACCGAGTGGAACGAACTGACCATCATCGCGGTCGGCAACCGGCAGATTCATCAGGTCAATGGCGTCACCACGATGGACCTGACGGACAATCATCCGGAGGCCAAACGAAAAGGCATTCTCGCTCTGCAGCTTCATGCCGGGGCGCCGATGACGGTCGAGTTCAAAGACATCGGATTGCGTCATCTCAAAGGCAAAGACGCGAAGGCCGCGATCGATGCCGTGACCGCGAAAGCCGGCAACAAGGCGACGCCTGTTGAACGCATCAAGGTTGCGAAGGGGTTCAAAGTCGAACTGCTTTATTCTGTACCGGGTGATACGCAGGGGTCGTGGATCAATCTCTGCACCGACAACAAAGGCCGGCTGCTGACCAGCGATCAGTACGGCGGGCTGTACCAAATGACTCCGCCGGCGATTGGAGAGACTCTGAGCACCGACGATGTGCAGCCGGTGTCTGCCAACATCCGAGCGGCGAACGGGATGGTGTGGGCTTTTGGTGCTCTGTATGTCGTCGTTAATGATTTCGAAAAGAAGATGCAGTCTGGCCTGTATCGCGTTACCGACAGCGACGGCGACGACCAGCTCGACAAGGTGGAGCTGCTTCATGCGGTGCAGGCGAAGGGTGGCCACGGAATTCATGCTGTCGTCCCGACGCCCGACGGCAAGGGACTTTTTCTGATTGCGGGAAACAACACGACTCCGCCGAAGCTGGCGGAAACATCGCCCGTTCGACAGGTCTGGGGTGAAGATCATCTTCTGCCACGCATGCCGGACGGACGAGGTCACAACACCGGAGTGCTCGCGCCGGGCGGAGTCATTTACCGAGTCGATCCGGAAGGGAAATCGATTGAAGCCTACGCGTCAGGATTTCGAAACATTTTTGACGCGGCCGTCAATCGCGACGGTGAACTGTTCACCTACGACGCGGACATGGAGTACGACTTCAACACTCCGTGGTATCGTCCGACGCGAATCTGCCATGTGGTCAGTGGAGCGGAATTCGGCTGGCGAAACGGAGCCGGCAAACGACCGACGTTTTACGCCGACAATCTTCCCGGCATCCTCGACATTGGACCGGGATCGCCGACGGGAATGACATTCGGTTACGGTGCGAAATTTCCCGCGAAGTATCAGGACG
>CAYFJO010001104.1:0-1828 GCA_964343305.1 uncultured Pirellulaceae bacterium | reverse complement strand
CTTCAGTTCATTGAAGACAACCAGCAGGGGCCTTTCTTTCTCTACCTGTGCCACTGGGACGTCCACACGCCACACCGCGCCCGCAAGGAAGTTGTCGAGAAGTATCAGGCCAAATTGGATAAGATCACCGTCGAAGATCGCCGCAACTTCAAACCGGTCTATGCGGGCATGATTGAGGCTGTCGATAACTCGGTCGGTCGTGTCGCTGCGAAAGTCGACGAACTCGGAATTGCTGACAACACTCTCATCGTATTCATTAGCGACAACGGTGGATTGCCGAGTGTCTCACAACTCGATCCGCTGCGCGGGCAGAAGGGTTCTCTCTTCGAGGCAGGTGTGCGAGTGCCCTGTTGCGTGCGTTGGACGCGCACAATTAAACCGAAATCAACATGCGAAACTCCAATTACGAGTGTCGATTTCCTGCCCACATTTGCGAGCCTTGCCGGCGCGAAGCTGCCAACTTCACAGCCAGTCGATGGCACAGACATCTCGCAACTCTTCCATGGAAAAGAGATCGACGAGCGGAGTATTTTCTGGCACTACCCGCTTTACCTTCAAGGTAGAGGCCTTACCATCGACATCCCCGATGGCAAGACTTACTCATGGCGAGGATTTCCTTCCACCACCCTTCGCCGTGGTGATTGGAAACTCATTGAATTCCACGAAGACAACGGCGTTGCGCTTTACAATCTCAATGATGATCCGGGCGAGAGAAACAACCTTGCTAAATCGATGCCGGATCGAACTGCCGCACTGCGCTCCAAACTCGACACCTGGCAAACGGATACCAAAGCCCCCATCCCGTCCGTGCCAAATCCAGAGTGCGTTCTTCCGGCGGCAGACTCCATACCGAAAAAAAGAAGAAAATCTCAATGAAACTTCTGGAAGATTGACGAATGATTCACCATGAAAACCTACTTGCTCCTTCTCGCCCTCGCTCTTGGTACGATCCCGGTCGCAAAGCTTGTCGCCGCTAAACCTACGCGTCCCAACATTCTTTATTTCTATGTTGATGATATGGGTTGGGGATCAATCGGGCCCAATGGTCAAGCCGCGCGCAAAGCAAAGAACCTACCTTACGTGCGCACGCCTAACCTTGATCGACTCGCTTCACAGGGTATCAATTTCACTCGTGGCTACGGCTGCCATGTTTGCTCGCCCGCTCGGTCGTCGCAACAATCGGGCTTCCACCAAGGGCATACTTTCGCCGATCGCAACGATCCTATTAACAGAAAAAAAGCCATGCGGTCTGACGACGTACTCATCGGCGACGCGCTTTCGGCCGCCGGTTACGTCACGGGTTATTGGGGCAAATGGGGATACGGTGGTTCCAAAGATCAACTTAATCCTGTCATCGAAAACATTCAGACTCTCCGCACCTCGCACGGGTACAAATACGTGCTCGCTGAACTCCATCATGTTCGTGCTCACACATTTTTTCAGCCGACACTCTGGAGCGCTCCCGCGCCGCCAGACACCGTCGGTGGCCTCGAACTCGTCGCGAACTCGATGGTTCGCTATAAGTACAACAACTCCTATCCAGACACACCAGCGTTACAGGACAACGCCGACTACCCAAAGACCGCTTACTGCGATGACGCCTACGCTTTCGCCGCCCTCGACTTTGTCCGAACTCAGGGGCAAAACTACAACAAATCCGGTCAACCCTTTTTTGGCCTTCTCGCGGTGCAGATACCTCACGCGCCCTTCGGCGAAATTGCCGCACTCCCCGAATGGGACAAAGCTTACGCGAAAACCCCTCACTACGCATCACAAGCTGCTGAAATACTAGCAGCGCGCAGGTTCGCTGTAATTGGTTGTTCGTTGT
>CAYFJO010001103.1:0-1829 GCA_964343305.1 uncultured Pirellulaceae bacterium | reverse complement strand
CCATCCAGCCCGGTGCGACATGTTTAGCTACTTCTGTAACCGAGAGATCGGCCTCTTCGGGAGCCAGTCCCAAGTCAAGACTGTGAGCACAATTCATCGTAATCAGACTGCAAGCATACAACAGTAGAATGTAGGGCGCGAGGATCAACATCGCTCGCCGAAGGGCTTTCGTGTCTTTGAATGCCAACATGCGGGGCACTGTTGTGGGCATCATGATGCCGCCAAGGGACCGCACCATGAACAAGGAAATTCCCATTCCGATTGGAAACCAAGGGCTGGGCAGCGAAGATCCTGGCTCGGGCGGCTCCGAGCGATCGTCTTTCGGCTCGATCTTGGCCGGGCCCGGAAGGTAAAGGTAAGTGTGGAGATCCGTTTCGATTCCGTGATACTCGGCCTCCGGGTCCTGACGCTGAGCAAGCGGCCGATCGCCAGTGAGTGTGGCTTCTTCCAAACTGCCGACTTTCCAGAGCGCCAGGGGCACCAACAGCACGATTCCCAGAATCATAACGATTCCCTGCATCGTGTCGGTCCAGGCAACCGCGCGAAATCCGCCGTAGGTCGTGTAGGCCACCACCGAGATTGTGAAGAGGATGAGTCCCATCTCGTAGCTTGTACCAAGCATGCTCTCGAGAATTCTGGCGCCAAATCCAAACTGCGCCACCATATAGACCGATGTGACGACCACAATCACGATTGCATAGATCGCCCCCACAGTTTGTGTTTGAAATCGATCGCGGATCAGATCGACAAGTGTGAGTGCTCCGGTTTGTCGAGCCAATCGGTTGATGCGCTTGCCGACGATGCCCAGACCCACCAACGCCGTCACCGTTGATCCGCTGACCCAGAACGCGACCGACCAACCGTACGAGAAAACTCGCGACGGATAACCCACGAACGAACCGCCGCTGGCCATTGTCGCCACCCACGACATTGCCAACACCCAGGCTCCAAACGAGCGGTTGCCGACATAGTATTCCGATTCGAAGCCCTCACTCTTGGTCAGATAGCGATGGGCTACGACGGCGATGACCATGACGCCAACCATGTAGCCAATGAACGGGATCAAGTTCTCTGGGCTGGCTTTTGTGAAGCGAAACCACTCCTCGTTCGCCAACAGGGATTGTCGTGCGAAGAAAATCACGCGTTCTCCTCGCCCTGGGAATTCGCGGGCAGCTCGTTATCAACGGAAGGAAATTCCATGTACGGCTCGTCATCCTTCAGGTAGAAGATTGCAAAACACCATGTGACGACGATCATCGCGAACCAAGGGACAAATAGACCCCAAAACACCCAACTTGGAATTCCCAGCACCAATGCAGGATGGGCCGGTCGCTCGTCCACAGGCACATATCCCTGACTAATGATGACCGTACAGGTGTAGATCATCACTATCACCCATGTCAGACCCACAAACTTGGCTTCTCTCAAACACTGCTGAAAGTGAGCAGACTGGCTACGAAGGAATGAGTCATTGTTTTTTGATTCCATACAACACCAAGTACACTTGCATTCTGGGTTCGCGAACGGCTTGGCCAATGCCCACTTACACCGCACTTTTGGGCTGTGCCCCCGCTGAGACGTTCGTTGGGACAAGTCTCCGATCTTAGCAGGCTCGGTTTGCGATCGCAGCCTTAACAGCGTAAAGTCATGTAGCGTGAGAAAGGTCTCACGACTTGACCACTGAAATGGCGTCCGGCGAAACATGCCATCGCGTGCCTCGATCATCGCTAGCAGGAAATACCATGAACACTTCCCAAACGCGTCGTGAGTTTCTGAGTGGCATTGCAAACGGAGCGGCTGCATTATCCGTGCCGGCGTGTGTCATCTCG
>CAYFJO010001102.1:0-1833 GCA_964343305.1 uncultured Pirellulaceae bacterium | reverse complement strand
ATCGCTGGCAGCGGCTCGCGCGCGTGCTTCCGTGCAGTTGATCGAAGTCGCAGGTTGTCTCGGCGGAGTTTGGACAGTCGGACTGCTGACGAAGATTCTCGACTCGGAAAACAAATCGGGAATTATGGCCGAGTTGTTGAGCGAGTTTTCCAAACGCGGAAGTGCGGTTGCCAAACAACAAAAAGGCACGGTATACGATCCCGAAGTCGCCAAGCTTGTACTTGAAGAACTCTGCGTTGAGGCGGGTGTAAAGATTCGATTGCACACGCGACTTGTCGGCGCGGTGAAAGATCGAAACAACCGAATCGTCGCTGTGTTGACCGAATCTAAGTCGGGTCGAGAAGCATGGTTGGCAGATCGGTTCGTTGATTGCAGCGGCGATGCTGACCTAGCCGCCCATGCGGGATGCCACTTCGACGTTGGGGTCGGTGCCGATTGCACTTGCCAGCCTATGTCGATGCTCGCGCTGTTAACCGGCGTCGATCCAGACGCCATTCAACCGTTTATTCGCGAGACGGGATCGGAAGCCAAACGGCGATTGCTCAAGTTGATGGAGTCGAACGGAGTCAAGCCATCGTATCGAGCACCGACGCTGCGTCATTTGCACAGCGGCATTTATTCGATCATGACAAATCACGAGTACGGCGTCTCGGCGTTCGACGCAACTGCCATCACCGAAGCGACGATCCGCGCCCGTCGCGAGATCCACGAGATTGTCGCGGGACTTCGCCGGCTCGGTGGGCCTTGGCAAAATCTCGCGGTTGTCGCCACGGCCGAACAGATCGGCGTGCGCGAAGGTCGCCGCATTCGAGGCCACTTTACAATCACGGCGGAAGAGTTGGCAAGAGGCCTGCGGCATAAACAGGCCGTCTGCCGCGCACAATTTCCGATCGACGTTCACGCTTTGAACGCTCATGGAAACAAAGAGATCAATCAAGATTTCAAAAAGGGTGGCTTGCAACCATACGACATCCCCTATCCCGCGTTGGTCGCCGCCGACGTTGACGGATTGCTGATGGCCGGGCGCTGCATCAGCGGTGACTTCATCGCCCACTCCAGCTACCGAGTCACCGGCAACGCCGTCCCCATGGCCGAAGCCGCCGGTCTGGCCGCCGCCGTTTCGATTCGCAAAAAGATGATGCCCCACGAATTAGATTGGCGAGACATCAAGAAAGCGTGAACCACAATGAAGCGGATTCTCTCGTGGCCCGATTTGAAGGCAATGATCGGAAGTCGCTACGGCCAGTGATGTTATCGTCAGAACAACCGCTTTTGACCGCTGAGTTCTCTTTTGATGCTTTCATTCCAGAACTTCAATCCGAGTTCGTTCTTTGTCGCGTAAACCAACCTGTAAAGAGGGCCCAATTTGCCATAAACGACCTTTTCGGCGAAGAATTCGTAGCCAGCATTTTCGCACATTTGGTCCCAATAGATTTCAGCGAACAGGCGTCTCCATTTCGTCGCGTCTGATGATGCGAGCTGATCTAGTCGCCTTCTCCAATCCGAACCATCCCCTAATGCGAGATCCAAATTTGAATCAGGATTCTCGAAATAAAGATTCTCATTCCGTAATATATCAACCGCGTCTGGAAACAGAATGAGAAGATCGACTGGTCCGTGAGCCGACAATTGCTGAAGGTTTGTGAAGTGAAGGTGAAGTCCAGTTGGATCCAGAAATGCAAGTGTCAACGCACGACTGGGAATCGCTGACACGATGTTTTTGATCTCAACATTGCAGTCCCCGCGGAACAATTTGTAACGTCGAACTGCAGGACTCTGGGCGGTTTCCAAACTGAAATGCAATTGAAGGTGTCGAATTGAGCTAGGCAAAGA
>CAYFJO010001101.1:0-1834 GCA_964343305.1 uncultured Pirellulaceae bacterium | reverse complement strand
TGAAGCTGTACTTCAACGAACGGGGCATCGCGAAAGTCCTGGTTGGCCTCTGCAAAGGCAAGAAGCTCTATGACAAGCGCGAAGACCAGAAGAAGGCAGATGTCAAACGAGACATCCAGCGGGCCATGCGGCGAGGGTAGTTAGCTGGACAGCGCCAAGTTTGGGCGTGCTAGCATTCGTAAATCGTGAAAGGAACCAGCTTTATCGAACTTGACGTGAGACCCTAAAAGAAACGACCTTCCGTGTGTCAATTCGTTTCACTCGGAAACCACGGAAGGTCGTCCTATGTCTGTTAAGGATATCGCAAAACTTGGCAAATTGCTCACCCAATTTCTAGCAGGATTTGCCAGTTGTTTCGCTCGGCCCCAGGGCCGCGAATTGCTGAAGGTTTATGTGGGAGGCCTGCTCTCAGGTGTGCAGCGGAAGAACGCAGAAGCGATCGCGCTGGATCAGAACGTGGCTCCCAGAACATTGCAGCGATTTCTCGAATCCATCGTTTGGGATGAACAGAGGTTGCGAGATCGCTGTCAGCAAATCATTGCCAGCGAGCACGCCAGTCCTGGGGCAATCGGTTGCATCGACGAGACGGGTACGGCCAAGAGCGGCAATCAGACAGCCGGTGTCAAACGACAGTACAACGGCAATCGAGGGAAGATCGAAAACTGCATCAACAACGTCGCACTGTCTTATTCCACACCTGGATTTGATTGTCTGCTGGATGCTCAACTGTACCTCCCCAAGGAGTGGACCGAGGATCTGGAGCGTCGAAAAAAAACTACATCCCCGACGATGTCGTCTTCAAAACGAAACCACAAATCGCGTTGGATCTGATCGACCGGGCCAAAGGCAACGGGATTCAGGTGATGGCGTGGACGGCCGACGAACTGTACGGCCGTGATGGTGCGTTTCTCGATGGACTGGACGAGCGGGGAGAATCCTTTGTCGTGGAGATTCCGCCGAACGCGCACGTTTGGCTCACGAAGCCGAAAGTACTTAAAAAGCCGCCCCAAAATAGCACCGGTCGTCCAAAGAACTACCCACGACTACGCACGCGTGAGCGGAAACTCTGCGAAGTTCAGAACCTGGCAAAGTACTCACCGGCGTTTCGCAGGCAGACTCCTCAGCGCTATCGCATCAAGGACACGCACCGTGGCAGCGAGGTCTGGGAAATCCGCTGGCACACTTGCTGGCGAAAGACCCACACCAACAAACTCGTCAGTAACCAATGCACTCTCATCGTCGCGCGCAATGTGCTGACGAATGAAACGAAATACTTCTTATCCAACCGCGTACCCGGTCGGGACGGCTGGTCGTTGCGGAAGATCCTTCGAGTCGCCTTTGGACGCTGGCCAATCGAAGACTGCTTTCGTGAGGTAAAAGAGGAACTCGGCATGGATCACTTCGAATGTCGAGGTTGGCGGTGTATCCATCGGCATCTTTACGTGACGATCCTGAGCCAGCTGTTCTGTGCCCGCGTTCGCCAGCAACTATCGCCCCAGGAAGATGTTTTCAGCGGTGAGTTGTTGACGATGGAACAGGTCAGGCGAGCCGCGGATGTATTCGTGTCATCGATCGGCCTTCCGCCCCGCTGTCGCGATCGTCTCTACCATGAAGAAGTTGCTCGGCAGACCTACCATGCACGTCGCAACGCCCAAGCAGCCAAATCGCATCGCAAGACGCGACACAAACAACTCGCTGAACTTGGAATTGACCTAAAAACAATCAAATCCGTTTCACCCAAACCTCCGAAATGTTAGATTCCAACTCTCAAACTTGGCGCTGTCCAGCTAGCGTTGTGTCAATTATTGATTTTAGGGTTGAAGAAGAATGGTCG
>CAYFJO010001100.1:0-1835 GCA_964343305.1 uncultured Pirellulaceae bacterium | reverse complement strand
CGGTTCGATGACAAAAAAGCTCCCTGCCAGAATATTGATCAAGGTGCTTCGTCCAACTGGCGTATCTGTGCGGCCACTTGCTCGGCTTCTCGATAATTCCCCTCGGCTTTCAGCGCATTGAACCGTTGCATTAACTGGCTGATCATGATTTCGTCACGAGCCTTTTTATCCAACTGTCGCAGACGCTCATTCGCCGCCGCACGACTCTGTTGTGCTTGGATCCGGCGAAATGATTCATCCACCGATCGGCGGTTAGCTTCCCGCATCGCTGCTTCGATTCGACGAAGAAGTTGTGTGCGCACTTCGTTTTCCAAGCCGGGCGCCTTTTGAACAATCTGCTGAAGTGTTTTCAAATTCCGAAGGGCGCCTTCCGAATCTTCTCCCATCCGGTCTCGAGCGGTTCGCAAATGTGCGTTTACCTCTGCTTCGATCTTCTGCTGATAAACAGATTTTTCCTGTTCGATCCGCCTTAGAAAACGGCCGTCTCCGAGACTATCTTGTGCCTTAAGACTAGTTGGGCTGCTGCAATGGTCTGCCAAAACCATGAAGGCAAAAGCGACCGCGACGACAGAGGGCCAAAAATTCAAACGATGGGCGGACATGGCTTATCTCCCTACTGTTAAACCTGCGCGTAAGTGTAAACCTGTGGGTATAACGGCTGAACTAGAATTATTAAAATAAACACCCAAAGCACTCAAAAGTGACTTGGGAATAGGTGAAAACGCAACATCGAGACGTGTTGAAGACCTGCGGAAAACGATTTTTCTCACAAAAAGACCATGCTAACCAACTCAGAAATTGAACAATATCATCGTGACGGGTTTGTCACACCTGACTTTCGTTTGGACGAAGCAACGATTGACGAAATTCGTGAGGCTCACGCACGATTGGTCAATCGTCATCCCGAATTTAGTGACTATTGCTCGGCGCTGCTGGCGTACGACACGTGGTTCCTGACGGTCGCTCGGCGACCGGAAATCTTGGACATGGTTGAACAAGTCATCGGAAGCGATATTGCGCTGTGGAATTCCAGCTTCTTTGCCAAACCAGCAAAAGTTGGCACGCGAACTCCTTGGCACCAAGACGGTGAATACTGGCCAATCGAACCGCTGGCAACTTGCACTGTTTGGATTGCAATCGATGCATCGACGACGAGAAATGGTTGTTTGCGCGTCATCTCTGGCTCACATAAATCCAAGCAACTGGCCAAGCATAATCGTAGCGAGGCACCCAACATTGCGTTAAATCTGGAGCTGGATGAAACCGAGTTCGACGAATCAGAAGCCGTCGACATCATCTTGCAGCCCGGTGAAGTCTCACTGCACGACGTGTATCTCTACCATGGATCCGAACCCAACCTCTCGGATCAACCTCGCCGAGGCATGACGTTACGGTACATGCCAACGTCGTCAGTCTATCGTCACAACAACGAGACTCGGTTTGAACGAGAGGGACGTTTGGACATGTCGAACCGAACAGTCTATTTGATGCGCGGCGCTGACCAATCTGGCCAAAATGACTTTCGAGTGCGTTACTAATCCGACAAATAAAGAGCGGTTTGGTCTTACGGAATCCACGTGACGGAGCACAACCAGATCACATGTGCCTGACTTGCACAATACGACACATGTGACCGAACTTGCACATGACGGCAACTCCTCGGTGACATTCGGTCGGTCCAAAAACTGCTTCGGTCCGACACGCCGCTGCATCGTCGGGCGATGTGACCGCTGCAGTTTTTGGATGCGCTCAAACTTCATCGGTCGTTCACACCGACGCGCGTTGGACGAAGCGGCTTCGCCGCGGGAGTGGTGAGCGGTTCTGCGAGATGGCAG
>CAYFJO010001099.1:0-1838 GCA_964343305.1 uncultured Pirellulaceae bacterium | reverse complement strand
TTGGTCTTCATTTTCTGTCGCCGGCTTCGAAATATCAATGCTCAGCGGCTATCGATACGACTTGGTACAATGCTCGTTGTGACGGAGCTGAATTAGGAACATTAACGCCCCTAACAGTATTCCTTGGCCTTGCTTTGCAAACGAGCTCAATCGATGCCGAGTCGCTTCCACAAGATGCGGACTGGAAGGTAACTCTGCGTGAATGGCTGAGCACACTGAATGAATCAGACTTTGTCATCAAGAACGCCGAGTTTCGTTTTCCCAATGACTATGCGAAACGGGACGATGAGCGGATCTACCGCGATTGGATCGTGCTTGGTCATCCGGGTCGCGAACCGGTGACGGCTGGTTTTCGCGCTGCGCCCGATTGCCTCACTCTGGCCAGAATCGAGGGTGATGCCATTCGGTGTTTTCCAGAACCCGCGGCGTTGGCGTGGTGGATCGGTTTTGATTTTCCAGGTAACCCGTTCGTTGGATCAAAGGCAGGCATGCGACGGGCACTGGTGATCGCCGTCGTCGACGTATTGATGCTCGAAACTTCACACGACGATCCGCGGAACATCAAACCGGACTTCATGGGAGCCAATCTTGGCACATGGGCTTACACGTTTCAGATTTGCAAACGTCAGTTACCGCCGAATGCACAAAACGCATACCAGGACGGCATGCGGCATTACTTGACACTGATGGAACGCGCCGCGCCGCGCGATGGCAACTCGAACATGGACATGTGCGAGATTGTCACATTGGCCGAGCTGGACCACGTGTTTGCAGACGACGAAAAAATGCACAAGCGGCTGGTCGATTTAGCTCGCCGGATTCTCTTCGGCCATCCGAGCCGCGGGCCCGCAACAAGTGATCCACGTCGCGGAACGTTTCATCCAGCGGGCTACATCGGCGAGGCCGACGGACCGGAGACCAGCTACAACGGCATCTCGTTGTATCACCTGGCAGAGGCGGCAATGATTTCGCGCGGCGATCCCGATTGGGACGCGTTCATGCCGGAAGTAATCCGCCGCATGGTGCGGTTCAAGGCATACAACACCCATCCAGAACCAAACGGCCGTTGGGAAGGTCCATCGAGTTGGGCTACGCGAACCAACGATCCATACGTCCGTGATCAACGCGACCGACCGTGGCGTCCGTTTGCGGAAGCGATGTTGACTGACGAAGCGCTTTTTCGCCTGCGCATCGATCCGCGCAGCGAAACCAACCAAAAAACCTTCGGACTCGCCAGCCGCGAGGAGATGTTGGCAGACATTAAAAAGTGCATCGCTCGATTCAACCGCTATCCACGACGACCCGAAAAGTGGAAGGCCGACGAAGCACCGGTTTGGCAAGAAGGGCATTGGCCCGCCGATCTGCCCTACACGTGGGATCACTACGTCGATGGTTCTTTCAAACGATTTCAGAAGTTAGCACTGGCGAAGGACGAAAAGTTACTCCCACCATTTGCACGTTCGGCCGACTTCAATTTGGAGTTTGACGAAGAATTCTGGATGGCCAAACACGGCGACTGGGGCTTTCAAGTCGAAGCCGTTCCACACATGAGCCGCTCGTACGACAAAGGCGGCAGCGGTGCGTTGGCCGGCGGCTCACTCGCTACTTTCTGGACGAAACAAACGGGCGTCGTCGTGCTGGGCCGCTTGCCTGACAAATGGAACTACGTCACTTGGGACAAAATCGATTCGTGGCCAACACATCATCTATGGGGCCGTTCGGAAAAGGGCCCTGCCCTCTCATCGGCACGGCAATGGCACCCGTGGGTCCGGTTCGAAACAGGTAGCGATCCACCAAAAGTCTACGTGTTCGGCAGCCTCGGCCCCAAGCAAACCGTC
>CAYFJO010001098.1:0-1840 GCA_964343305.1 uncultured Pirellulaceae bacterium | reverse complement strand
TCCGTAATGCTGACGACCAGCAATTTGCGGTCTGCATGCATGTCCGGCGGTGTGGAAAGCCAATCGTACTCGCGACAGAAATCCGCGATCTCGCGCGACTGCGCGAAGTCAGGAATCGGCACGATCGACCGCAGATTCTTCTTCAACCGTGTGAGCAACTTTTCAATCCGATTCATTCGAGTACCTAGGCCGCGGCACGGCGTGCGAGTAAATATTCGATGTAGTCAAGGTCGGCCGGTTCGTCGATGTCGGCCGAATCGTGGGCATCCATCACTAGCGGTCGGCAGTCATCGCCATACAGTTGATTGTCTCCGAGCAATACTTCTGTCCGCGTCAACAAAATCGCGGGGCCGTTTCGAGCGTATACTTCTGGTTTGTCTTGGCGACGCGTGATCATTGTTCCGCTGGAAAACGGTGTTAAACGATCATCGTTGATTTTCATTACCGACACAGGATTGAACTGATGTGGAACTCGCACAACGCTGACCACGGTATTGGCACCCGTCGTTTCAAGAATCGAAACGGCTTGGTCGATATGTTCGGCACGCCGTAGCGGCGATGTAGGTTGCAGCAACATCACAGCATCTGGCCGATAGCCATCATCTTCGAGGAACCGAAGCGCGTGTTGCATGACGTCGATTGCGGGTGATTCATCTTGGGAAATCAAGTTCGGACGAAGAAACGGCACTTCAAGTCCTAACCATTTTCCAACTTTGGCAATCTGCGGATCGTCGGTACTCAGCACGATTCGCGACAATCGCCGGCTTGCGAGTGCTGCGTCGGCCGTATATGCCAGAAGTGGCCGGCCACCAACTGAGCAAATGTTTTTGCCCGGGATGCTCTTCGATCCGCCGCGAGCTGGGATAAGTCCGAGGATTTCCATCGACTTCTCCTATGCTGCGTTGTCGAACACGCGGAGCCACCAGGTGGTGCCGAGCCGTCGCAACTGGCCGTGCTTAAGACACCACTTCGACAGTTCCTTGAGCCCCTTTTGCCTTTGGAACTTGTCCGCTTGCAAGATTAAACCTAACGCGCGGTTGTAACAGCGGCTGGCTTCTTCGTGCTCGCCAAGTTTGCGATATAACAATCCAGCGCGAAGCAGTAGTCGATGGCGATGCACAATTGATCGGCGCTGGAGCACCAAATCTACCGCACGGTTGAGCAACCGATCGGCCAATTCCACGTCGTTCGCCTCGATCGCACCTTCAGCATGACCCAGCAACGCTTTGGGCCCAATGCTCAATTCGGGATTCTCAGCACTGTCAACGATCGGCAAATGAAACACTACCGAGTTACTTCGCAAGCCACGACGTTCGGGCAGTTCGTGCCGCAGGCTGGCAACGTCTGGACAACTTTCGACGTCGCCAATCAACGTCACTTGCGGATGATTTTGACCAATCCAATCCCAGACAACATCTGCTTCGCCAGATGGTTCCAACTCGTCTTCGAAAGCAATGTCTTGCACGAACGCAACGCCGTCGACTCGCGGGAAAAGATTTTCGATGTACCACTCGGCAAAGAACGCTTCATGGCAACTGTCCATAAACAGAAAGTCGATCGAGCCTTCGATTTGCTCGGTCGTCTCGAGCGCATCACCAATGTGCAGGTTCAATCGCGATTGGTCCCAATCTGGGTGCAGGTTGTCTTTCAGCACACGATCAATGGGCCGGCCGTTTTTGCGCGGATCGAGTTCAAAGCTGTGCAGTTGGCCGTGATTGTTTTCGGTCAACGCGGCGAGAATGTAATTCGTCGACCAGCCACAGTCGGGTGAAATCTCAAAGACGGTTTCAGGTTGCAACTCGCGAAGCAACAAATACATTGCCTCACCCTCGACGTCACC
>CAYFJO010001097.1:0-1853 GCA_964343305.1 uncultured Pirellulaceae bacterium | reverse complement strand
ATTCGGCGAATACTGAATCATCGTGGGGTATCGCAAAAATTCAAAAAGTCTGCACGGAATGCTCCCCGCCCCGACGTCATCCTTTGTTCGCTGCCCACCGTCGAGTTGTGTGCGGCGGCAACCGAGTATGGTCTTCAGCACAGCGTGCCAGTCGTTTTGGATGTACGTGACTTGTGGCCCGATTTGTTCGTCGAAGTCGCACCGAAACCGCTCCGGTTCCTAGCCTCCGCGATCCTGCAACCAATGTTTCGACGAGTTCGCAGGGTTTGTTCAAAAGCAACTGCGATCACCGGCATTACGCAAGAATACATCGAGTGGGCAATGCGATACGCTGGCCGCTCGCAGACTGCGAACGACGTGCCCTTTGCGATGGGCTACGTCGAAAGGCCACCGTCGCCTCAGGATGTTGAATCGGCAAATGCGTTTTGGCGAGGCCATGGCGTTGGCGAGAACAAAAACGAGTTCATCGCATGTTGGTTTGGGATGATGGGCCGGCACAGCGAGATTGAGTCGGTAATCGCCGCCGCCAAACAACTCGCTACGACGGACAAACCCGTCCGATTCGTTTTGTGTGGCACGGGCCCCGATTTTGAAAAATGCCAAAGGCTTGCGGAAAACTGCTCCAACGTGTTGCTACCGGGTTGGATTGATGCCGCCCAGATCTGGACGTTGCTGCGAATGTCGTCAGTGGGCCTGACTCCGTATGTCAGTAATGAAAACTATCAACGCAATGTTCCCAACAAACCTGTTGAGTATTTGTCAGCCGGCCTGCCAATCGTATCCAGTTTGCAGGGAGTGCTCGCGCAGTTGTTGTCCCAACACGATTGCGGCATCACCTATCAGAATCGACATGCAATGCAACTTGCGAGCACGATCGAAACTTTGATTGACGAACCAAGTCGTCTCGACCGAATGTCCGCAAACGCATTGGAGTTGTACCAGCAACAATTCGTTGCCGAACACATTTACACGCGAATGCAAGAATACTTGGAAACAATCTCGCACGATTTTGGTTTATCGTCTCATCGATTGCGCGCCGCGTGATGAACGAAGGAGAATGATTGTGTTGAAACGTCATTTTGATATCGCATGCAGCGGCCTGGGCTTACTTGCGTTTAGTCCTGTGCTTTTGACGATCGCCTTGATCATCAAGCTGACGTCGAAAGGGCCAGTGTTCTATCGTGGCGAGCGAGTCGGCCGGCATGGAAAACCGTTTCGGATTTTCAAATTCCGCTCCATGATCATCGATGCGGAAAGTGTTGGCGGTTCGTCGACCAGCGACGAAGACCCGCGCATCACGGGCATCGGAAAATTCATTCGCAAATTCAAACTGGACGAACTGCCGCAACTCATGAACGTGTTGAGCGGTACGATGAGCCTTGTTGGTCCGCGACCCGAGGTGAAGCAGTACACGGATATGTACACGGACGAAGAGCAGGCGATCCTGAATGTTCGACCGGGGATTACCGACTGGGCTTCGATATGGAATTCTGACGAAGGTTCGATCTTGGCGGGCCACGACGATCCGGACAAGGCTTATGAAGAACTGATCCGTCCCACGAAACTCAAATTGCAACTACGCTATGTGCATCACCATTGGGTCGGGACCGACGTGAAAATCATCTTGTTTACATTGCTCAAACTGATCAAGAAAAACTTCGTGCCGCGCGAAGTTCGCGAGACGCTTGCCGAAATCGTGGCCCCGTCCGAGGAAGCCGCGGCAACGGCGAGTCACGACGAATTTTCATCCGTCACCGAACTTCCTGGTCATGGTGCGACGCGCGAGCAGATCGAGATGATCCAGGCCCTCGAGGCCATCGTCGCACAGATCCACTTCGATCCCACGAGATTCG
>CAYFJO010001096.1:0-1856 GCA_964343305.1 uncultured Pirellulaceae bacterium | reverse complement strand
TCGGCGTCGTTGTCATTGGGGCAGACGAGCACCAGTGGAGTCTGTGTTGGTTGAATCGACGCTTCGCTGGCTAACGCACTAACGACGAGTGCGCGCGATGACCCCCAGACTCCGTCGAAAGTAGCGGTCTTTCCCTGTCTCAGAGAATCGACCGCCGGGACGAAGTCATTGTGATTGGAAAGACAACTTGGTAGCTGGAGCAAGCGCTCCATCACCGGTTCAATAACTTGGGCATTTGCCATAGTGGATTCAAAATTCTAGGCAAACACGCCAAAAGAAAAAAGGCGAGAAATGCGTCGCAGTTTGACTCGGAGAGTGAAACTACGAAACTAGACGCGGTTCAAATAGTGGGTAACAAGTTTTGAAATTGGCCAAAGAGTGAGATGGGGAGATAGGCAAAAAGGGACTCCTCGGTTCGACAAGGAATGTCGAACCATTTTCCCCTCGCGAAGGAAAGGAGTCCACGATACTTGCTTGGAGATGACGCCCTGAAGTGGCTACTCTGCGTAACGCCTAAAGACCAGCGTGGCGTTGGTCCCGCCGAAGCCGAAACTGTTTGACATGACGGTGGCCAGGTTCGCGTTGTTCGTGCGCTTGGTCACCAGGGGCAGGTCGCCCATACTTTCATCGCGGTTCTCCACGTTGGCGGAAGCCGCGATGAAATTGTATTCCAGCATCAAGAGTGTGTAAATCGCTTCATGTACGCTTGTCGCGCCGAGTGAATGACCTGTAAGCGACTTGGTGGAACTGAACGGCGGTACCCTATCGCCGAAGACTTCTTCAATCGCTTCCAACTCGACCAGGTCGCCGACCGGCGTGCTTGTGCCATGGGTGTTGATATAGTCGACCGGCGTATTCACGGTTGCAAGGGCCTGGCGCATACAGCGAACCGCACCTTCGCCGGACGGGGTGACCATGTTGTCGCCGTCGGACGTCGAACCGAAGCCGACGAGTTCGGCGATGATCCGCGCCCCTCGCTTGCGGGCATATTCGAGTTCTTCCAGGACCAGCGTACCTCCCCCGCCTGCGATGACAAAGCCGTCTCGGTCTCTGTCATAGGGTCGGCTGGCTCTTTCTGGAGTGTCGTTGTACCTGGTGGACAGCGCGCCCATGCCGTCGAACATCATGGCGAGGCCCCAATGTTCCTCTTCGCCGCCGCCGGCAAAAATGACGTCCTGTTTTCCGAGTTGAATCTGCTCCATCCCGCTACCGATGCAATGGGCGCTAGTCGCACAGGCGGAGCTGACAGTGTAGTTCACGCCCTTGATTTTGAACGGCGTCGCGAGGCAGGCCGAGGTCGTGCTGCTCATGCAGCGGGGCACCATGTAGGCACCGACGCGCCGGATGCCTTTTTCGCGCAAGAGGTCGGCGCCCCGAATCACGTTCAAGGACGAGGCTCCGCCCGAGCCCATGATGAGGCCCGTCCGCGGGTTGGATACCTGGTCCGGTGCAAGGCCGGCATCTTTGATGGCCTGGTCCATGGAGATGTAGGCGAAAATCGCGGCGTTGCCCATGAAGCGCAGGGTCTTGCGATCGATGTGTTCAGTGGGGTCGATCCGCAGCGTGCCCGCAATCTGGCTGCGCAGCCCAATTTCCTTATAAGCTTCGACAAAGCGAATGCCAGACTGGCCTTCGCGGAGCGCTTCGGTCACCGCCTGGGTATCATTTCCCAGGCAACTGACGATGCCCATTCCAGTTACGACGACGCGTTTCATGGGTTTAACAACAATCCGTCCGCGGGGAATTCTTACACCTTGTTGGATGCACGTGTGATGAGTGAAGCATATACCGTCAGTTCGACGGAACAAAGATATTCGTATCTTGAAATGTGCTTTTCGGAAGTTTATGTTAGCGGT
>CAYFJO010001095.1:0-1860 GCA_964343305.1 uncultured Pirellulaceae bacterium | reverse complement strand
GGACGCGCAGCGAACGAAACGAACAATCGCCCCACTTCGGCGGGAGTCCGGCGAAGAGTTCCACCGCGTCGTCACGCGGACGTGCGAGCAACAGCTTCGTGGCGTGCGCGAAACCGCCGTGGACGGTGGGGTACCACGTCTGCGAGTAAACACCGTCGGGGCGGACGGCCTCCGGGAAGCAGGTCAATCCCTTTGAGCACTTCGGAATCGATCCTCTCTCTCATTTCACCGAACCGCTAATGAGTCGGTCGCACGTAAACATTCACCGCGACGTCTTGTCATCAGTACTACATTTGAAGGAGTTGAAATTACAAATCCCACCGCGCTTCTTGCAAATTGCGACGCTGGTGGTTTTCCGTCTTTCGGGATTGACGAAGACGGTATGGCTGTCATGCAAATTTCTATTCCAATACCTCGAGAAATATCAGTCGTCGTTCTCCGTAAACAACTTCTCGTGTCGATCGGCATACTTGCAGAGGAAGCTGCCGCATATTGCAGGCTTGGTCAAGTCCTCAAGGTGGTGTCGACGTTCAAGGAGTGAAGAAAGTCGCATCGGTTGTTGGTGCCTTACTTGGCGGTTTCGTTTCTGGGTTTTTGAGCGATTAGCGTATGGTAGGATTCAACAACGCCGGCATGACCTATGTCGATGAATTGCGCCCCGAAAGTTCCTCGTTGGCTTAACATCGTTAGACGGCATTCACCATGATTGTGCAGAGCACCTTACGTGCCAGAACGTTGCTGGCTTTGGTCACTCTCATGTTGCTGTTCGTCGATCACAACGAATTGAAATCTGCCGGCGTGAAGGTCACGACGTCGGCGAAGGCTTTTCGACAACTCTGGTTAGATAAGCACTCGCTCCGCGTCCTCGTGTCGTCCGTCTCTTGTGGAAACATCTCGACTTTCTTTCTGGAGGTCCGATCCGGACCATGTTTGGCGAAAGGAAAGCCTCGGACAACTTTTAGCGACTGATAATGCCTCGGTTCGCACGATCTTCTATGTTCACGAGAACCGAGTTTCGCGCAGCGACTCGTTTCGACGCGCGCGGTTGGTTTTCACACGATTGTCACATGCCGTTCCAGCCGATCGGTCGTTTCGTTTGATCGCGATTTCATGGCCTTCCGATCGAATCGGAATAAGGCAGCGTCCTGATACGCAGATCAAGGCGAAGCGAAGCGAGATACACGCATTCTATCTCGCTTGGTTACTCGATCAGATTGATCCAGGTGTGCCAGTCTCCCTCTATGGCATGAGCTACGGCCCACGAGTGATTACGGCTGCTTTACATCATTTGGCCGGAGGAAGTATCGGTCAGCTAAGGCTACCCGGGCCAAGGTATCGAAATCAAAGGCGTGTTCGTGTCGTCCTGATGGCTGCGGGGATCGATGGGCATTGGCTGTATCCTGGTCAACGCCGGGTGTAGTCTCCCTGAGGCGCGTGTTTTCAATTGGATTTGGGCCGGATTTCAGACGGAAACCGTCCTTTGACCACTTAAATGCTGTCATGCTATCGAACTCACAATTGATTTTCCGAAAATCGGGGCGAAAAACGCTGCTTTTCGGTGCCTCAGCGAGATTACACCCTCAACGCCATGGGTTAGCGCTCAGCCAAATCGAACAGATGCTGATTCTTTTCAATCCTCACGATCCGGCCTTACGTTGGTATCCACGACTGTACGGCCGACAAGGTGCTGATGCGTTGGGTTTTGTCGGAGTGACTTGCGAATCCCGCTTGGGCAACTATCGACCACTCGTAAAGGAGTGGAACGTAAGCAGCCAAGTCGGTCGAGAACATAGCTGGAGGCTCTACGAAGGCTCACCAACCATGATGACTCCGATTGCCCAACATCTATTTGGCTCGTAA
>CAYFJO010001094.1:0-1864 GCA_964343305.1 uncultured Pirellulaceae bacterium | reverse complement strand
CAACAAATTCTTTTTGTGCTTCCTTGCCAATCTTTGGGTGATTCGATATTACGAACTGAGGTAGGTGCCTGAGTCGGAGTGCCGTTTACGGAGAATTGGCAATGCCCAGATCAATTTACGGAAGTATGCATTTCGAGTTACCCCGTCCCTCTGTTTCCTTTCTGGCTGGCGGACAGTCAACATGCGAGTTGAGCCGATCCGTATGTGATTGGCACCCGTCGGAACAGTTTCGAGGACTTCGCGACGCAGGTGTCTTCCTGCCGTTCGAACAGATTGTCAGCCGCAATGGACATCGAATTTATCGCGTGCGCGGTAGCTTGGAAGAACTTGCCAACGTCTCGATGAAGATTGGCGTCGAAATCATTCAAGACAAATATCCAGATGAACCATCAGTTGGAGGATCGTATCGAAATATGTTTGTCGTGTTTCGATAGGAAGAGGCAGCTTGCCCCAACACGGACTTCATAGTCGACATGAGTCGCGAACCCGTGACGATTGGGAAAAAGAACTGGCCAAAAATCACGTTGGTTTGGCGAATCGCGGTGGAAATAACGAGTTTTCACCGCGATCGAGCGGGAATTTCACGTGAATTGGGCTTCAGATTGCGATTTTGGCCGAATTCTTGTTCACAAACCGAAGCTTAACGTTTTCTGAAAAAAGGGTTGAGTTCATGACCACTGGTTTCGTCTTCGCAGAGGCTTGACATTGGTAACCCACACGGGAAGATGCAGCTGCATTTCAACTGAACGAGATAGTTCTTCTGTCGATTCGGACCGGAGCATTTTGCGATGGCGTTTTCACGAAAAGATGCAGCAAATCTACTCGTACAATGCCATCGCCGTTGCTGTGTGTGCCATAGATTTTGTGGCTCTAAGATAGAACTCGACCATATTACAACGGCTGCCGAGGGCGGTGATGACTCGATCGACAATGCCATTCCCGTTTGTTTCGAGTGCCACGCCGAGATTCACAGCTATAACGACAAGCATCCAAGGGGGCGGAAGTTCCAACCTGACGAACTCCGCGGCCACAAAGAGCAATGGTTGGAAATCTGCAAAAAGCGCCCTGAAGTGATTGTCTCCGCGAGTTGGCAAATTGACGTAGGCCCAATACAGGCACTGGTTGACGAGCTAGACCGAACTTCTTACCGTGATATTGGTTGATTCGGCTTGTAGCCCGTGAAAAATGCCAGATTCCGGCGAAACCAGTTTTCCGTTTGTAGCCAGAACAAAGCAATCAACAAGGGCATTTTTATCCGTTTATTCTGGTATTATTATCTGAATAATCGCCATATCTACTTTTCTAGGGTAGACAGAATATGGCCGATTTAGGGGTTGCGCTATTTCGCACCGATTGCAAAATAGCCAGCATGTCTTCGCCTGTATCGCAACGGGGTCGAAGTTGCCAGCGAGCCGTACGACGGGTTGGCAACTCCAACTGTCAGATCATTGGGAATTGGGGCCAAGCTCGCCGGAGGTCACGGTGAAAAGGTGCGAGGCCCGTCGGGATTTTGGGATGGTCGCATCGACGAGGTTGCCATTTTCAACTACGGCCTCAATAAAGAGACGATTCAACGACTTTACGAGACCGAGAACTAAGTTGGGTGAATCGCAAAGCTGCCAACTGTAAATCGAAGGACTTAATTATGAAACCAACAATCGCATCGCTGATTCTCCTGGCGTCCACGAACATCGTTTCGGCTGCTGACGCCGTCCCCGAGAAGCGTCCCAATATCATCCTGTTTGTCGTCGATGACATGGTACGAGAAGAAATCGCCTGCTACGGCGGCAAGGTGCTGACGCCGCATCTGGATCGGCTCGCACGTGAAGGCATGCGGTTGGACAACGGGCACACGGTATCCAAC
>CAYFJO010001093.1:0-1864 GCA_964343305.1 uncultured Pirellulaceae bacterium | reverse complement strand
ACGTCAGTAATTCTTACCAGTTTCCCCTGGGGGGATAAGACGCTAGACAATTACCATGCGTCTGAACAAAATGCAGAACGATGAACAAAGCGTTTGCGAAAAGCGCGATGAGGTTGATGCGGCTCAGCGACGAGCTGTACTTCGTGTTCTTCGTCTGGGCATACCAAATCAGCCCCCAAACAGCGAGTTGATGCGCAACATACAATCCCCACGCCGAAAGTCGAGTCAGAAAAGTCGGAACTTTCGTCACCCACGGATACCAGAAGGCAACATTCCGATCAGGTCGCAACTCAAAGACATCAAGTCGACTGCCCGCTAGCCAAATCAGCAATGTAAAGCCAAAGCTGAAACCGACACCAAATAAAAGTGCGCGAGACGCTGCAACTTGCGTTCTCGTATGTTCCGTTGACATTCAGTAATGTTATAGGCTGTCGTACGCGTGAATTGGATTTCCCATCCAGATTTGGTGCCGTCAACCTGCAGCACTGTTCCCACCGCTGTGAATTCGTCCGCCATGAAACTCGCTGAAGTTGCATCGACTCGTGCGGCTAAGGATTTCCGCGAACTCGCATCGGTGCCTTCGCCAAAAGTAGGCCGCTGCAGATAAGTCGACTGGCTGACTCGTAGGTGTTTGTCCAACCTCGGCGTCGTAGAAGATCTGCGAAGTCGCTGAGGATGATGTGACTTCTGTCTCGGAGAAAATTGGCTACCAAGCAGCGGTGTCGTAGGCGTCCCTACTCCAGTTCCTGGCGCGAGCAATCCGCGACGATTGTTGGCGGAGGCCCCTTGGTTTCGGCTCTTCCTCGCACGCGGCCCTACGAACCGGAAACGTATCCAACTGATTGATAGTCCCGAGGAGCAGCGAACAATTGGTTTCGAGCGGCCTATTCCAGTCTGATTTCGCAACAAACGTCAATTGACTCGATGAAGTCGCGGTCATGGCTCACTACTACTATAGCTCCCGGCCAACTCTTTAATGCATCTCGAAGTGCACCTAGTCCCACAAAATCCAAACCAACGGTCGGCTCATCAAGCATGAGCAATTCGATCGTAGGGGAGCGGTGATATAGACAAATCAGTGCCGCCCGCACCCTTTCGCCTGGGCTGAGACTCATTAAGGGGCGTTCCGCCAAAGCAAATGGAAATCGGTGCCCCACCAAGATTTCCGCAACTTCTTCGAGTGTAGCATCACAGGCTGCCTGAAGGTTCGCTATCAGTCCTCGATCTGACTCCCAATTCGCCGCCCCTTGTTCAATCATCCCTATTCGTGAGAAGTCGCCTACGACACGTCCTTGTACAGCTTGTCGCTGGCCGGCCAGCATCGATAACAGGGTAGTCTTACCGGCCCCGTTTCGCCCCGAGACAACGATGCGATCAAATCGCCGAACGCACATCGACAGGTTTGAGAAGATCTCGCGACCTTCAATGACAGCAGTCACTCCTTTTACGTCGACGATTTCAGCTGACGTATCATTCGGCTGTTCCGGCGCAATAAGCGTCAGGTCAAGCTGAACATCCAGGGCGCGGCGAGTGGCCTCGGCCCACGCACGAGAAGCCGATATTCGATTTCTCCAGAGCTTCTTTCGTTTGCCTTGCTTCACCTGAGCATAGGACCTCTTCTCGTTGAGCTTCGCCCTTGATGGACAACGGCCGAGCTCGTTTAGCCTGCCACGATTTTTCTTTCTGTCGTGCCGGTTGTTCACAACTTCATTCTTCTCCTCCATTCTGATAAGTGTATTGAGGTCGCTTACATATTGGCGCTGCTTTCGGAGCCCTTCCTCCTCCAAGAAACTCTCGACCTCCTTGAGTCCACCCGACAGATATCGACAACCAGACTCTGCAATCACAAAGAAGTGCTGAAATT
>CAYFJO010001092.1:0-1870 GCA_964343305.1 uncultured Pirellulaceae bacterium | reverse complement strand
TTCGAGTTCTTGTAGCCTTTCCAGTTGGAGTCGTAGACGAACAGCCCCGTGATTTCCCATTGGGAAGGCGTCTGTATCTTCGGGGCCGTCGTGCCGGCCTTTTTGTAGTAGTAAACGACCGATTCCATGTCATCGCCGCGTGAGCCGGAGCGAAACGAAACGGAGCTACGAAACGCGATCGGGTCCGGTCCAAAGAAGCGGAAGAACGTGCCGTCCTGGTCATTCCGGCCTCGATTGTCGTGCCAAGGGCATCCCATCCAGCGGGTTTGCTGATTTCTGAATCCCCAAGTAAAACCGAAGTCGTCCTCGACATTGTGTCCGCGGATTTCATGAGGATCCGTTTCGCCGTCGAGCAGGATCGTCATTCCGCCGGTATGAAACACCATGTCTTTCTTATTGCGTTGAATATAGCCCATCGCCACGCCGGCAATGAAACCGTCGCCGCCGATGTCCGCCAGTTTTACATAGCCGCCGCGAGGCGGTGCCGGTTTGTACATCGTATAGGCCGTATGCAGCCGAAAGGGAGTGAGGACAGTATCCTTGTCGTACTGGTGCCAATCTACCATAGAGTCGGCAGCCATTCCTATCTTGCTGTGAATCGTGATTCGACATGACTTTTGGAAAGGGATTGGTAGGAATGAGTTGTAACCGGGGAGCACCGTAACGGCGGCGGAGTCGACAAAATGTTCCGCTTTGCCGTGCATGATTCCGAAGAACGCATTCAACGGCAAATCCACTTGAGATTTCTTCGCGCCGTCCACGTTAATCTCCAATCGAACATCCTTGCCCACGAGAAACCACAAATGCCTCACGCATCCGGGCCCCTTCAGATCGGCGATAACAAACGGAGGCCCACCTTTCGGAACGCCATGCTCGCGTCGTGATTTGAACTTTGTGGGCAACGCGATCATCGGAACGGCCGGGTCCTGAATCATCCGAGGCAAGGCGGCGGCTCGGTCCTTAGTCGCGGGAGGCAAGACAGCGGCTGGAGTACTCGAGTCGTGATCGCGAGGCGCCGACAGCCACCAACTCAGGCCGGCGCAGAAAGTCAATATGAGGAAGAAGCTGCGCATCTCATTTCTCCTGTGGGTCTGTGTGAACTAGGAACTTGTAAACGCCAAACCATCGATCGCTCTAGCGTGCCGATCCTCGCACTCGAAGCACGGCCGTCTCGCCATCCCGTATCATCCTGTCCAGCATCGTATCCCGGGGCGCGTTCTCACTGATCGTCTCGGTCACGTCACACTCCGTGCTTTCCATGACCGCAACTCAAATGATAGCCAATTGGCGCGCGATTTTCCAACCTTTTGATCCCGTTGGGTCGTTTGGCGCCGGCTTTCATGGATGAGTGGTTCACGATGCTAGGCTCTGTCTCAAATCGCGCGCGGCGATCCTTTCCCCGTAGCCGAACTCGCCAGAGTTTGGTGCGATCGGCTCGGTTTCACCATAGTCTGGCGACTTCGGCTACATTTCTTGGGCGAAGTCGAGACGTTGTGGACATGGACAGCGAACGCCGGAATTGTAGCAGAACAGGGAACAGCCTAAGATAAGGTGCTTTGTTGTCGTTACGCTGATTCAGCACGCATACTCCAATCGAATGTCAGATCGCTTTGGCCGGCGCTCTGTTCTTTCGGATTTCCGGCTGCCAGCCGATCACATTCAATTCAAAATGGACGACGTATGATGAATCTGTCACGACGAGAATTCCTCATCGCCAACGGCGTAGCCTTGGCGCTTCCCACGCTGCCGTCCCTTGCCGCCAAGACGAAAGGTCGCGTGGCGAAACCGTCCAAGAAGCTTGTCATCACCTATATCCCCAATGGCATCGTCCGCCGTTGTTTTTTCCCCGGCGAGGACCAGCTAGACGCCC
>CAYFJO010001091.1:0-1873 GCA_964343305.1 uncultured Pirellulaceae bacterium | reverse complement strand
AGTATCGACCGCGGCGCGGCGGCGGCTGCAAAACCTGACCGGGGTTGGCGGCTCGCGGTACCGCGAAGGTCGACTGTTGAATCGTCCGTGAAGTTGGCGACTTCCACGGCCAAGACAGCCTCGAACTGGTTCTCCTGGAACCAAGCCAACCCGCCTGAGCTGTCCCAGTTGGCGACCCCTGTTGTGGTAGGTTTAGATGAACCGATGGATCGGGGATCGGTGAAACGGGAATCTGTTGTGGATAAGCTGGTGTCCTTGGTTGATATGTTGGGCTTGGTACTGCCTGCTGCGGAACGGGCTGCGGCGCGTGATGCTGCTGTACTCCAGGCGGATAGGGCGACGCTTGAGGCGTCGCAGGTTGTGAATATCCAAAGCCAAAGGGATTGGTCGGAACCGGTGAATAGATGGGCAGTGACGGGGCCGAGTTATGCGGTCGATACCCAATATTGGTTCCATGTCCCGGACCCCAGGCATACGGAGCCAGTTGATAGACGCCTTGGTCTGGTGCCCCTTCGGTCATCGCATAGCGATACAGCTCTTGGTCGTTGGGCCACGTCACTTCGTGTCCGGGGACCGGCGGCACTTCATCGGGCTCCATAGGTCGGACGATTTCCGGAGTGACCAGAATCAATAGTTCGGTTTCGTCCTGCGATGCCTGTTTGGCATTGAACAAAGTCGGACCAATAATCGGCAGTTCACCGAGAAACGGAATGCGCGTGACTTCGGTACTCGTCTGGTGCGAAAGCAGACCGGCCAAGGCCAAAGTCTGCCCTTCACGTAATTGTACGGTCGTCTGAACTCCTCGTGAGTCGACTCCTGGGATATTGCCCACGGAATTCGCTTGGTTGATTGCGCTAAACTCGGGGGCAATGACCATCCGAATCAGATCGCGGTCGATTACAGTCGGGCTGACAATCAATGAACTACCGGTGCTTCGAAAAGAGGTCGACTGGCCTTGAACACCGTCGACACCGACGATCGTTGGCACAGCAAACTGAGCCCCAGACTGGAAGCTCGCCGTGTGTCCGCTCAAAACGGTCAGTGTCGGCTCGGAAAGGACTTTTGCCGTTCCGTTTGTCGCCAACCAATTGACCAGGATGTTGATCTCGCCGTTCTCAAAAATACCAGTCAGCGTGGACGGCACGCCTCCGGCGCTTGACGTAAGAAGGTGGCGGCCGCCGTTGATCAAAAAGTTCAAATCCACGCCCAATCGCCGCAGTTGTGACCGATTCAATTCGGCGACTCGAACGTGCATCATCACCTGCCGCTCACCAGGCACTTCCAGCATATTGACGATGAACGATGAAAAGAGGTTGCCTTGACCAAACGGGTCAATGCCTGCACCACGATCGTTGGCGTTCGCCTGGGGGCCACGGAGTGATCCGTCCGGGCTGATAAATTCACCGCGGACGATTGACAAGATCTGAGCAGCTTCTTCGCCACTGTTTGCCTGGCCTTTTACGATGATCTTTCGCGACAGCGGAATCAAATAAACCTTGCTGTTTGGAAACAAAACAGCAAGCTTCTTTTCGAGCTTGCCGTAGTCGATCCGCTTTTGTTCTTCAAGAGTCGGATCGGGAATCACCTTGATCAGGTAGATCAGTGGGTTGGGGTCGGCTTCGAACCAAATGGTGACCGTCGTACTTGCCTGTTCTAACCCAATGATCGAGAACTCGATTTCGCTGAACTGAACGATGTCGACGGCGGCCGGGTTCGCAATTGCGATGCGCCGAATAGGCCGGTTGGCGACGATCAGTCGGCTCCGATCCTCAATCACATCCAGCTCTTCTTGCACGTCAGGTATGGCCGCAATGTTGTGATTCAACGGTCGATTCCGATCCGAATTGCTGACCGGGGCGATGGAAGCGCTGCG
>CAYFJO010001090.1:0-1875 GCA_964343305.1 uncultured Pirellulaceae bacterium | reverse complement strand
CGTTCACTCAACGTGAAGGGGGTTCATCTTCAGTTTTCACCGATGTACGAAAATATTGGCGAGGCCTACAAGTCGACGCTGGACAACCTCAAGACGGGGCTTGCCAAAAGCGACGGGACGAAAGCCGTGTTGCTGTTCAGCCAACTGGATCACCGGCCCATCACCGACCCAAAATCAGCGACTGCGGCTCAAATCGAATACTGGGACGCGATTCACAAACACAAGGTTGCCGTCCGGATCGCTGGCGGCCATGCTCACACAGTTACTTATACCGACAGTTTGCCTTACTGGAGCATTCCCTCGTCTGGTTGGAGCTACTCGCCGAAATGGCCCATCGCGTTGATTACGGTTTACGATAAGTACATTGAACTCGACCTGGTTCACGACGGCGGCCAGCCGCTGCAGCGATTGGTGATTCCAAATCCTGTCGCCGCTCCGCGGATGGTCAAGGCAATGGATGATCCGTACGGTGTGCCAACATACAGCGAGGATCTGAAGCGAAAGCCGAATTTGACATTCATCCAACTTTCCGATTCGCAGTTCGACGATGGTTCGGTTCCACGTTACGGCGCGCGTTACGCCAACGATGAGCAAATGAACGAGTTGGCGGCGGCTCAAGTCAATCGCCTGAACCCGGCGCTAGTATTCATGACCGGCGACCTGACGAACAAGAACACGAAAGCGGAGTGGACGACGTTCAATCGCATTTATTCGACGCTCAAGATGCCGTTCTATCCCGTGCCTGGCAATCACGATACACTTTACGACCGCGCGACGATGGATCGCAAGACATTCGGCGATCTGTTCGACACCGGCGTCGCCAATTGGAAGCTGGCCGACCAACTCGCGGGTGGAAAGGCGGAAGATCGAACCGCATTGTATCGGCACTTTACGAAGCGCGAGCCATATTACACGGTTGAGAAAGACGATTGTGCGTTCATTTGTCTGAATACACGCGTTGCATCCGTCGACGAAGAACAGATGGCGTGGCTGCGCAAAGAGCTTGAGCGAACCAAAGACGCCAAGCACGTGTTCTTGCTTGGACACTATCCCGTGCTTCAGGAATTCGGCGGCAATGTGCAAGGGCCAGAGGCGCAGGAGATCCTACTGTTGTTGCGAAAGTACAAAGTTGCCGCCTATCTTGCTGGGCACCGACATCGATATGGCTATCGCATTCACGATGGCACGGCACATGTGCTGTGCGATTGTCTGTGCTGGGGCGAGTATCGTTCGTTTCAGATTTATCACGTGTTCGACGACCACATCGTCGCGTGCTGGAAGCCGATCTTTCGTGCGGATGGCAATCGCCCGTTGTATGAACGAGTTGTGCTGCCGGAGCCGCGGTTTTCGCCACAGTAACAGGATGAAGAAACACTGATGACCGATTTTGAAAAACTGTATCAAGCAAAACTCCAGCGTATCAAGGAATCGCATCGTGTCGCATTGGATCGGACTGCGTTAATCGTTGTCGATATGCAACATGGATTTCTCGACGAGGGCGCGTCGCTTGAAGTGCCCAAAGGTCGTTCGCTCATCCCAAACATTGCACAATTGATCGAAAAATGTCGTGCAACAAACATCCCCGTCATTTTCACCGAATTTGTATACGCGACCTCGATCCCGTGCCTGCGCGGCGAACCGTTTGGCCCAGAACATCTGCCAGCCAACGCGGACGGTCCGGTTGGATTTGGCTACGCGTCGAATAACTGTCTGATCGGTCCGAATGCCGGCGAAGGAGCCGAATCGGCGAGAACGGTTCCCCAACTTGCCCCACGCGAAGGCGAATTGGTTGTGCAAGCGCATACTTACGACAAATTCTACGGAACACATCTTGACCTGGCCCTGCGAAGCCTGAACGTCGACCGCTTGATGGTG
>CAYFJO010001089.1:0-1879 GCA_964343305.1 uncultured Pirellulaceae bacterium | reverse complement strand
AATCGTTCAATGCGTGCGGCAATTTTTCCTTCCAGCAATTCAATTAGCTTCCGTGCCTCGCCGTCAACGAGTGAATCAGGGCCGTCCGACCACCACAACCGCAAGTCAACATATTGCCGACCTCGCAAATCAGTCAGCCACTGATTGTGATCTGCCGTTGCAACGTCGTGGTCGTGTTGTTCACTGAACGGCGGATGTGTGGCGACGTAGACCGGCACGATTCCACCACTTTGCTCCTGATCGCTGGGTAACAGCCCGAGACCCAGTTCATGCTCCAAATAGATTTTCCATTCTTTCAGACAGTAATCGCTGGCAAAGTATTCCGGCGTGATAACAGCCAGCATCATTTTCGACTCACGTAGGCCTCGCAAGATTCGTTGTTTCCAATCCTGCAGGGAATGGATGGCTTCACAGTCAAAGAAAACTCGAAGCGGAGTCGGAGAAAAACGGTCGTGCTCGGCAATCACCGCGTCGACCAATGCGGTTACTTTGCCCATGTCCATGCCAAGGTCATTGGCATGAGCGTAGGTAACGAACAGATCGAAGCGACTGTCGCCATTATGCGCGTGGCGACTTGCCTGTCCGCGTCGCCAATACTTCATCAACCCGGGTGTGTTGCGAACCCAATACCATTTGCCCTTGGTAGTGGTCGGACTGGACACGAGACACTTGGGCGTCAAGGAGCCGTTTTCTGCCAACGCTGCTAATTCGTGGATGCTGACCGGCCCGCTCGACTGAGATTCACTCGAATTATCGGCGCGATAATACCATTGATGTCGGGCCATGCCGATTCCAAAATTTGATAAATAAGAAAACGAAAGTAACCGGGCAAGCTAAGGAGGAGTATTGTGACTTGTGTGAAGGTCTGCTTAGACTCAAGTGTAAAAACCAATTACCATACTAACAAGAATTGCGTCACGCGGACTTTGACGCGCGAGCTAGCCACGGACTCTCAACCGTTGTAAGCCTCAATCCGGAAAGTTTTGACCGTCAATTGAACGGGCCGAGGGCCATGTCGTAATCGAGACAGGAGTGAAGCCCCGTTATCGGACTTGGTGATCGCCGACTGGCTTGTTGACACCGCTCAGTAGTTCCAAGAGTTTGGGCCAACTCGCACAAGCGGGATGTTCCGCCGCCCATGAACCACCATTTACGCCAGCATCCAGAAATAGCGCAAAAGGAACGTCGTCAGAAATGGAACTTGCCCAAGATCTTCTTTGCCCAATAACCCGATGCGTGCGCGAATAGCGGAAAATCGGGATAAGGCTTGTCTGGTTTGGGTGGCTTAGGCGTCATTTCAAAAAGTGGCCCCGGATGTGATGTAGGCACATCCGGGGCCGGGGGACTCCTGCACGTCTTAGGTAATGCAAGAGTCGAGGCATACGTTTACTCCGCTGTGGAAAAACTGTCAATAACAAATAGCTGCTAGCGAGTGACCGAACGTGTCCGGGAAACTCGAATACTCACAAGTTGTAGGAATTAGATAACTTTTACTGAGGAGTCGAACGAATGACGACCACAACCGAGGAAAGGAGATCGCAACAGTTTGAACGGATTCTTCGACACGCGACGCAGCTGAAAGAGAAGGGCCATTTAACGATGGAGGAACTGCAAGCCACGGCCGATTGTCACCGGCGCACCATCTATCGCGACATGCATTTGTTGGTACGCATGGGAATGGCCAAGGCACAGTGGACGGCGACCCGCATTTCGTGGAAGCCCAACCCCAAGCACTCGCTGATGGCAAATTGAACGGTTTACAAATCATGAATGGACAACTAATGAGTTACGTCACGGAACGACATTTGCATTTTAGGAAGGTGGGGGGCCGTGCAGGGCGCGCCGTTGATTCCCCCGCAGCCATTAGGAATGGCAACCA
>CAYFJO010001088.1:0-1897 GCA_964343305.1 uncultured Pirellulaceae bacterium | reverse complement strand
ACTCATCGCCCTACTGGTGTCTCCTCGTATCCGTTGACTCTCTATTCCAATCTAGCCTGAACAATTCATGAATCTGCTCGTCGCGAGCAGAATTCGAGCGGTAGTGAAGAGGTTGGACAAATCTGGCAAGAGTTTCACTGCGTGCTCGTCGTTTGCTGGCCAGATGACGATGGGCTGAGCCGCTTGGGGTGTAGCCTAGGCAGACGATTCCCCTTGGTCGAGCGATGTGAGCGGATGTATTTGATGTTCATGCGCAAAGCATTTACGCCGTGTCGAGGTTAAGGACGATCATCCTCATCAAGTCCTTGAGGGGATACGAAGTCGGAAAATGAAAGCGCACCTTGGTGGCTTGCTCCCGCACTCGGGCACCGATTTTGAGGACGCGGAGTTGGATCGTGTCGAAGTTGGACTTCGTCCATTGGGTGCCTCGCATGCCGATATTCTTGATCGCGTGCAGCAGCACATAGGCGGCGCTGTGCAGGAAGAGACGGAACTGATTTGCTGGAAATCGATGACAGGAAGTCCGGTCGGAGTGAAGGAAGGTCTTGTGATTCTTGATGAAGCCTTCCATGCGTCCGCGAGCGCAGTAGACTTTCTCGTAAAGAAATTCGGGCGTTCGGTTCGGAATGTTGGTTACCACAAAGCGCGGGTTGGCCTTTCCTTCCGTGATCTCCGCCTTGTAGATGATCTGGCGCGCGCGGCTCCAGCTTCCGGCTTGGTACTCAAAGCCTGTAAAGAGTCGCACCGGCTCTTCGGTTTTCTCCGCCAGAGCAGTCGCCTGCTCCATCAGCGGTGCGCCGAGTGCTTTGAGGTTCTTATTGACCGCCTGTCCCAGAATGAAATCTATGCCGTATTCGTCGCACAGGTCGTGCACCTCCGGAGCGCTGAAGTGCGAGTCACCCCGCAAGCAGATCCGCACCTGCGGCCAGACCATTAACAGATGGTCCAGAACGCGCCTGAGAATCGCCGCCGCCTCGCTGCCACGGATTCTACGGCCGGGTCGCAGGATGGCCGTGATCAACTTGCCCGTGTCGCCTTCATAGAGATGGAGTGGCATGTAACAGTAGTCGTCATAATACCCGTGGAACAACGAAAGTTGCTGTGAACCGTGCGTTACATCATCCGTGTCATCGATGTCCAGGATGATCTTCTTCGGCGGCTTGTCGTAGGACTCGATGAAGGGTTCCAATAACGCCAGCGCGATTCGGTAGAGGTCGGTGCGGCTGACATGGTTCTCTAAACGAGACATGGTCGGTTGACTGGCAAGATCGGCCCCCGAAAGCGGGAGTCGATCGCACGCTGCCTTCAGACCCGGATCTGAACGCAGGTCGTTGCTGTCATTGGCGTCCTCGTAACCGCAGGCGATCTGGAATACGCGCCGCCTGACGAGATCGGCATAGGTATGATCGATGTAGCTTTGATGTCGGCGATCGCACAACGCCCTTACGATTCTGTCAATGATTCCTATCTTGGACTCCGCCTGCCGCAGTAGCAGCACGCCGCCATCGCTGGTGGTCGTGCCGCCGTCAAAATCGGCTTCGATCTTCCTGCCCATGACGCTTGCAAAGGATAGTGTTATCTGCGAACTTTCCATCGCGGTGTCCTCTTTATTGGTTGTTGTTTGTGTGCAACCCTAACTTAGGGCAAAACAACCAGTTGTACAAAAGGTCACCGCGTTTTTTGTGAATAATCCAGGCTAGGCGCGTGGTTGTTGCGGTGATTAGGGCGCTGGACCCTGTGGCAACACCCCAGCACGTCCACAGCGTCCCCTTCAGGCAGACCTCTCCCCTCAGAACTCACCTGCTGGTGACGCATCTTCAGCTGACGTAGGCCAGCTCGCGCTGCGGATCGGGTCGCGCGCGAGCGATCGGCGGTGCCCGCGGGGGCAGGCCTACGC
>CAYFJO010001087.1:0-1897 GCA_964343305.1 uncultured Pirellulaceae bacterium | reverse complement strand
GTGAGCACAAAGAAAATACAGAATTACCAATCCAAGATGTGCGGAATGTGAGATCATCTACTCGGAGTTTCGAAATTGGCGTCTCGTGCTGCTGGTGATGCTAAGTTTCCTGTTCGCATTTGTCGGCGGAATGGTCGGAGCCTGGTTGGGAGGCGGATCGATTTCACTTGGCTCGCTCGTCGGTTTCATCACCGTGTTTGGCATCGCTGTGCGCAACAGCATCATGCTGGTCAGCCATTACCGACACCTCGAAGAAAAAGAAAAAATGGAGTTTGGGGCGGACCTCGCAATCCGCGGCGCCGAAGAGCGGCTCGCCCCCATTCTGATGACGGTGCTCACGACGGGCCTGGCCTTGGTACCATTGATCATCGCGGGAAACAAACCCGGCCACGAAATCGAATACCCGATGGCGCTCGTGATCCTCGGCGGGTTAATCTCGTCCATGCTGATGAACTTGTATTTCATGCCCGCGCTGTACTGTGCGTTCGGCCGAGTTGAGACTTCGTCACGTTAGGCGAGCGGCCGATGGTTTCCTACCTGCCGTAGCGAAAGTCGCCAAGACTTTCGGCCCGATTACGCAGTGGTCCGAAACTCTTGGCGAGTTTCGCTACCGGTATGTTTTAATTGACCGCTCGCCTCAACTCACAAAACCTTCACGAGAATCGCGGTCATATCATCGTTTTGCAAATCATCATCGGCGAAGGCCGCCGCTTCGACAAAGAGATTGTCGAGGATGACCTCGCTGGACTCCTGCCGCTGGGCGTGCAGCAACTCCATCAGGCGCTGGACGCCGTACAACTCCATGTTGTCCTTGTAACACTCGGTGATGCCGTCTGTGAACAGGGTCAACATATCGCCTTCTTCGAGCGACAAGAATTTGTCTTCGAATGAGTGATCCGCATGGACTCCGAGGGGTGGATCGTTTGAGTCGTAGTATTCGAACTTGCCGTCTTTGCTCAACACATAGGCTGGATGTCCGGCACAGGCGTAATGCAGGTTGCGAGCCGCCGGATCGAAACACGCAAAGAAAAACGTCACAAATCGTTCCGCGCTCAAATCCGCTGAGAGAATCTCGTTGAGTTGCGTGGCGATTTGTCCGACGCTTTTATCGGAATCGCTTCGAATGAGCGTTCGCAACACCGCTCGCAGCTCGGACATGATCATCGCGGCGGGCACACCGTGGCCGGATACGTCGGCGATCACCAGGCCAAGCTTGTCGTCTGGCATGGAGAGAAAGTCGTAATAGTCGCCCCCCGCATAATCCGCCGGATCGCAACGTCCCGCGATGTCGTAGCCGGGCAATTCGGGCGCGGACCGCGGCAACAGACTTTGTTGAATTTCGCCGGCCACGCGAAGTTCGCCTTCGGCCCACTGGCGGCGCGACCGTTCGATCGCGTAACGAATCGAGCGGGAGAGAACATCCGGATTGATTTCATTCTTCGGAATGTAGTCCTGGGCACCTTGGCTGACCGCTTCGATGGCCAGTTCGTCGTCGTGTTGGCCGCTGAGGATGACGATCGGCGCCGTTGGCGTTTGCTTGCGGACGTTGTGCAGTGTATCGATTCCGTCGCTGTCCGGCAGATTCAGGTCGAGCAGGATCACGTCCGGACGATTTTGGTCAAGCCGCACGATGGCCGACGCCAGGGTATCTTCGCATTCGACGGAAAAACACGAGCTTGCCTTCCGCAGATGAAGTTGAATCAACTCCTGATCGGTGGGACTGTCTTCCACCATCAGAATGTTGACCGTTTCCGCCGATGGAAAATACCCAGACATTCGCCCCAATCCTCGCGTTGCGTTGTTACGGTTTTTTGTTTGGAGGCAGCATGACAAAGGTCAGCCAGAATTCGTCGAAGGCTTGGATGGCCGCCGCAAAGTCGTCCATGTTGACCGGCTT
>CAYFJO010001086.1:0-1907 GCA_964343305.1 uncultured Pirellulaceae bacterium | reverse complement strand
TTGGATTCGGAATGTCCCGATTGGGGGCAACCACTTTACACGGGCACTGACAAAGGAAATGAAACTGACCTTTGCGAAGGCCGAGCATCTGAAATGCAATGCCACGAAATCACCCGACCCACGGGCGGTCTTTCAAGCCTTGCGGCCGGTCTTTAACGACTATGTCTCTGAGATTCAGCGATCGATTGGTTACTTTTCCAGCGTGAACCGCGAGGCGAAGATCCAGAAAATCATGGGTGTCGGAAATGGTTTTCGTCTTGCGGGGTTGCAGAAGTTCCTGCAACAGAACTTGCAGTATGAAGTCGAGCGGATTGATACGTTTCAGGGTGTTGTGGGGGACGCCGTGCTGAATGCCCCGTTGTTCCAAGACAACATCTTGAGCTTTGCGGTCCCCTACGGTTTGGCGTTGCAAGCGCTTAATCTGACCAAAATCGAGACCACGCTCTTGCCCCGTGAAATCAAAGACGCTCGTACAATTCGCAAGAAGAAACCGTGGGCTGTGGTGACCGCCGCTGCCGCTTTGTCGATATTGGCATTGTCCACTGCCGCCACGGCAAACGTCGCAGAATCGGTCGGCACCGATCGGTTTCAAGAGGCCGAGGACAAAGTCAACAATTGGAAGAAAAAGGTAAATCGTCTCGAGTCCGAATACACGACCGCCGAAGAAGCGTGGAAGGCCGAAGTTGCGAAAGGAGAAGCGCTGGTTGCATCTTTGGTTTCTCGCGAGTTCTGGCCCGAGATTTATCGCGCTATCAATGAATGCGTCCCCCGCGATGTTGGGAATCAACTCGACGAAGAGGATGTCCGCAAGAAACACTTCATGAATATCAAGAGCATCACCGCCAGGCGTTATTTTGACGTTACTGACTGGTTTTCGACGCTGACCGATCGTCAAAAAGAAAACTACATGCTCGCATATGAACAAAAGAATCCGCCGACCGGCGAAGGATACGTTTTTTCCTTACAAGGCGAGCACTTTCACGATGAGAGTGAGAGGAAAGACGGGGTCATACTTCGTCGCGTCGCGTATGTGAAAGAAACCATTCTCAAAAACTTGCAGCAATGGACCTTGCAGCAGGCCGAGACACCGGAACCGATTCCGATTCGAAAAATGGGCATCAGCCACGCAACCATTACAGCGACAAATGATAAGGAAAGAATCGATTACTATCCGGGTGGTAAACCCGCGCCGGCGGCTGGTCCAGTTCGCGGCTTTGTTGGGCGGCCTGGCGTTAACACGGGAGTTCGGAATCCGCGTCAACCTGTATCGCCCAGAGCGCCGCAACAAGACGAGCAACCCGCAGAGATGATCAGGATTCTGAAAACGACATTCACAATCCAATTCGTGTGGAAACCAACACCAGAGGATGAACGAAAGCAAAAAGACCCACTCATTGATGCTCAAGCAGCGGCGGACTCTGCCGATCAGGGGCAGCCTGCGGAACAAGAAGGACAACCTGCTACGAATCAACCCGCGACAACTCAGAATTAATACGACGTTTTAAGTCGAGCAATATGCGACTCGTTTTCAATCTTCAGATAGCCAAACCCAACCAGACACACGGAAGACAGTTTCACTGATTCCTCAGAAAGAATTGAGGCCGAAAATGGAAAAACTCCAGCCCATCATTGCACAAAAGTTTTGGATTCTGACTGGGATCGCGCTCATCCTGCCATTCGTGGGGTGGTGGATGGCAACTGGCGCATTGGCGACTCAAATTGATGATCGCACCAAAACGCTCGAGGGGGTCGGGAAGACGATTCCGACTGGTATCGGAGGCAAGAATTCGGAGTGGAAGCGTGAAATCGATCAGCGTATTGAGGCACAGAAGCGTCGCAATGAACAATCTCACGTAATGCTCGAAAAGGTCCAAGCTGAACTGCGAAAATGGCCCATCGAAGTCGCG
>CAYFJO010001085.1:0-1912 GCA_964343305.1 uncultured Pirellulaceae bacterium | reverse complement strand
CCGCCAAACGAAATACTTAAGCAGATCGCAAGCATCAGCCCCCGCCCGAGCCGTCCCCCTGTGGTACGTATGCCATAGGGTGGCGGCTTACTTTTTTGCAGTCCGATAACTCGTCGTCGCACTCTAAAACAAAACAAGCCGTCAAGCAAAACTCAACGGCTTTATCTGCTTCTTGACCACCAACGCTCTATTCGTTCGGATCCCGAATTAGTGGTTCCATCACTTTGGTGTTCCGCTCGACGGCCAGCACCACCGTGTGCTGTTCGACACCATCTTTACTGCTGGCCACAACAGGCAAGACTTGGCGGCGGTTGGGCATGTTCATACGGACCGTGAACGAGCCGTCTTCGCGAACCTTGACCGGCTCTCCGCTCAGCGTGACGTACGCATCCGGATTCGTCGTGCCATAGATGATCATTTCGGCGTCAACGTCGAATTCAAAATTGCGATTGCGATTGTGTAACCCCTCGGCACCAACGCCGTAACGGGTCACCAACGGCGATCCCATCGGACGGCGAAGGCGTTCTTCGAACAATTCCTGCAGTTCGCTAGACGAAGACCCTTCGTCGTAGCCACCGCTCATGGCGTACACTCGCTCGTAGTTTTGTGCTACATCCGACCAATTCTCATCGATCGAGTCGCAGCTACCCGGCCGTGGTGTCGTGATGACGTTGCTGCGGACGATGGTGTTAAACTTGCCGCTGGCCGACAGATAACCTATCGAAACGCGATAGGTCTTCGGGGGATCGGGAACGTCGACATACCAATTGTTGACGCCGCCGTGGATCGTTACGTCACGGACCACTTTCTCAGCCGAATTGGTCGTGCCGTCGTTTTCCAACTCAATCAGTCGAAGCACCGGTCGAGCGGTGTGCCAATGTTCGGCCATGGCGGCTCGGACGCGTTCGATCGATATGCGTGAAATCTCCCAAAAGACGTGCAACCAATACGGGTCGCGGACCATCAGTACGACCCGGTCTTTCTTTCGCTTTCCGTTTTTGGATTTTCCATTGCCGTTTGCACGGCCGAGGTCTTTCAACATGCCACGATCGACATTCTCCTGTTGGATTCGCTTGCTGGCTCGCGTGGGACGTTGCTTCGCCACAGGTTGATTGGTCTTGGCAGCGGATTTGACCCTCGCGCCGGTCTTGGCGGCACCATTCTTCGAAGCGCCATTCTTTGACGCTTTCGCGCGGGCTTTTGCCTTGGCGGCTTTCAACAAGGCCTTGATCAACTCGTCCTTGCGCATCGAGTGCCATCCAGTGACACCCTTTTTCTTTGCCATCTGCCCTAGCTCTTTGGACGTACGACTGCGGAGAGATTCAGCGGTCATCAGTGGATTTACTCCGGTCTGTGTGGAGAACTTTGGCGAAAGACACTCCACGGTGAAACGAGCGTTGTCCGTAACTTGGTTTCAAATTAACGCTCTAATCAACCGGCATTCCATAACCGCATGTGATTAGTTTGCAACACAACTTCATGTACAAGCGTTGCGAGGAAAGAATCCGGCCGTGACCGAATTCTCGCGAAAACCAAAAAAAGGTGTGGGGCGCTGGTGGACCGAAGGGTGGGGGTTGGGTTCCGAGCGGCCTTTGCTCATTGGTGAGCTAGGTTGGTTTTCGCAACCGATGTCGTCTCTGTTAGTAGTGCTTCTTGCCGTTCCAGGGGAACTTACCGATCAACCTCGATAAATCTGATAATAATCGAAATGTTGATAAAACACAACAAACAGCCCCCCAATTAGCGGGGCGTCGATGCCGGTTCAATTTGCATAACATATTATGAATTATAATGTTAAGTAATTGACCAACTTTTTGTTCATTGCAGGCTGGTGGCTGGTGAGTTGTTCGAAATGACTTTGTAATGTTTGGGCATGGTTCAAGAACGGGGACTGGCTGCCAGCTAATCCACG
>CAYFJO010001084.1:0-1914 GCA_964343305.1 uncultured Pirellulaceae bacterium | reverse complement strand
CGCACACTATCAGCACCGACGCCGATAATGCCCGTAGCGTGTTTGCGGCGGACATAGACGGCGACGGCGACACCGACGTGCTCAGCGCGTCTTTCAATGACGATAAGATCGCCTGGTACGAGAACGACGGCAGCCAGAACTTCACGACCCACATCATCGGCACCGCCGCCGAAAATGCCCGCAGCGTATTTGTGGCGGATGTGGACGGCGACGGCGACATCGACGTACTCAGCGCGTCGGCCAGTGACGACAAGATCGCCTGGTATGAGAACGACGGCAGTGAAAACTTCACGACGCGTACCATTAGCACCGCCGCCGATGGGGCCATTACCGTGTTTGCGGCGGACGTGGACGGCGATGGCGACACCGACATGCTCAGCGCGTCCTTCTATGACGACAAGATCGCCTGGTACGAGAACGACGGCAGTGAAAACTTCACGACGCGCACCATCAGCACAGCCGCCAATGGGGCTGTTTGGGTGTTTGCAGCGGACGTGGAGGGCGACGGCGACATCGACGTGCTTAGCGCGTCTTTCCTTGACGACAAGATCGCCTGGTACGAAAACGATGGCAGTGAAAACTTTACGACGCACACCATCAGCACAGCCGCCGATGCGGTTTATAGTGTATTTGCCGCAGATGTGGACGGCGACGGCGACACCGACGTGCTCAGCGCATCCAGTAATGACGACAAAATCGCCTGGTACGAGAACTTCAATAGTTTGGATTTCGGTGATGCCCCGGCGCCCTATCCGACGACGCTCTCCGAACAAGGAGCGTTGCATCAGGCGACTGGGTTGACACTGGGATTAAATCGAGATGCTGAAGCGGATGGCACACACTCCACCGCGGCTGATGCGGACGACACGACGGGCTCGCCGGACGACGAAGACGGCGTGACGTTCGGCACAATTCAGGTGGGGGCTCTCGATGCCACGGTCACGGTGAACGTGCAAGGCGCGGCGGGCAAGTTGGACGCCTGGATCGACTTCAACGGCGATGGCAGTTGGGGTGGACCGGGGGAACAGATCTTTGACGCGAGCGCTGTCGTCACGGGCGATAACAACTTGACATTTGATGTTCCCAATTACGCTTTGGCGGGAACGACGTACGCTCGGTTCCGTCTGAGCACAGCGGGTGATCTGGGCGTTGGCGGTCCGGCGACCGACGGTGAAGTTGAGGATTATCAGGTCACGATCACATCGCCTGTCGCCGCCAGCGGCACGTTTGGCGGCCAGAACACTATCAGCACCGCTGCCGATGCAGCGAAAAGCGTGTTTGCGGCGGACGTCGATGGCGACGGCGACATGGACATGCTCAGCGCGTCCCAGCTGGACGACAAGGTCGCCTGGTATGAGAACAACGGCAGCCAAAACTTCACGCTGCACACGATCAGCACGGCCGCCAACGGGGCGTTGAGCGTGTTTTCGGCAGACGTCGACGGGGATGGTTACTTAGATGTCCTCAGCGCATCGCGTTTTGACGACAAGATCGCCTGGTACGAGAACGACGGCAACCAGAACTTCACACTGCACACCATCAGCACCGCCGCCGATGGGGCCTGGAGTGTGTTCGCGGCGGACGTGGACGGCGACGGCGACACCGACGTGCTCAGCGCGTCCTACCTTGATGACAAAATTGCCTGGTACGAGAACGACGGCAGTGAAAACTTCAGGGCCCACACCATCAGCACTGCCGCCGATAATCCTCGTAGCGTGTTTGCGGCGGACGTGGACGGCGACGGCGACACCGACGTGCTCAGCGCGTCGCGTTTTGATGACAAGATCGCCTGGTATGAGAACGACGGCAACCAGAACTTCGCGGCCCACACCATCAGCACCGCCACCGAGGGTGCCGAAAGCGTGTTTGCGGCGGACGTGGACGGCGACGGCGACACCGACGTGCTCAGCGCGT
>CAYFJO010001083.1:0-1930 GCA_964343305.1 uncultured Pirellulaceae bacterium | reverse complement strand
CGGCCAATTCACCCGCGAGCCACTCGGTCGCCGGTTTCTTGCCAGGCAAAATCGGTTCGTTCATCAAGTCGTAACAAAAAGTCGCGGGACTGCGTCGGCACGTCTTCGCAATCGACTCCCAGAACATCGCTTGAACCGCCCAGCGACTTTGCTCGTCAAGTTTGTCATACCACGCCGGGATATTCTTCTTGTGATAGCAAGCCAGGCCAGTCACATCGAGATAAAGCCCCGCGTCTTCCGCGAGCTTGACGAGTTTCGCCAGTTGCTTGAGAGCCGCCCGATTCGGCTTCTCCGGCCCGTCCATGAATTTGCCGAGTTGCAAATGAATCCGGACACAGTTCGCACCAAGCGATTTGATTTCCCGAAAGTCTTCAACAACGGTTTCCCACTCATCAATCCAATACTCATCAAGTAAACGCCCAGATCCGTCGTGATCGTAGTTCACGCCCCAAACAACAAACCGCTCGTTGGAATCCCCGCGCACAAAATGCTTACCATTGTCACTCACATGAATCGGCTCAAGCGACTCGGCCAGCGACACATTGGTGAACAGAATCGCGACGATCAACGTTTTGCCAATTGCGGGCATACTGGCGATTCTGACAAGTTGAGACCGCACATACAAGACACGAGCAATCGTTGTTACGCTGGCGAGGGATGGCATGGTTGGGTGAATACACATTATCGTGAAGCTCGCGATTTAGAAGCCCGCCGATGACCTAACGTGTCTCGACCTTGTGTAATTCTCAATTATTCAGTACTTATAACTCGCGTTAGTCAACGCGGACTCTGTACAATCAATAATGAGGTGGCAAAATGAGCGGCACATCCAGTATCGAATGGACGGAAGCAACGTGGAATCCAGTCACCGGATGCACGAAGATCAGTCCGGGCTGCAAGTTCTGTTACGCCGACCGCATGGCGAAGCGACTGCAAGCAATGGGCCAGCCGCGATATCGAAATGGATTTGAAGTCACACTTCAACCAGATGTCGTAGACGTGCCGCTGCAATGGAAAAAATCTCGTGTGATTTTTGTGAACTCGATGAGTGATCTGTTCCATCGAGATGTACCCGATAATTTCATCATTCAGTGTTTTGACGTCATGGAAGAGGCCCAACAGCACACGTTCCAGGTGTTAACGAAACGACCGGAACGTGTTGTGGAGATGTCGGATCGCCTTCCGTGGACGGAGAACATCTGGTTGGGTACGAGCGTCGAAAACGCAGACTATGTATGGCGGATTCACGAGTTGATAAGAACTCCGGCTCCCATACGATTTCTTTCTGTGGAACCGCTTCTTGGACCAATCGGTAGGTTACCGCTTAGTGGCATCGATTGGGTAATTGTCGGTGGCGAGTCGGGACCTGGCGCAAGGCCGATGAAAAAGGAATGGGTCACAAAGATTCGCGACCGTTGCGTGAAATACGGTGTGCCACTTTTCTTTAAACAGTGGGGTGGCGTGAACAAAAAACGAAGCGGTAGGAAGCTCGACGGGAAATACTGGGACGAGATGCCGCAGCTAATGAGGGTGCAGTTGGATGGCCAAAAAGAAACCAAGTCGTTGGAGCGAGCTCTGCAAGTCTGTTGAAAGTGACGACGGACATTACGCTCGAGAATCCGGATTCTGGGCAGAAGAAAAACTTTTCCGTTGGAATCGGTACATAGAGATTACGACGACCGCAATGGTCGGGCATCGTGCCTGGCCAAATGGTGTAGCCTACGTTGATCTTTTCGCCGGTCCGGGAGTATGCGTCAATCGAGAGTCGCGTTTTTGATTCCCAGGCTCACCGTTGATTGCGGCAAACGCACCAAAGGACTTTGCCCAAATTCTACTTTGTGACAAAGACATTGATGCATGCGACGCCTGCGATGCAAGGATGTCACAGGGCGGTTCCCAATCTGAATCGCAATTTATCCGGTGGAGTTTT
>CAYFJO010001082.1:0-1932 GCA_964343305.1 uncultured Pirellulaceae bacterium | reverse complement strand
TGGTGATGGTTCGCGGGAAAAAGGCCGCCGTGGATTCACCGCGGTTGGTTATGTTTTTGGACGGAAGATCCACGAACAGCTCGACGTGCCAGTTGGGCTGATTCAAATGAATTGCGGTGGCTCAACAGCGAAAGACTGGACGCCGACCGCCGGTGTAGCGGATTCGCTTACTTATGACGAACCAATCAAGGGACTGACGCACAAGCCAGGTGTGCTGTACGAAGTACGCATGCGAGGCATCGTGCCTTTTACCGCGCGTGGAGTAATTTGGTATCAGGGGGAGGACGACGGTCGGAATCAAAACTATGACAAAGACCTTAAAGCACTGATCGAGTCATGGCGCGCTCTGTTCGATCGGCCCAACTTGCCTTTTTACATGGCACAAATCGCTCAGACGGGTTACGCCAGCGGAATGCTTCGTGTTTGGGAGTCGCAAGTTTGGGTCGCAAACAATGTTTCACACACAGGTCTCGCACCGAGCAACGATTTGCAGGACAAAGGCATTCGTGACGACAAAGGAAATCCGAAGCAAAAACTTCCTGCCACCGGTTGGCCCATTTCAGGTGGCAGTAATCCACACCCGCCCAACAAACATCTCATCGGAACGCGACTTGCCGACATTGCATTAGCCAAAACCTACGGCAAGCTGGACCGAGAGGTCTTTGGGCCGATGTACGATTCGCATGAAATCAAGGACGGAAAGGTTTTCATTAAGTTCAAGCACATAGGAAAGGGATTGAAAACGGACAACGCCAAGCCAGTGAACTGGTTTCAGGTTGCTCCACCGCTATCGAAGGACGAGTACCATCCGAGCGACCAGCATTACACCGGAAGGCTGAGAAAGCATTTTGTAAAGGCGACGGCTGAGATCGTCGGCAAAGACACGATCGTTGTTCACATACCGGCGGAAGTCTCTGAGCCGTTTTGGATCAGCTTCGCTTGGCATCCGCTCGCACGGCACAATCTCTATAACAGCGAAGGGCTGGCCGCTTTTCCTTTCCGCATCTGGCCCGGCGTACCACCCGCGCCCAAGTAACAATTCGCCTGAGACGAGGAGCCGAACTTTGTTTCGATTCACAATCATCATCGTAGTTGTCTGCCTGCAATTGTTTGTGGTGGCCCAAGCTGATGAGCCGACTGACCCAATTGAGTCAGCTTTGTCGGCCGTCCGTGATGTAAAGAAAGATATGTTCTCACGAAAGTCGAGTGTGCTGGGCGAGTTGCCTGGACCAGCCACATTGGCTGCGGCGCAGATGCGAACGCGACCGATTCCGAAACCTCAGCTTGGAGCAAATAGGACGGTCGCGTTCAGCGACGAACAAAGAGAGCGGCTGGCTGCTGAATACCAAGGGAAATCACTATCGGAATTTGGCAAAGTCGGACGATGTGGTCGCAAAACAATTCCGCTTGGAATAACAGGAACACAGGTGACTGAGTTTCTCAATCGCAAGGAACTTTTCGTGGCGGGCGTGGAGACGGGTACGCCGTCCGATGGTGTTCTTCAGCGACTTGATGTCATCATCGGAGCCAACGGAAGACTATTCGAAGATTCCGAGGATCCGCGTCCGGAGATGGGCTATGCGCTTGTTGAAAGCCAGGCGCCGCAACTGAATGGAAAACTCACATTACAGATCGTGCGCGATGGCGAACCGATGAATGTTGAGATTAAGCTGGGTGACGCTCAACCATACAGCGGAACTTGGCCGTTCGACTGCAAGAAGTCTGAGAGGATACGAACGGCCGCGCTGCGTTGTGTTCTCGAAAGCGACCTCAGCAGTCGTTACACGGGCAATTGGTCGTGGGCGCCGTTGTTCATGATGGCATCGGGCGACGATGAGGCATTGGAGCGGGCGCGACGAATCATCTATCAGGGTACGAAGCCGGCGTCCGAATACCCGCAAGAACCCGGTAGCATGAACTCGTGGATCGCCA
>CAYFJO010001081.1:0-1933 GCA_964343305.1 uncultured Pirellulaceae bacterium | reverse complement strand
TAAGGAGTCTTGTCCTTGGCGAAACGGGTGTCTCGGTAGATTCGCATCAATGACCCACCAATACGACGGTCATCGGCCAAAAAATGCGGTGAGACACGTTTGAGGTGCGGCTGAAACGATCGAATGAACGCCTGGCATGGCGTTAACAATTGTTCTTCGTACCTTACCTTGTTTTGTTGAAACCAATCGCGGTTGTTATTCGCGGTCAACGTCTTTAGAAAGCGGAACAAGGATGGTTGAAAACTGGTAAAATCTGGATTTGGCATGTTTCGATTGATAGGTCTACTCATGAAGTTCTGGATGCTGTGTCTCAGCTTGGCATACGGCGAAAGATATTAAGGACTGGCACGGCCGCGAATCGCAGAGCCAGGGAGATTCCAATTCGTTATGAAACTACCATGCTGACGCCGGAAACAAAACCTACTAAGCCCCTGGTCTCTTGTGCGGACAACTTCCTTGCCGCAGCCCTTCGTTCGGCAGTTGGCTATGTCAACAAGTCGTACGTTTTTCGCGATCGAACAGAATAGGACCGACTTTTCGATTCTCAAAGCGTTTGCCGTTCACCGGCGCGGCGAGTTAAGATATCGTTGCTAGATTCGTAGGTGACATTGAAGTCGCAAGTCATCACTAACAACTCACTAGCGAAGTTCCACGCACGAGCTAACCGTCTGAAGACAGTCGGAACAACCGCTCCCGTTAGTGGAAGGTGAACTGATTCACGAACTGCTTGCGGAGAAGAAACACAGTCAGCCTCGTATCATCAAATGAAGACACTTTCTCGACGACGATTTCTGGATTCGACAACAGCTCTTGTTGCCACAGCCGCTACTGGAGCTGTTTCAAAAGCACAAGGTGCAGTGCCACGCATCGATACGCATCTGCACTGTTTCGCCGGCACTAACAATCCACGTTTTCCCTATCACTCGCGAGCCCCTTATCGACCGGAAGAGGCTGCAACACCAGAACATCTGCTGAAGTGCATGGACGGCGCGGGCGTCAGTGGAGCGGTGGTGGTGCATCCGGAACCCTATCAAGACGATCATCGTTATTTGGAGCATTGTTTGGAAGTCGGAAAGGGTCGCTTGAAGGGTACTGTGTTGCTTTTCTCCGATCGCGAGGGTTCATTAGACAGAATGACGGACCTCGTGCGCCGGCTCGGCATCATCGCAACCCGAGTCCATGCTTATGCACCGGATCGTTTGCCCCCGTTTGGTAAGCCAGAATTGAGGCGACTTTGGAAGCTGGCGACCGAGTTGGGAATCGCCGTCCAACTGCACTGTGAACCACGCTACGCGGAGGGATTTGAACCATTGATTCGGGAATTCCGTGACACAAAGGTTATCATTGACCACCTTGGTCGGCCCTTTCAGGGCACGCCGAAGGAACATGCCCAAGTTGTTCGGTGGTCGCGATTTTCGAACACGGTTATGAAGTTGTCGGCGATTCCCGATCAGCATCGCTATCCGCATCGTGATATTCGGCCAGTGATTCGCGAATTGACCGAAGCGTTTGGGGCTGATCGCATGATTTATGGAGGTGGCTTTAGTGTAGCGGCAACGGGAGCTTCCTACCGTTCCGCATTCGAACGGGCACGATCGTTTATCGATCATCTCAGCGAAGGCGATCAGAAAAAGATCCTGGGCGGAACGGCCTCACGGCTATTCACATTCAATGTCTCCAAATGACAAGTGCATACCTGATCTCGCCCCCTGTAGTTTTGGTGCGATCAGAGAATTCACTGGTCTCTCGACTGCAGATAGGCAGTTTCAAGTTGCTTGGGATGATTCACCAAGCCGCAAAGTTGAATTGCTCTGACGGAATTGTGTCGGAAAGTGGTTGAACCTGATCAGGTTTGAAAAAGGACCGTTATTCTGAGACCTCTTCCCCAGAGCCTGCCCCAAACCCAAGGTACATCGGTCACCCCAAGCAGAAA
>CAYFJO010001080.1:0-1934 GCA_964343305.1 uncultured Pirellulaceae bacterium | reverse complement strand
ATTTTTAGGATCCGGCTGTGGGAGAATCTCTCCCCCACGCAGGGCCAAGTCGATTTCCTTATCCCCGAAGCTGATACTGAAGATGTGAGGGTTGACTTGTGAACGCTGGCCCAGGTGCCGCGGTAACTTCAACATCCTGTACTTCTCGAATTCGGTAGCAAGCTGCGATAATTGTGCTGCAGTGAGCTTTCCAGTTCGATCCGCGTCACGAACCTTGTCATTCAGAAACGGCCTGCGATCCCACTTTCCTTCCGGCTGAATCGTCCAGACAAAACCGGATACACCAGCGAACCCACTCTGAGAATCCTTAAGGACCAGGCGATGCCGCAGTTTGCCCTCCTTTGTCAGGTAATTCCCGAAACCGTCTATTTTTCCGGGTACGCGAATTGTCACAACGCGAACGATCCATCGCTTGGGGACTTCCACGCCCTTTTGGACCCGCAGCGATCCAGTCACGATGGCGGTCTTGCCGTGCAGCTCTAGTGTCATCTGCCTCAATCGTGGATTGCCGGCAGTTTCGAGCTCCCATTTGACTCCGTTCGCCGATATTTCCACACCGGTTGTCTCGCCGCCAATCTTGAAAACACGACTGTTGAGTTGTCCCTTGATTTCAACCTTGACATAGTGGTCTTCATTCGCCGTGCCCTCTTGTGCAGTTGCCGTTTGCGGCGATTGAGGACAGACAAAGCTGGCGAAAACGAGAAGAGCGATGCTTCGAGTAGTGAGTCTCGTGTACGACATTGTTATGCTCCTATGAGCTCGCTCGCGATTGTGTTGGCCCCAAGAGGGTGAGCTGTGCCGACCGATCTACCTGTAGAGCGTTGTGTTGGTGGGCACAGCCCACCCTACGATTGGCGAACGCAGTCGAACGCACGACTCGCGCTGATTCGTGCAAAGGGACATCTCACGCCACGATATCCATGATGGGTTTTCCGTGATCTACTCCGAGTCGTTTTCGGCCTGGGACTTCCAGTTTGCGACCGTCGAGCCCCAGAAGATACAGCACTGTTGCATGTAGGTCCGTCACATAATGTCCGGGCTCGACTGCATGAAAGCCAAGTTCATCGGTCGCTCCGTGAATGAATCCTTTCTTAACTCCAGCCCCGGCCAGCCACACCGTGAAGCCGTGCGGATGGTGATCACGTCCGTCCGTGCCACTGCTTCGCTCCTCGACCGCTGGGGTCCGTCCGAATTCCGTACAAAACACAACGACTGTCTCGTCCAACAAACCGCGTTGCTTCAAATCTTTGATCAATCCAGCAACGGGTTTGTCAACCTTTGATGATTCGGCGGCATGTCTTGTTTTCAATTGTTTGTGTGAATCCCAAACGCCATAGGGGCTGGGATACAGTTGTACAAATCGCACTCCTCGTTCGACCAATCGTCGAGCGGCGAGACAGCGTTGGCCTGCGGCTTGAGTCGTCTTATTGTCCAGTCCATAGGCCTGTTGAGTCTGCTCGTGATAGTCCATGAGTTTGGCCATTTCGCCGTTGCCAAAAAAGTGGGTATCCGTGTTGAAGAGTTTGCCATCTTTTTTGGCAAGGTATTGTGGTCAAAACAGGTAGGCGAGACGCAGTATTCAATCCGCCTGATACCTTTCGGCGGATTTGTACGGATGACAGGCCAGAGCGACTTTGGCCCGACCGAAGAGGGTGAGGAGTCAGACGCCGAACACTCTTTCGCCACCAAACCGATCTGGGCGCGCGCAGCTGTAGTGGCCGCAGGGCCGTTAATGAACCTGGCGCTGGCGGTATTGATCTTCGCGGTGTTGGACATGACCTACGGGGTCGTTGGACGCATAGGGATCATCGCATCCGGCCAACTGGTGGCTGAGTCTGTCGATGCCGGTTCACAGGCCGATCTGGCTGGCGTGAGCGCCGGCGGACAGCTTGCATCTGTCAACGGGGAGCCAGTGAGCACATTGAATGACCTCT
>CAYFJO010001079.1:0-1938 GCA_964343305.1 uncultured Pirellulaceae bacterium | reverse complement strand
ACCCTTTCCCGCTTCAAGGTCTTGAATGCGTTGGTGAGCATTTGCCAGTCCATTGTGAAGGCCAGAATGGTCGTCGCGAAACTTGACGATCCCTTCATGGCTCGATTCGCTCCGATCAGAGAGCACATGGTCCAGAATCGACTGGCGAAGGCCCTTAATCCGTTGCTTCAGGTCTGAGCGCGAGTTCGAGGTTGTCGGCGTGCTGGAAAGAGATTGGCGTTGATCCAGATGAGACTGGTCATCGGTTTGTTTGTTGTTGACCCGATCTGAGTGCATTGGTTAGCCTCACGATGCGCAGGTAGGTTGCCAGCGTTTGAACAAATGACTTGATTCTATCCGCCATCCGTGTCGCTCGATCCTACGGCATCGGTTCTCTCGCCATAAAATACTTTGAAGCGATAAACGCGCCAAATCGCCTCTCCTGATAATGATGCCCCTACCTCAATCTTGTCGCCTTGGGATGCCGACTGCCTCAAGGACAGGTCGCCCGTATCAACAATTACATCTGATGGATCATAAGCCTTGAATGATAGTTTGTTCCCGTATTCAGAAAGGGCCTGCTTTGCCGTCAGCGTTATAGGAAACGAGAGATAGGAGCCAAGGATTGTTCCTCCTGGCTCTGGATTGCCACATTTTACCTCTGTGACGTACTCACTGGCAGAATCGTCCACGCCGACTGACGGTGGGGTGACCTCCGCAAAAACCTTTGCGGCCATTTGGTAACTATCCTTTATCGCCTTCGATTTTTCGTCTTTGGGCAAATCATCCAAGTTTTCGACACCGTGTTTTGTCAGCACTTCCTTCTTTAGTGCCTCTTGAGAAGACTCGATACGTGATTTCAGGTGGGCATAGGTTGGGGCCGTGATAATCGTGCCGGGCGGAATCAGGCTCCATACAAACCATGCGAAAAAAATGATGGCAACAACCGATAGGACTTTCGGAGTGCAAATCTGGGCCAAACGATGTTCGTTGTAGGATTCAATGTCGGAATCAAGCGAAGCGATGTTTGCGGTAACAGATTCAATTTCGGTGAAACGCTCGCTCAATTCGTCGTTGGTCAATCTCTGTTCGTAAGCATCTCTGCCAAGGCGCAAATATGCGCCACGCAAATCAACGGTTTTCAGTTTGAGCTTGCGAAGTTCCGCAACGATTCTTCCACTTGCGGCCTTGAGCGAGTCGGCAGTCTTGGCAATACAGCCAGCGCCGTCAGTCGTCTTGGGCGGCGGCGAATCGGCCTCGGCGGTTTGGTCCTTGCTCATCGGCTTTTCTTCTTCTGCCGACTCCCTTTCGTCGGAATCGCTCATGGAAGACCTCGCTTGCAATGCTGGGCTACGTCAGGGTTCGACGGCACCCATTCTACCGTGGTCGCTGCGACGATGAAATCATTGCGTAGTTGGACAGCGCCACTTTGACTTGTATTTCTATGTTTTTGCAGGGCGAAACGCCCAAATTCAACCATTTGCTATCAAGGGGTGCTAGCGTGACAAAACACTGATAGAAGCAACGTAAAAGCACCTCGACAACCACAGCTAGCTGAATGGCAGCTAGCACATCAAACGAACAATTTACTCACTGCCACAATCACGATACTAAACTTGTTTGGTGCAAAGGATTTAACACCCAAAGTGGCGCTGTCCAAGTAGAGTCTGGCATGGCATGGCAGTATGGGGTAAAAACGAACCAGAATTCACGGGAAAACGTCCATCTGGAACTTCGTCATGGTCCGAGGCCGACTCGTCGCCGTATTGCTGTTCCTTGGAACCACGCAATCACTCGCCGCCGATGCCTTGAACGAAACGGCCCGTCGCATCAACGCAGAGCGTGGGAGCCATGACCTACGACCGCTCAAGCACAACTACAAGTTGGCTGCTGCCGCCCAATCGCAGGCTGAATGGATGGCAAAGGTCGGCAAGATGCTTCATCTTCGCGGCGAACAAC
>CAYFJO010001078.1:0-1938 GCA_964343305.1 uncultured Pirellulaceae bacterium | reverse complement strand
CAGTGCGCGTGCAGAGGACGACAGGCATGATGGGAGAAGTGATCGGTATGGCGGCGTCTATATGCAAGAAACATGCTTGTAGCCCGCGCGAGGTTTACAAGACGTATCTCGGTGAACTTCAGCAACGTATGCGAACCGGGCTTCATTAACTTACGGGGCTTAGGTCTGAGTTTGACTGCCCGCGCGGCGTTGACTTTGGGTCCGAGGAGGACGATGTGCCTCGTTTAACGCTTGTCGACTAATGTGCCGGAGCGATAGGTCGCTTTGATCTCGCGGCCATTTGCGTACCATTGGGTCCAGGAGCCGTGCATCATGCCCGAATCAAATTCTCCCTCCAATTCCTTTATGCCCGCTCTCGACCAACTTGTCCAAATGCCATGTTCGCGACCTTCTCGGTAGCTTCCCTGGGCTGCCAACTTGCCATTGTCGTGCCACAACTTCCAAACGCCATGTCGTTGGCCATTTTTGAACGTACCTGCTTCTTCACGGTTGCCGTTGGGGAAGAAGTACTCCCAATAACCGGTTGCTTTGCCGTCTCGAACGTTACCTTCCGCAATCCAAAGCTCTTGCTTCATTTCAATCAGGCGAACGCGACGTTCTGTTCGATCATCCCACCAAAACTGTGGATAGACGATTACCATCCGCGTGCCCGGTTTGGCGACCTGCTGGAAGTATCGCATGTAGAGTCGATCGGAAGGTGGAAAGGGCACAGCCATCGAGCCAAAGCTGACTTCATTGAGTTCCGTTTCTCCCGAGAGCAACGTCGCGTCGCTTGGTTCGATTGTGGTCGCCGGAGCGGTCCACGCTCGGGGAGTGTTCTCGGTGTAGAGGCAATAGGCCAGATAGCCGTTCACCCAGCCGCCGTAAAACGCCAACGGGCTGATCAGCAGGAAGACTGCTGCCAGTCGTACAAGTCGAGGCGAGGCGCTGAAACTTTGCCACGCCGATGGCTCCCAATTCCAGAAGAACGCGATACTGGCGCATGCCACCGCAACATTCCACGGCCAGACAGCCCAGTTCCAGTGAAGTGAAATCAAAGTCGTCAAGATGCCGAGATGCAGAAGCAACGCCATTACCACCGCGGGCTTTCGTGTTTTTCGGAACAACAACATCACGGCCAATGCCATTTCGATGACAACCACGAAGATCGCCAGAGGCACGCCGATCGTGTAACCAGTGAACGGGGGCGCCTTCTCGATAAATTCTCCACCGACAACGGAGAAATAATTAGGCGACAACAATTTCTGAAAGCCTGCATACCACCAGAGCGCGATCAGGTGAGCCCTACACAAAAAGAGCGAGCTTGACATCGGCAACGTGCCCCACAGCAACACGGTTAGCGAAAGCATTTCAGGCTGAAGCCGCATCTGATCTGTGACAATCGCAACGGCAAGCAACACGGAATGCAGTGCAACACCCCACAGCGGACGAACCAGCACCAACACCAAAGACGCTAACAAAGCCCAACCAACACTGACGGCCGGCAGGCCGAACAGTGGCAAGTTCGGGGGCGTTTCTCGGACGCTCCACAGTTGCCAGGTAACGATTATCGCGATCGCCTGCATCGTGACGGCAAGATAGCGGAACCAACGCCGATCCCGGACGTCAGTTGGCTGTGTTGGGTCGTCGGTAACGTTGTTGGGAAGCATGAGCAACGCCGAGAAGGAAATTGACCTCAATGCCCAAATATAGCTTCGATTTCAGGGTTTAAGAGAAGAAAAGTCCGCGTATTTCTCCTGGTTGAGTCGAAACCCAAACGAGAAACACGTATTGTCTCATGCACCCCTCCGTTTTTCTGCGCCACTGCGTCCTCCGCGTGAGGTCTTCCGCACTGCTATCGATGATGAAAGTGTGACGTGCCGCATGCTGTGAGTTACGGTCGAAGTATACCACGGCCAGTTAGTAATGTCCGCATACGTCGTTTAACGCCGAGCCGGC
>CAYFJO010001077.1:0-1959 GCA_964343305.1 uncultured Pirellulaceae bacterium | reverse complement strand
CTGATGCAATTGTCCGAGAACCAGGCGGCCTTCTGCCGGGCGGTCGTGGACGCCGGTTTGGATGTGGCGTTCTTCGAGTCGGCGGCATCGCCTCCGATGCTGTCCCCCAAAGACTTCCACAACCTTGAGCTGCCCGCGCTCAAGCGAGTCATCGCGATTGCAGAATCGTATGTGAACCACCCGGTCCCCTGCATCATGGGTGGTGACACGTTGCGGATTCTCGACGACATCCTCGCCACAGGCACGGGCTTCGTCGTGTGCAACGTCGAGACGGATCAAGCGGAGTTCATCAAACGGGCGGGATGGTCCCATCCGCACGTGAAGATCCGGGTCAACATGGACCCCGTTGTCGTGGCGTGTGATGACGCGGAAACCATCTATCGAGAGATCGACCGCATCCTGGCCATCACGTCGGATCATCCCAACTGCCTGATGGGAACCGGTTGCCTGCCTTACGAAACACCGCCGGAGAACATCCAGTTGATCCACGATTATCTGGCCAACTGACCGCCTTGAAATGATCGCCGGATTGGGTCTGACTCCTTTTTTGGACAGCCTCTCAATCTTGTCACCTTCTGGTGAAATGGCTGCTGACTGGAAGATAATTGAAACCGGGAGTAGGACCATGGTTGACCCGCGAATGTGGAAGAAAAGTCTGTGGTTGGCGCTTGTGCTCTTGTCCGCGATTCTCGCGGTATTTCCGGCAATTGCCGCACAGAAGACGGTAATCAGCGACAAGACAATGGTCGCCTGGGTCAGCGCAGGCAACCTCACGCAACGAGGCGGCAGTGTGCTGACCATCGAGAAATCGGGCGGCGTGTTTGACGCGATTGTCTTCGGTGAAATCGCGACGGGCAAGTGGATGGCGGGAAGCAACGGTTTTAGCCGGACAGCAAAAGAGCAGGATGGTTTTTCCGCGGAGACTGCCGACGCCAAGACGCTCGTTCAGATCGCCATCGTTTACAGCGGCAAGCAAGTCACGATCTATCGCAACGGAGAGAAATACGCCGAACATCCTGTAAAGGATTCGGAACGCTTTGACAGCGAGAGCATGGTTCTGATGGGTTTGCGTCACCGCGACGCACAGGCGGGAAACCGATTCTTCACGGGAAGCATCGAGGATGCGCGGATCTACAACGTCGCGCTCGACAAAAACTCAATCGCCGCACTGAAGCCCAACGCTCTGTCAGACGACAAGCCGTTTGCCTGGTGGAGTTTCGAGGAGGGCAAGACGGCGGACCAGATGAATGTGTTTCCCACGACCACGCTTGTTGGAAACGCGAGAATTGCCGATGGCAGACTTCATCTCGACAGTACCGGCGCATACATGATGGCCACCAAGGCAGTGCCGAAACTGGGACCAACAACGATCGATTTCGACAACGCAGACACGACCGCCAGAAGCTTGCGAGAGAAGCTGCTCAGCGACCCGTACCGTCCGGGTTACCACTTCAACATCCCAGAAGGACGCGGCATGCCCTTCGATCCCAACGGGGCCATCTTCTGGAAAGGACGGTACCACCTGTTCTACATCTTCCAGGACGAAAGAGGCCACAACTGGGGTCACGTCTCGAGCACGGACCTGTTCCACTGGCGACACCATCCGACGGGACTCGTCGCGGGCATGTTCAGTGGAAACTGTTTCATCAACAAGAATGGCCGGCCGACGATGTGCTACCACCAGGTCGGTCAGGGTAATGCCATGGCTGTCGCCGTTGATGACGAACTGAACGACTGGACGAAACTGGATTCCAACCCGATCACGCCAGTAACCAAATCGGGTGATCCACATCATGGTAAATATCGATCGTGGGACCCTTTCGGCTGGGTCGAAGGTGATAACTACTACGCCATCTTTGGCGGCAAGCGGCCTGCGATCGCAAAGTCCGAATCACTGGCCGGCAAGTGGAATTACGTCGGTGACCTGATGGCCAATGCGGTCGAGGGCGTATCGATCAG
>CAYFJO010001076.1:0-1962 GCA_964343305.1 uncultured Pirellulaceae bacterium | reverse complement strand
GGTTCGTGGACAAGGTACAGTAGGTGGCAACATTGCCAACGGATCTCCTATTGGTGACCTGCCACCGCCGTTGATTGCACTAGGAGCCAAACTGCGTATCGGCCATGCTCGCGGCCAGCGCGAGATACCACTTGAAGATTTCTTCATCGATTATGATCAGCAAGACCTCGGCCCCGGCGAATTTGTCGAGTCTGTCGTTATTCCTAAGAACGATTGGACGCTGTTTCGCTGCTGGAAAATCGCCAAAAGATTCGACCAAGATATCAGCGCCGTCCTCGGGGCTTTTGCAGTAAAGATCGAGGGGGGCATCGTCCGCGAGGCACGGATCTGTTTTGGTGGCATGGCAAATACTGTACGACGCGCTAAGCGCTGTGAAACAGTGCTCACCGGAAAACCATTCGACCGCGATACGCTTGAATGCGCTCGCGATGCGCTCGCAACGGACTTTGATCCACTTACCGACGTGCGCGCGAGCGCCAAGTACCGACAGCAGGTTGCAGGGAATCTTCTCGAGAAATATTTCCTTTCGATGACAGAAGTCAGCGCACCCGATCTTAATGATCCAGATACTTGGCGGGAAAATGTAAATGTTTGAGCGAGAAACCATCCGGGGCGGTGCTGGTAAGGCAATTCGCCACGACAGTGCTTTGAAGCATACGACGGGAGAAGCATTGTATGTGGATGACATCGTTGAACCCGTCGGCACCCTTTATCTTGCACCCGGGAGGGCAGACGCCGTCTGTGGACATATCCGCAACATCAACCTCCAGGCGGTGCGGGAGGCGCCGGGTGTTGTCGCGGTCCTAACTGCAAAGGATGTGCCAGGTATTAACGACATTAGCCCCACACATTGTGGGGACGATCCCGTTTTTGCAGAAACTGAAATCCGATTCCATGGTGAGCCGATTTTCGCAGTGATTGCCCGCAGCTACCATGAAGCCCGAGTAGCAGCTCGCCTCGGGCAAATTGATGTGATTCCCGGCGAACCTATCCTAACCATTGACGAGGCGTTGGCAGCTGAAAGTTTCATTAGTGAGCAGCGACAAATGCAACGCGGAAACTGGCAAAGCGCCATGAACCAAGCACCCCGACATACCGAGGGTATTTGTGAAAGCGGAGGCCAAGACCATTTTTATCTCGAAGGCCAAGTGTCTCTCGCCCTACCGATGGAAGATGGCGGTATCCACATCTACTGTTCGACCCAACATCCGTCAGAAGTACAACATGCCAGTGCTGCTGTATTGGGTCTGTCAGACCATTCAATCACAGTGGAAGTGCGACGCATGGGCGGCGGTTTCGGCGGCAAGGAAACCCAAGCCGCACAATGGGCAGTGCTAGCAGCCATAGCAGCCACAAAGACCGGCCGACCTGTGAAGTGCCGGTTGGATCGCGATGACGATATGATCATGACCGGTAAACGCCATGACTTCTGGAGCAAATGGCAGGTCGGTTTCGATGACAAGGGACGCATTCTCGCTGTAGATATCCACATGGCTTCTCGCTGCGGCTGTTCCAGAGATCTTTCCGATCCCGTTAACGACCGCGCTATGTTCCACGCAGACAACGCCTATTTCTATCCGACAGTGCGAATCCGATCAGATCGGTGCCGAACCAACACCGTATCTAACACTGCTTTTCGTGGCTTTGGCGGACCACAGGGCATGCTGATTGCGGAGCAAATGATCCACGCCATAGCCCACCAATTGGGAAAGGACCCACTGGACGTAAAGAAATTGAATTTCTACGGGAGGAAAACACGTAATCTGACGCCCTATTACATGCAGGTCGATGACTTTATTCTTAATGAACTGATCGAAGAACTAGAGGCATCGAGCAATTACCGAAAGCAACGCGAAGATATCCACCAATTCAACCGGACAAGTCGCACAATTCGACGTGGCATTGCCCTAACACCAGTGAAATTTGGCATTTCCTTTACCAGCATACCCTTCAATCAAGCTG
>CAYFJO010001075.1:0-1973 GCA_964343305.1 uncultured Pirellulaceae bacterium | reverse complement strand
GAACTCGTAGGTCTTTTCGACATTGGCCACTAACCCGTCAAGGTTGATGTCGGTATCGATCTCGCGCATCGACTCTCGAAAGAAGTTTTGCGTGTTGATCTCATAGACCTTGACGATCAATGATTTGACGTTCTTGACGTTGACGTCCAGGCTGACCGCGTCACCGACTCCAAAACGCGTCTTATTTGTGTAGGCGAAGTCCAGGTCAATACGCTGCTTCAATGCCTGATAACGGGCGGGCGGCAACATCGAATACCATTGTTCCGGCTCGCCCAGGCCGTTGACGATCTTTGTTTCGGCGAAGTTGTATTTCAAATACAGATCGCTGATCCATTCCTCATACGCCTTGTACGACTTTTCGCTGACGAAGAAATGATGCAGGTAGCTGCGCACGAGCGGTTCGTCGTTGCCGATCGGTGGCAACATCGTGAAGTTATGGTAGTTAGCATTCAGGTTTGCCGCGTACTTGCGGCTCGTCTCTCGTTTCATAAAATCTGAGTTGATATAGCTGACATGTCGCGGCAGCGCGATGTAGGTCATGAAACGCTCTTTGTCGTATTTGCCGTTGGCTCGATCGTGCAGCAATTGATGGTAAAGAACATGGGCTTTCAAAGAGTTGTGTACGGGTGCCAACGTCGCAACGAAACTCCACAGTCGATTGAGATAGGCTTCGCGCGCCGTGGCGTTGTGTTGCCAATCGACGTCGTTGGCCGGATGTAGCTTGCTGAGATACGCGTTGACGAAATGAGTCTGATTGCGGAGATCAGGCTTCAGTTTCAAAAGCTGGTCAAGTTGTGTTTTCAACAATTGACGATGAATGTTCGCGCCGCCGAATCCTTTGCTGTTTTTGTAATTCAGGTCGTCCACGACCAGCTTGGCAAGACTCTCGTAATCGGGCCGCGTCAATCGTTGAATCAGATGTCGCCGATCGTCCGCGTTGAGCTTTTGATCGACCAACCACTGGAGTGCCGAGTTTTCGAATCCTTGCAAATTCGAGTAGCGGCCAAATGCGATCTCGGCGAGCCGCTGGCGGCTGATTAGTTTTTGATCGAGTGTTGTTGGCCGATTAGGTTTGAAACCCAGCGTCTCGCGCGTGTGGTTGAACTGCAGCCCCAGTTCTTTGCGAATGAATTCGAGCGATTTGGCAGGATCTTTGTCATACTTAAGCAGTGCCTGTCGATAGCGAATTTCGTTGACCAGCACCGTGTATTTGTGTCGCTTGATCCAGGCAACCAGCATTTCGTCGACTTTGTCGAATTGCTCGTTGTTTTGAAAATGCAAACAGTGGTAGTAGTAATAAGTCTCAGTTCCGGGAATCAATTGCTTCAGCGGCACGGAACGATCTTTGGCGAGTGAAAAATCCTCGATAAATCCGATTTCACCGGCACGAGAGGTGGCGGCGATTAAGACGAACATTAAGGCAACGATCAACAAAACGCGTTTCATGGAAAGACTCCCAAGTGAATTGGAGGTTCTTGAGGCAAGTAAGATAGTTTACTAGCGCGCAAAGGCAGCGGCAGAGTTTGACGAGCCAATACACTCACGAGTTCCACGGGACAGTGTCGGACGGCCATCTGACAGATTAAGATTAGCTGGCTCCATTGTCCCACGACCAAGCCGACAAGCGAGTTTGACCGACCCGAGAAACCGCCGCCAGCCACTTTCCGTCCCGGTGCTCGAGACGGGATCTCCCGGCTCCCACGTAAGTAACTTCCGTACGAGCACAGGGTCTTCGACCACGCGGGGGCGGAGCCGTTCAAGTACCAGGTGTATCGACTCTGGCTCCAAGTTTTACGCCGACGAAGCCAGCGACACCAAATTACTGGTGAACGCATGAACCGGCTGACCGTTGGCTCCCAGCAATGCGAATCCGACATCCCTATCCCGAACAGCGCCTGCGCGTCACCACCCGACGTAGGCGCCCAGTGCGGTAGTTCCGCTCGCTGGGATCTGTGCGGGGGGCAGCCCGAAAG
>CAYFJO010001074.1:0-1989 GCA_964343305.1 uncultured Pirellulaceae bacterium | reverse complement strand
GACGATGATTCGGCGTCGGATGAGCCAATCTGGAGCGTTGAGTTTTCAACGCTTCGCGATGACAATCGTCGTGTCAACGTTATGGCGACTGGTTATGCCGACGAGCCTCAACAAGATCAACTCGACGATCTGATTCAGGTCGTCCAATCGATCTGTCAAGGGCTGCCGATCTCCGCGCCAAACGATGAAAGAGTGACGGATCCAGCCTTGCGCGACGAAGATGATACCGAGATCCTCTCCATCGATTCATTTCGAACTGGCACGACCAACGCTCGCCGTGCCGCGTAATCCGAGACCTTATTCCGTCTTTTGACGATGTGAAACTACTTGGCTTTCCATCGCTCAGTGATCTCCGCCCACGTTGGCTGCGGATCCGGGGCAACCGACTCTAACATCGGTTGACGCTCAACGACTTGTTCAAAAAGCTGGACGATGGCTTCGCCCAATTGCCACAGCGCGTGACGGAAGTTTGCTTTGTCTGCCGCTTCGACCATCTCTTGGTAGCTCAATCCGCCGGTTGTCTTTGACAACTCGGCATTGCACTGCCATCCTTGGTCGGTCTTCTCGAGTGCATATTGCCGCACCAGATAGCCATTGCGAATCGCTTGAAAACGCCGGTTTTCGGCGAGCACGTGCAGCACGAGCTTTTCGTGATGTGGCTGCCAGGCGTTGGGAAACAACTTGGCCAATTCCCCACGTGGCCGCGCGACTCGCATGTAGTGCGCTTGAACCGGTTCCACGGGCGTCTGGGCGAGATCCGCGAGCAAATCGCCCCAGTTCAACTTGAATTCTTTGCGGCCGATTTCGTGAAACGTGACGAGATCCTGAATCGGCCGATTCGTCGGCGTGTATTTGCCATCAAGCAATTCCAGATCCATTCCTGGTTGCACAGACTTGATCAAACTGTCGCCGACGATGTGAGTCATCCAGCCAAACAAATAGGCGAGTTTCCGTTCGCCGGGGCCAAACAAATGGATCGCATCCTCGACGACCAGTGCACACAGATCTGGCAAATGATCCCAGGGCAGCGCATGATGCCGATCTTCCTTGCTCCAACCCAGCACGAGATGCGATCGGCCGTAAAACATGCGTTGAACTTCGCGTGGCGAATACTCTTTGCCGCCGAACTTCAGTGTCCAAGGACAAACTTCGCCGCCCGTCAGCGGGCTCTTTTTCAGAGGCGACGATCCGTAACCCACCTCTTTGCCGGTATCCACACAAATCGCTGCCGGCAACGTTTGTACGTCGCAGCCGAGATACGAGCCGGCGAGGTAGCTAGAAAAATGTCGCTCAATAACCGAGGCAATCGGCAGCTTCTTGGCACGCGTCGCCTTCGCAGCCAGGATCGCGTACATCGTGTGGCCAATGATGCCGCTCATGTTGCACCTCGACCTTTATCGTTTCGCTGGCTGAGAAAGTTCTTGTAACATCTCGACCACGGTCTCGGTAATCTTCGTCGATGCGGTAGGTTCCAGGTAACTCCATCCGGAACGCCATGTCTCATAGCCACCCAGTTTGTGTTGCTCCGGCGTGGGCAAATAGCCGTTGTAGCCGTTGGCCAGGCTGATGACGAACGTTGACTTGAACGGACTCTGCCGTTTGATATCGAGTCCTATTTGGGCAAAAACCTCGCACGGAATGGCGACAATGGCCGCCTGGCCGATGCGTAGCGTTTGAAGTTTGATGTTTACTTTGTCCGGGTACTTCATCAACCGCACGCTGGACTGGGCGTAAAGCTCGTCGATGTTGAGTCGCTTGGGATCGGCCGCGGCCGCAAGCAAGTTTTTGGCCCGCATGAGTTCCACCTCATTCGGCTTGCGAACACCAAGGTCAATTGTTCGCTCGGTCATCCCAATCAAGTAGTACTCGTAATGGTTCGCCGTGCCCCGCGACTTTTCGACCACTTCGGCAATGTGACTGGCAACCGCCGTAACTCGTTCGAACGGCGCGGCTCGCGGTCGCGGCTTGAGAAAGTTGTAGTTGTTCACG
>CAYFJO010001073.1:0-1993 GCA_964343305.1 uncultured Pirellulaceae bacterium | reverse complement strand
GCGCTTTGGATTTCCAACTCCGGGTCGAGCGACAAAACAAGCTGGCTCAACGGAGCATCATAAACACTCAGCCCCAGGTCGATCGACATGTTGATTTTGTTTTTTACCAACCGATAGGCGTGGTTGTCGCGGAGCAGCACAATGGGAGTCTGTTGGTCGAGCGTCGTTTTCTTGGCAACTTGCAATGTCACACGATGGTGGCCGCCAAGTTCGATGAGCCAATCCTGCGTGTTGACTTCGGCCGCCGCCGCGTCGCGAACAACTTGTTTTGCGAATCCATGATCGACCAGCGGAATCCAATCCTTTTCCAACGTTAACGTAATTTGATTGAGCGGACTGGCGGGCAGAGATAATTCGAATTGCCACTGATCCGCGGATTCGCTCGCGCCTCGCAGGCTCCAGGGAAAAGCGAGCTGGCCCGACTTCTCGACGTTGACGACATGGGTGCCACGTGGTGTCAGGCCGATTTCCGCGTCCCGCGGCTCCTCGTCGTCCCATCTTGGCCGTCCGATGGCCAGGCCGAGGTACTTGATTTGCAACATCGCCGGTTCTTCGGATGTTTTCACGATCTGCAACTTGGCCTCGCCGACGAGCACGCCGGTGCGGTCAAAACTGGCAACGTAGTCAGCCCGCTCAACTCTAGGTGCGGCTTCCGTGCCATCGGTTCTGGATTCGAGCCCCTTGATCCGGTCCTTGAACTTGTCCAGCTGCATCGGAAAATAGCCCCGCGTAAGCTCGCCAATTCGCTTGATGGGCACGTACAGGTGGCGATACTTGATCGATTCCGATTCCGCGTTTTCGCTTTCTTGGCTGCGTGCGGGCAAACAGACGGCCAGGATGAGAAGCACTATCGGCCAGCGTGGTTTACGACGACGCGCGACGATCATTGAGCGTGTGACTCCGCGCTGTGAGTGGACGGTTCGGCCAGGTGAATCGCAACTTGGCCGAGATGCGTGGAGGCGTTCGATCCGTAGTCCGAGGGAGTGGCGTACGTTTCGGTGGTGGCATTCTCCGAGGCCGAACGCGACGCACCGCGAATCACCGCGCGGCCTTCGCGCGGCCTCTCGAACGCCCATCGCAACAGCACCGCCACAATGACGCCGACCACACTAAGTATCGCGATTTGCGCCACCGCTAAAACCGTGTGCGGATAGAGGGCCGCGGCAAACATCAGGAGGAGTGCAATCATCAGTAATGCGGCTGGATGCCGAAGACGCGGATTGCAAATGACGAGCAACAGCGCCACCATCGTGACCAACGAAACCCCCATCATGATGTGCAGCCGTGGCGCGGTATTGATCTGCACGTCCGGGATTTCGCCAAACGAGCTGAAAAGATATTGATTCGTTGCTTGTGGCAACGACGGTTCTTGCTGAGCCCCGGACAGTCTTTCTAACGACCGCTGATCCCGCTTCGCTTGCCGCGCCCAATAAAAGTCACGCCACTTCCAGGCCAACTCCGGTGTCAAATTGCCGGGCACATGCAACAGATGTTCGTCCGACGGCACGATCAACTGCCAAAAGCAACGGCGCGTCCACGACGCTTCGACCAGTTGAGGCAGTCCATAACGGCGGTTGTCAACATCCGCGCGGCGATTGGGAAAGGAATAGCGTGCTTCGATGACCCGCTGGCTGGGTGTCGCGACAACCGAGAGTGCCACCGACACCTCACCGGAGTCCGAAACGGCAACACGGCTTAACTGCTCGCCATCGATCAACATTCCATCCAACTGGGCTCCCTGCGGCAATTGCACCTGGAGCAAACTCTCCTGCGTCGTCAAACGAAAAACGGCCCGTTCCTGTCGCCGCTTTCCCGTGAGCCAGGTCTGAATCCAGGCCACCTCGACGACAGTCCGCAGATCATCGAACACTTGATTTTCCGAGATCGCAAGTTTCACCGACGTCGAATTCTTCTGGACTTTGGGCGTGTAAGTTTTGGGCGGCAGTGAATCCTTGCTGTCGACCGTGGTCCACTCCGCGGCATCAGGTGCGAC
>CAYFJO010001072.1:0-1994 GCA_964343305.1 uncultured Pirellulaceae bacterium | reverse complement strand
GTGGATCGTTCCCCGGAAATATTTCAACCTGCATCCTCTCGATAACATCACACTCCCAGCCACCGTGGAAGGCGATCTAGCCGATGTACCAGCTTTTGGGAAAAGGCTTGCCCGCGAAGTTTATGACCCTTCCGGCGACAAGAACTTTGCCACGCCCGGTGGGGACCACGCTAACGTCATTGCGAACGGGCAATGGCAAACTGCAGTTCAGGCTTACCTGGCGACGATCAGCTTTGCGGACGCGCAAATCGGCCGAGTGCTGGACGCTCTGGAAAAAAGCGAACACGCCGACAACACCGTCATCGTGCTGTGGGGAGATCACGGCTGGCATCTCGGCGAGAAAGAACATTGGCGAAAGCATGCCTTGTGGGATGTTTCAACGCGAACGCCCGTTATCTTCGTGGCGCCTAGGGGCGTGGCGAGAGACCAACTCTGTCAGCGTCCGGTCAGCTTGATCGATATCTATCCCACGCTCGTCGACCTGTGTGGCTTGCCGAAGCGGGATGGGTTGGACGGTCATAGCCTTAAACCCCTATTGGAGAATCCAAAGCGGGAATGGGAGCACCCGGTTGTGATGACCTACGGGGAGAATAATCACGCCATCCAGACGGAACGCTGGCGCTACATCGAGTATCGAGACGGGGGAATGGAACTGTACGATCACAGCAAAGATCCGAACGAATGGACCAACCTGGCTGGATCACCCGATTACGAGGAAGTGATAACAAAATTGAGAACAGTGTTACCTGATCTCAACCGGAAATAGCTCGCACCTTTCACCTGAAGTTTTTCCATGGCAAGAATACAATCACTCAGCCTCGCCCTTACCCTCATCATCACGATTGGCCTCGTTGTCTCGCAGGTCCAGGCCAAAGAAAACCGTCAGCCCAACGTCGTGTTCTTTCTCGTCGATGATCTCGGCTGGTCTGACGTCGGCTGCTATGGGAGCAGCTTTTACGAGACGCCCAACATCGACCGGCTCGCAGTCGAAGGAGTCCGATTCACCGATGCCTACGCCGCCTGCCATGTCTGTTCACCGACAAGAGCGAGCATTCTGACCGGCAAATATCCGGCGACTCTGAATCTGACCGACTGGTTGAGAGGCCGCCGCAACTTCCCGTTCCAGAGACTTCTGAATGCGGTCATCAATCAAAATCTGCCGCATAAGGAAGTCACCATTGCTGAGACTTTGAAGCAGCATGGTTACTCAACAGCCATTTTCGGAAAGTGGCATCTCGGCAGGGAAGGATCCATGCCCACGGATCACGGTTTCGATCTTCACATCCCCGATGCTGTCGCAAACTGGCGTACGTTTCATGGTCCCTTCGGCCTGAAGAAACTGGACAGCAAAGAAGGCGACTACCTGACCGACCGACTGACTGACGAAGCGGTCAAGTGGCTTGACGATAATAAAGACGAGCCATTCTTCCTCTACATGTCACACTTTGCGGTGCATGATCCGATTCAGGGACGCAAAGACCTGGTCGCCAAGTACACGCGAAAGCTGAGCGAGTCAGAGAAGTCGGATTCCCCGGACTTCATCCTGGAAGGCAATCCGGACAGCAAGGACAATCCGTCGAAAGAAGAACTGGTAAGACTGATCAGGACTCCCGAGTTCTCAAAACACAAAGTGCTGCCGAGAGGGACGATTAAAGTCAGGCAGAAGCAGGACAACGTCCAGTTCGCGGCGATGGTAGAGAGTGTCGATCAGAGTCTGGGAAGGATCGTATCGAAGCTTAGTGAACTCGGCATCGAGGACGACACGATCGTTATCTTCTTCTCCGACAACGGCAGAATGGCGGCGATGAACGTCGGCAATCCCAAAAGGGTCGTCCCCGCCGAGGATGTTGATAAGGCATACTCGACATCCTGCCTGCCGCTGCGGGGAGCGAAAGGCTGGCTTTACGAAGGCGGAATACGCGTCCCATTGATCATCAAGTGGCCGGGCAAAGGTCGAGTCGGATCCGTATGTGGAACGCCCGTAAGCAGCATCG
>CAYFJO010001071.1:0-1994 GCA_964343305.1 uncultured Pirellulaceae bacterium | reverse complement strand
CGCCAGGTGAAAATGCGATTCCTTTCACCTCATCTCCTATGGAACTAAATGATTTCAACCAACGCCCATTTGTATCGGAGAGGTGAATTCGAGTACCTTGCGACCATGCGATCCAATCCTCGGTTGGATGGACACAAAAAATCCCGCCTCGTAGTCTGATTTTCTTCATCGACGAGCGTATGTTCTGAAACCTTACGCCAGAATAGAATTGAACCGCAACTCGATCGCCGGACGGACTTAGAGTAAAAGGCCAGCCCCGGTTTGTAGCGGTGTATTCGACAATTCGAGTTCGGGTGTCGATGACACGATAAACACCATGTCGAACCACCACAACCTTCGATCCATCGGCAGAAAAGGCCGCTTTCTCGTAATCGTCGATTAGGGTTCGCTCCCGCAACTCGCCGGTCTCAGGATCCCAAAACTCAACGGCCTGCGTTGCGGTCAATACGGTGCGACCGTCAGAGGTTGCAGCCAGCGCCGGACGGCGTTTTGACCAATCTTGTCCATAGACAGTTTTTTCGTGTCTGACGTTTCCACCGTTGTCCCAAATCCGAAGTTTGTAGTCCCTGCCAATAGTCGCAATAAATTGGTTTTCAGGATCAAACACGATTCCCATGATCGTTTTTGAGTGGCCCTTCAGCCGAAGTCGCTCGTTACCAGATGGCACGTCTAACAACACAACGTCATTCTGTCTAGCAATCGCCAATAGGCTACCGTCTGAATTGAGAGTCACCGGTGGAGATTTGAGCAGCGGGTCGGAAAACGAGAGCCATTCTATTTCAAGTGCCAGATCGCCTTTGGATACATTCCAAACTCTTATCTTTTTGTCTTCCGCTACGGAAACAAGTCGTTTGTCATCCTGACTAAATTGAATTTGTTGAACTTTGGCATTGTGTGCACGAAGCTTAACGACCACCGCCGCAGACTGGTAGTTTCTAATCGTGATTTCGCCGCGAGTGCTTCCTATTGCAAACAGTCGCCCGCCATTGCTGAAGACTCCGACTGAGTAACCCGCAGAATTGACCGTCGCAGTTATGCGATCGCATTGATAGTTGAGCAGGTCCCATTCAACTCCACGTAAATCAGGAGAACATTGATCGAGCAGTGCCTTTGCTTTGCTCCAACTGCCTTGTTTGCGATATTGATCAGCCAAAGAGATGGAATTGAAATAGAGTTGCCTCCTCGCTTTTGAGGTTTCAGCTTTGGCGATTTCCTCTTGTTCCTTTGCCAACCCTTCCTGTCGTTTTGCTTCTTCGGCGTTATCTTCCGCTTCGATCTTCTTTTGATTGGCGACCCCACGTTGTTCGTTTGCTTCCTTCGCCTTGGCATTGGCTTTGCGTTCATTTGTTTTGGCCAAGTCGAGAGCCTCGTTGATCTGGCGAATGTAGTACAGGCTCCCCAGGATCGCGATCATGATGAATCCGGCGACGACATTCGAAATGAGCCGGTTTCGTCGGTAGCCCAGCTGCATCCGCCTCAAAATGCTCGGCCGTTTGTATTCGATCGGTTCATCGGCCAGATAGCGGTCGATGTCGCCACGCAAATCATCCATCGTTTTGTATCGGTCAGACAAGTCCGGCTCGATGCCGCCCATGATGATCGTTTCCAGTTCCCACGACAGGCCCTTCGTGTTCACGCGTGGCTTGGGCGGTTTTTCACCGGAGAGTTTTTTGGTCGTGACCAGTTCCAAACTCATCGTGTCGTGGTCATAGATGCGCTGGTTGGTGAACAGTTCGTAAAACGCTGCGCACAGTGAATAAACGTCCGTGGGCGGACCAACTTCGACATCTTGATTCCCGGAGCGGATTTGTTCGGGCGACATGTAGGCTGGCGTTCCCATCGCATTGCCTTGCGTGGTTTGCAACGTGCGTTCGGAATCGAGTCGTCGCGCGATGCCGAAGTCCATCAGCTTGATCTGATTGTTTTCATCAATCATCAAGTTGCTTGGCTTGATGTCGCGATGCACCAGGCCCGTGGCATGAACTGCTGAAAGT
>CAYFJO010001070.1:0-2001 GCA_964343305.1 uncultured Pirellulaceae bacterium | reverse complement strand
TCGCGCAACCGTTCCAGCACTTCCAAATCCTGTTTCAACTCCTCCGTGCACTGATAAACTCGGCTACGACGAATCGTCGGATGCAACTCGTGAATACGGCTTTCGACCAGTTCCGCCAACAGTCGTAGTTCCTCACGATCAAGAGTCAACTCCAGCATGACAAAACCCTTTCGTCGTTATGGTCAAGGCTCTTTGGAAAGCCATTCTTAAATCTTCAAGATATCTTCGATCCTCACAACGAAACATCAGCACGATAGAGAAATCGCCATAGGTGATTCTCCGATCAAGTTCTCGTAATCCCTCAGACCTTTTGATACGCCCTTGGCGTTCGCAACTCCTCCTGGGACAGCCGGCAGATGGGGTGTTGCCCGAATCCGTGTGATTGTTCGGGGCGGCTGTTCGCGTATCACTCACCGCACTGCACGACTTCCTGAAGAAGTATGGTTTGGACCGCCCCTCGCTGGAGCAGACCACACCGGCTCAACCGCCCTCGCCGCACGAGGACGAACGGGCACTCATCGAAGTTCTCGAAGAACCGCCCGCCAGCGGCTTGATGCTGCCGCCACCGCCGGAGGATTTTTTTTCGGACACACCTCGCATGCCGGCGCGTTCTTGTTGATGCCCCAGGTGCTCGACTGGTGGCGAGTCGCCCAGCAATGTTTCTCGGATGAGTATGGTTCGCTTGAGCGTGGGTTTTTGACCAGCATCTTCATGCTGATCTGCGGGATCCAGCGCGTCTTTCATTTGGAGGACATCGACGATCCCGGCTTCGCCCTGCTGAGTGGCAGTCCGGCCGGCCAGCCACCCACGCGGCAGCAGGTCGGCGGCTGGCGGAAACATCTGTTATGGAACGAAGTCGATCGCTTCTGCCATCGCACCAGTCCTTGGGATCTGTTGGACGGCGAAGATTCGCTGCTCAGCTTCGACGAACACTCGATTCCCCGCTGGACGAAGAAGTTTTCGATTCGCAAGGGCTACGTCACCACACGCAACAAGTACATGCGGTGCGAGAAGCTGTACTACGGTTACGACGTGCGCCAGCGGCGGTTCGTGACGGTCAAAGCCACACCGGGGAACGTGGAGTTGCGTGACGTGTCGGGCTTGCTGTTGCGGCGGGTGTTACGGTTCGGCCAGGTGGCTTCGCTGCACGCCTTGTTTGACGCCGGCGCCGGCAAGAGTGACGCGGACGTGCGTAGCTTGCTGACGCTGGCCGAGCAGACGCCAAACCTGGAGGTGACCTTGCGGGCCTGTCGTTATCCGCACCGGGTGAAGTTGTGGAAGGGTTTGCCGGCCGACGAGTTCGTAACATACGAAGACCCGGGGGACTGTGTGGGAGCGTTTCCGAAGGAGGTGCGTCTGGCGGAAACGGCGACGGTGTTGAAGGGGGAAAGTGAGGCGGATGCGGTGCGGACGATTGTTTGCCGGCAAGTGATTCGCGGTCCGAAGAGGGACCGCTGGCATCCACTTTACACGAGCCAGTCCGGCGAGCAGTCGGAGCCGCGCGAGGTGTTGGACGAGTTCCGGGAGCGTCAGCACCACGAGCAAAGCTATCGGGTGGAAGTGCACGATGCGTTCCTGAACGCGGCGCGTTGTGGCTACGACAAAGATAGTCCGGATCGTCGTCGGCCGCGTTTTTGCCGCGGTCCGTTACAGATGATCGGTTGGCTGACGGGCTTGCTGTACAACGCCTGCGGCGACTTTTCGGCGGCTTTGGGTTCGGCTTGGGAGGGCACGTTTATCGGCACGCTGCGTCGCCTGTTCTTCGAACGGCCGGGAAACATCTATTGCACGCCGACATCGGTCATCGTGTACTTCGATGACGCGTTCAACTACCAAGGCGACGTGTTGCCAATCATCGATCGCATCAACGCCGCGCAACATCGCATTCCCTGGATGGGCAACCGGTTGCTGGTGCTCTCAGTCCATCCTGACGCCATGCCCCGCGCTGGACCGTAAAATATCAATCTTTATGTTGACCAGGCATTATTCCGTTTGGTGCTA
>CAYFJO010001069.1:0-2022 GCA_964343305.1 uncultured Pirellulaceae bacterium | reverse complement strand
CGCCGATCGTTGCAATCACGAACCTGCGCCCGGAAGTAGGAAAAACCACGACTGCAATGGCGCTTGGTGCCATGTATTGGCGCGAAGGGCGGCGCGTCTTGCTTGTTGACTTGGACAGCAAAAGTCAGTTGACGAAAATCTGCCTTTCCGACGAACAACGCAAACGCATTAGTCACTCACGGGGCTTGGTGGAGCGCATATTTGACAATGGAGGATTGTCTGGCGGAAATTCCAAGCCGTTCATGAAGATCATCGAACAAGTCCCGGGCGGTTTTGATCTGCTGGCCTGTGACGAGGAATTCGAGCGAGTGGAAATGCGAGTTATGATGGATTGGCTAATGAGCAATGGGGAAAACGAGGTTCGCTACCGGCTGCGAGAGGCTTTGGACGAAATTCGGGATTCGTACGACGTGATTCTCTTGGATTGTCCGTCCCGGCCGAAAACCGCTTGGATCAATGGGTTGGCCGCGTCTGACTATGTACTCATTCCGGAACAGCCGCGAAAAAGTGACGGCCAACCATACCATTCGGTGCGCCAATTGCTCAACGCAGTCAAGCAGTTGAAAAGTGGCGGGATCGTGGCAAAGGAAATCGAATTGCTTGGGATACTCCCGAGCATGTGGGATTCTGAAGCTGGGTCCGAGCAAGACGAAGACTGGAACGCGCTGATGACTGAATGTCGTGTAACGTGGGATTTGGCGCCTGTGCGTGATTTCTCAACCAAGTTTGCGTGTAGTGACACCTTCGCCTTTGCAGTTGCAAACCCTTCCCTCGAAAAAGTCATGGAAATCGATTTTCTCACAAGCCTCTTCGACGAACTGGAAGAACGAATGGAAACTCAAGCGGGAAGGAAAGAGAGCGTTGTACACCAAAGCGATGATGTTGAAGACGGTAGTGTGGTTGAATCGGAGTCCCTCGAAGAGATCAATTCCCTCAACATCGACGGGGAGTGAATGCTTTGGTCGTGCTAGTTGCGGGATAACCGTGCGTAGACATCTGGCAGACTCGACGTTTACTCAAAGTCCACCACAAGGTCGTGCGAAATGACGCCGATGAAAGCCGTTTCCATATTGGGGGAAGTTTGTCAGTCGATAAATGACGATAGTTTTTCGATGCAAGAAGTACGTGACGCCGCACTTGCGGTGGGACATATTTACCGGGCATTCGACGAACAAGAGTCCGCATTGGTTTTCGTAACGCAAACAGAAGCCGGGCTGAAACCGAAGCACAAGCCCACATTACAGTCACTGATCGCCGACGGCGGTTACGTCGAACGAGAAAACAAAAAGCTCGCTCTTTCGGCTGCTGGGGCTGAACTCTTACGCGAACTTCAAGGTCCAAATTCTGTTGCCGAGAAAGCGGCAACAAAGAGTGAAATCCTGGAACGGATCAATACGGCTGCTCTTCGTAAGCTCCCACAGTTAACAAAGACGAACGCTGGTTTATCGGGAAGGCCACGAGCGGCGCTGTGTTCAGCTCTCTCTAAGTCGAACGTAATTCGCATTATCGGGAGAAGCAAAGTTGAACCCACCGAGACGGGCACTGAGATCGCAAACCAACTCGACGTGGTTTTGGATTTATTGCAATTTGAAGACGATTTGGTCCAGGCGCGAATACTTCATGAGCAAGCTGTCCAAAGACTACAAGCCGTTGAACAACGACTAGGAAAGGCTGAAAGTGAAGCCCAAAGGTCCGCTAGACTTTCTGTCGAGAAATATGCCCAAGAACTTCAAGAAGAAGTGTCCAGTCAAATTGCGGTTCGTGCCGTTGAACACACATCGGAGCAACAACTTGAACGATTGAGCGACTTCTTGAAAACCCAGGGTACATCGAGTGCTGGAACCCAGCGCGTGTTCACTAACATTCGGGAGCAACTGAGCTTAACACAACAGAAACTCAATAAACTCGAAGAACAGATCAAGATTAATGGAAGTTCAACCGGCAAACTATCGGAAGAACTAATGAAACTTCTTCGTATTACAGACGAAGAACGATTCGCCCAAAAGTACAACCTGGGACTAA
>CAYFJO010001068.1:0-2022 GCA_964343305.1 uncultured Pirellulaceae bacterium | reverse complement strand
TCGGCGTTCCCAATGGCGGGCTTTACAAGTATCGCGAACGGATGCCCGAAGCGCTCGCGAAGGAAGATCGCGAGTATCTCTGGCAGTTCGACGAGCGTGGTTCGTTCAATGCGGTCTGCGGCTACCTGCGAAGCCTAGGCGTGCGCTGGTACCTGCCCGGCGAACTCGGCGAGGTCGTTCCGAAGACGAAGTCGATACCGCTGCCGAAAATCGACGAAACCGTGAAGCCGGATTTCGAGGTCCGGCAATTCAGCGTCCGATTTGCGACCGTTGACGACGAGGTCATGCGATGGTCGATGCGGTTGGGAATTCGCCATCCCTACGGGCTCATGATCGCTCATGGGATGCACACCATGACGCATCCCGAGATTCTCAAAACACAGCACCCGGACTGGTTCGCCCTCTATGGCGGCCAGCGCGATACACAAACCGGCAAACGCTTGAATCACCTCTGCTATTCCAACGAAGCATTGTTCGACGCGACGGTGAATTGGGCGCGGGCTCAGTTCGATGTCTACGACTACGAATCGGTCTCGATCATGCCGCCGGACGCCTACGGCTCGATCTGTCAGTGTGAGCTTTGCGAAGGCAAACAGGTCGATGCAATGGGTGCGCGGGGCAAGCTATCCAATCATGTCTGGGACTTTGCGAATCGGGTCGCCAGAGAAGTTCGCAAAACACACCCGGACAAGTTGATTGCCTGTTGTGCCTACGGGGCGAACACGCTTCCGCCAACGAACATCGACAAACTGGAGCCCAACGTTCAGGTCGTCATCGTCGGTGGACGCCGGCCGCGAAACAGCCTGCCGGAACAACGCGAATACGTTCGCAACCTCCGGGCCGGCTGGCTGGAGAAGACCGACAGGCCGATCATCGTTTTCGAAAATTATCCCTTCACCGGACGCGGAACGTATCTGCCCGCATTCGTTGCTCGTACTAATGGCGAAAGCATCAACGCGACCAAGGGAATCTCACGTGGCGAAGATATCTGGCTGAGCTTTCCCCGTTACCACGACGATCCCAACATCGGCTTCGATCACTTTCAGGTCTACTTCACGGCTCGCATGTGGTGGAGCGGCAAAGACGCCGATGTCGAGGCGATGCTGGATGAATACTGTCGCGTGTTCTACGGATCGGCGGGACCGAAGATGAAGGCGTTTTTCGATTACTGCGAGGCGAATTATCAGGCGATGGAAAAGGAGAAGGAAAAGGCCGACACGGCGCTGGAGATGATTGAAAAGGCGAAGTCGGAAGTGGCGCCGGATTCGATCTACGCCAAGCGCCTCGAATTGATCGACAACTTCCTCAACGCACTGCGGAGCAAGGCGAAGCAACTTGGCCAGGGACGCGGGCTCGTCGCGAAGATGCGCACCGTCTGGGAGCCGAAAGAGCCGATCGTCATTGACGGCAAACTCGACGACGAATTCTGGGTGAAGCATCGGGAATGGTCGGTCGGACGGCTTCGCGAATTGCAGACCGGAACGCCACCGGTTTTTGGCACATCGGTCATGGCAGGTTGGGATCGCACTGGACAGCATCTGTATTTCGCGATCCGTTGCGAAGATCGGCCTGGAGAGGAATTGAATGTCACCGCGACGAAGCACGATGACGAGGCTATTTGGTATGGTGATGTGGTGGAGGTCCTGCTTGATACTGATTCACACAGTTATTACCAGATCGCGGTCAATCCCGCTGGTGCATTAGCCGATCTTGATCGTGGGGCTGGTAAATCAACCCGGTTCCGTTGGGAATCACAGGCGGAGGTTGCGACGCACGTAGCCGAAGATCATTGGATCGTCGAAATTCGCATTCCGGTGACCGATGACGAGAACGATCCACTCAACCAGGTGATCGGTCGCAAACCTTCGCAAAGCCTACCTTGGCATTTTAATGTTTGCCGCCAGCGAGCCCGCAAAGCCGGAACGGAGCTGTCCGCGATTTCGCCGACCGGCAAAGCCGGTTTCCACGTGCCGATGAAGTTCGCGCATTTCTACGACGGCGGCTCGCACACGTTTGATGTCG
>CAYFJO010001067.1:0-2025 GCA_964343305.1 uncultured Pirellulaceae bacterium | reverse complement strand
GCATGACGAATTCGTCTTTGGCGGTGAGCACGCTGATTTGTTTTTGTTGCGTGAAATGTTCGTCCGAATCGAGCCCGTCGGCAAGTCGTAGGTCGAGGATTGGCGTTTTCGTTTCAGCTAGCGCGAATTCACGCGACGTCGTGTTGCGCGGATCGACCGCAATCACGTGAAACTGCTGGTGGTCACCCAGTTTGTCGAGCGGCACTTCACACAGGCCAACTTTGTTCGGTTTGACATTCGCCACAACGGCGGACGAATTGGCGAGGAAATCGAGGTTACTGAAATCGGCCAATCGACGTTTGCCGCCGCCAGAACCTGGCGAAAGCTCGGCCGTTGGCTCACTTTCCGGATCTGTTGCACCAAACGCGCTGCCGTCTTTTGCGCGTTGTTGCGACGTGTCCGTGTTGCGGATGGCCCACGGATTCAGCAGCAGGCTAGGCCGCTCGAGCATATTGCCCGGAAATTTCTTCGCGTACTTGCGGTCGATGATGTAGCGATACTCGTCGCCAATGTCGCGACCGGCTGCGTATGCCGACTCGAGCGTCGACATCGTGACCATGTTGGGCTGCAAATCTCGCACCGTGCTCAAATGTGCGTACGCATCGAACACCGGATGCACACGAGTGGCAAAAACGTGGACGCGAGCAAACTTGTTGGCGTTTTGCAAATGGATCTTCAGCGACTCTTCGGCCAACTCCACGCTGCGGATTTGTAACGGTTGTTCGCCGCGAACTTCCAACTTGCGTCGATTGCCGACGACATAACCCGCGCGTCGCGGTCCTTCGGTAACGCGCAGCTTGATGATCCTGCCCGTCGATTTGATGAGCAGGTCATAGTTGGCCGGCGCGAGACCGTTGATGTTGAGTAGTCCGTCTTGGATGGACAACGCATCGAAGCGGTTGGCCACAAAACCGCCGCGCCGTTCCTCAAGCAGCGAGAGTTGATCACGCTCGGGCTTTTGTTCGTCGCCCATGTACGGCAACGAAATTGTTTCGCCGACGGCGGCGTGCATCGTTTGATAGTACGAGTGATGATCGCCCAGCAGGTCGAACGAGCGCGTCGAGTTGTGCGGTGTGGTGGCCTTGAAACTGACGATGTCTTTCATCTTGCCGAGCGTTACGCGGCCGCGCTCGTCAGTTTGCAATGTGACGTTGACTGGCGTGCGGAAGTCGCGGTGCTTCAACGAAAAGCGGATCGGCTGGGCCGGTCGTGGTTCGCCCGTTCGGCCACGGAGTTCGACGAAGTACCCACCAGTGACCTGTCCAAAGTGCAGTTTGGCGATCTGGTCTGTCTTGTCGATACTGTTGATCGACACGGACATGCCCGCGCTGACATCAACCTTTTTGTTCTGGCTCAGGTTCTGCACTTTGCCGCGCAGCTCGAATGACAAGTCAGCGAGTCGCGGTGGCACTTGGAACTCGAAGACGGATTCGCGATCTTCGAACAGCTTGAAGTCCGGCTCTTCTTTGGTCGTTGAAATGCCATCGAGATCGGTCGACGTGATGACCAGCTTCACGTTTTCCAGCAGCGAGAGCGTCACCGGAGTGCCGTTGATCGCCAGCGACGGGCGGACAAGCACTTGGGCCGTACGCCGTGTAATCAGCGACTCGCGATCGAAATAAATGCCGGCAGTGAGTCGGTAGTCTTCCGACTCGTGGCGAAAACTGGTCAGCGAACAAGAATCGCCGTGTGACAAAACGATTCGCTGCGTTGTCGGTTGATTGCTAAACGGGACGGTGATCGTTCCATCTTCGTCAGCCGAGTATTTGTGGCCGGCCAGATGAATTGCGGCATCGGGCAACTCTTCGTTCTTTTCGTCGAGCACAGCGAACTCGTGCCCCGCCACGGTCGTGCGAACGAGGTAGTGCAAGCGACCTTTGCGAACAAGCACACGGCTACTGCGGCCATTGCCGATTAAGTCGATCACATACACGCCGCGACCGTCGCACGATGGGAACTCAAAGTGCCGACGGACGCGCCGCAGCGGCGGCTCTTTGTAATTGAAAACTTGCTCGTCGTTGGGCA
>CAYFJO010001066.1:0-2030 GCA_964343305.1 uncultured Pirellulaceae bacterium | reverse complement strand
ATTTTGTCAGCCGGCACTTTACTAATCAGCGCGATAATATCAACCACATCCAATTGTTGAGTTGCGGCTGTTATTTCGGATTCCCCATGAACCGACTCAGCGACATTTTGGGTGATAATTTTGTTGACTAATTTCCTGTCAATCTTAAGCGTGTGCGTCCGCGGAAAATCGTCACGTTCCCAGGTCGAATAGCTGAAGATCTGTTGTTTTGATTCCAGCGTTTCATTGATTTCTTTGATAACTTCCGCAATATCCTGACGATCTACGCCATCCTGTAATATCACCGCCGCATGAATCTGGTCAGCGCTATTTCTTTTCAGGCCAACCACACAACTATGTTTTACGCTCGGATGGCGATTGATTTTTTGTTCAACGTCCTCTACATAGACCTTCTCGCCGTTTTCCAGCACGATTTTGAAGACGTCGCGGCCTTTGATGACCAACTCACCTTTCGCGTTGAATTCTCCTACATCTCCTGTGTGGTACCAATCATCGATGAATGCTGCGCTGGTCTTTTCTTCGTTTTGGTAGTAACCCGAACTCACGCTCTCACTCTTGATGAGAATCTGGTTGTCTTCATCAAGTTTTACTTCAACCCCATCAAGCGGCGTACCGACATTCCCGATATTGTCAGATTCAAAGTTAAAAGTCGCGGCGGCGGTTATTTCTGTCGCGCCGTACCCTTCGTAAACGTCAAAACCCATTCGGGTGAAATTCTTGGCGACTCCATAATTCAACGGCGAACCACCAGACCCAATGAACTCCACGCGCCCTCCAAACTGTTTATGCACAGTTCGAAATAATATCCGGCGCCAAGATCGAGGCAAACGATCACCCATTCTCAGCATTCTTACGAGCAACTCATAGCGGTTTTGATCTCTTGCTTGGGCGACGATTCGTTCCCAAAGTAGGCTCAAGAGTTGTGGAACGACCACGAGATAGGTCGGCGCAACTTCTTTGATCGCTTTACTCAACTTAACACTGTTGATGCGTGTCAAGTAGGTTGACCGTCCGCCAATCGATAGTAACGTGAAAAGTCCGATTTCCTGTTCAATCATGTGGCTCAGCGGAAGAATAGAAATCGTGCGAAACGTCTTGAGCATTGGGATTCTTTTCAGGATTGCCTTGAGGTTGGAAAGTATATTTTCCTGGGAGATTTTTACCCCTTTGGGGATCCCGGTCGTGCCCGACGTGTAAACGATTTCACACATTCGTTTTGGATCAGTGGAACCATTTGGGTGGCTGATTTTCAATGGTTCATCTATCATGCACGGCACGAGCAAATCGAACAAATCTTCAATGTAAAGGACACAAGGGATTCTAGTTTTGATGACATCGCTCTTTAGAAAACGAGATGTAAAGGCCATTTTAGGTTTGGTTTGGTCAATGACTTTTTCGAGAACTTCATCCGAGGTGCGAAAGTCGATAGGCACAGCGACCTGTCCGCCGGCCATAAGGCTGAGTAGCAGGATCGCGTATTCAGGACAGTTCATGCCCCACAACAGTACACGATCCTGATGCGCGACATCATTTTGGACGAGAAATCTTTGAACGGCGCTGTGGTACGCTTTTATATCTTTGTAATTAACTTTCTCGTTGATGACGCGCCGGCGGATCGTAAAAGCCTCTCGTTCGGCATACTCGTCCGCGACGACATCGATAAACTGATCAATTGTCGTAACCGGCTTGATGAGTTCAATCGGTGCTTTGGACATAGCCCCGCTCCTTGCTTTCAAGATAGGTAAGAACAGGCGTGAAACAATCGATGTTCTGATTGGTCCAATCATCACGCGTTTTGGTTCCAATGACGGATTGGACGGCCTTGACAATCTCAGGCTCAGGCAGAAACTGTTGGCTAATCAGGTCGGGGTGGTTGATGGCATTGCAAAAATCGATCCAAAACTCGGGTTCGATGGCCCCAAGCGCCATATATTTGCCATCGGACGTCCGATACAGCCGATAGCAGGGATAGTCGCCCCACAACACAGCTTCTGATGAAACAACTTCACGCTCTAAGAAATCCTGAACAT
>CAYFJO010001065.1:0-2037 GCA_964343305.1 uncultured Pirellulaceae bacterium | reverse complement strand
GGAGCAATGCCGGCAAGACTGACATACCTTTTCGCCGCCATTGTCCTGATCGGGGTGTTAGTTCACCCGGCCTTCGGGCAGCGTACCATGCCGCCGGCAATCACGCGGGCGACAACCTTGCCGGTGCGCCAGTTTCTTACTTCGGGCGATGCCGAGCAAAAGGTTTCCGACGACGGCATGTTCCGGAAGCTTTTTGTCCGCGCCTTGAAAGGCGAGGAACGGGCCGACGCCAACGACGACGGCTATATGACGGCGAGCTAGGTCGGCATGTTCCTGGGCGACCGGGTGACCAATGGCCAGGAGCTGCCATGGGCGAAGCACTCGTCGGCGACGGCTTCCGAACTTGCGGTCATTGGGCGCCACGCGTGGTATGTGCAGATTGATCCAAGAGAGATATAAGAGAGATATGGCGCAACGCTGCAATTCGCCGTTGGGTTGCCGTAAATCCTACAGGTCCCGGACGCTGTGAAGTATCTTGAAGCTCGAAGGGCGAAATAAGTGGCACGTCAGGTTCATGATCGCAATATCGCGCCGACGCTCGTAGCAGCCGAGCAATGGATCAACAATTGCCTCATTGATGCCGGCTCTCTTTTTTCACGAGCATCTTTCTGGACGATAGAGTTGGCTGAAGAAGTACATCATGCATTCGTAGACCATCCCGACTTCGGCAAAGATGATTTTCTGACGAAATTAAAGGGGCAGATGATGCCAGCTTCCCAGTCTGCGCAGCGCCTGATGGCCGAAATGCTCTGGGCGATTCTACTGTTTCCTTCGAACTTGAAGGCCAGGACCAAGCGGCGGCAAGTGCGAGACATATGGGCATTGTCTGGACAGCAACTGTCCGAGGGCATTCCCCTGCTGCGCGATGAGATACTCGTCGGAATTGGATCGGGCGGGCCGGGGTTCAACACTTATCACCCTGACGAGTTGACATTTCTGATCTCGCTGACGCTCGACTTGAAGCGAAGGACAGGCGCAGAACGGCAGCGCATCCTTACAAATTACGATAGGTTCATGGACTGGATAAAGAGGGTGCCACAAGAAGGAAGCCGACAGTTCAGGCACATGCTACGATATTTTGCTTTTCCCGATCTCGTGGAGAGGATCTCTTCAAACAAAGACCGCAAAACCATTCTGGAGGCCTTTGGAATTGCTCCACAAAAAAAACTCAACAAGTGGACAGATCGGCAACTGGATGATGCGTTGTTGAAGTTGCGCACCGATCTCCAGGCAGCAAATCCATCAAGAGTGCTGGATTTTTACGCGCCGGAGTTGAAAGAAAAGTGGGAACGGAGTCGACGTGTCAAGACCGTCGAGGGAGAGGTCACTGTAACAGTTCCGAGCGATGATGAAGCAGATGAAGAAATCGGGTCCATCGCGCTAGCTTCACATGGACCGGATGCGCGGCAATCGCTTCAGGTCCAAGCCAAATTAGCTGAGATCGGTGCGATGATGGGCTTCAGGATATGGATACCCCGAAGCGATCGAAGTCGCATTCGCGAGTTGATCTCCGAAATTGCGGTAAACGTCTTTCTCGAAGACCTGCCATTGAACTACGACCATACGACCCTGGATACGATCAAGCAGATTGACGTGCTGTGGCTTAAGGGGCGATCCATTGTGAGGGCCTTTGAGGTCGAGCACACTACTGCTGTGTATTCTGGCCTGCTCAGGATGGCTGATTTGCTCGCGCTCCAACCCAACATGGACATCAAACTGCATATTGTGGCCCCGGATGAGCGGAGGGATAAGGTGTTCCGAGAGATGCTACGTCCGGTATTTTCTCTTTTGGATCGCGGTCCGTTATCACGTAGTTGCACGTTCATTTCCTATGTTAGCGTGGACGCTATACAAGCTCTCGAACACTTGGCCCACACGAACGACAGTATCATCGCGGAATATGAAGAGCCGGCGGAAGCATAAGCGTTAGGAGCGTCGGAGCATCGGAGCGTGGGCAACGGCAAGTCGTTCCTCACACGTACCCTGTAGTAATTCAGACCTGATCTGACAGTTATCGATTTTGACGCGGTTTCTGTC
>CAYFJO010001064.1:0-2052 GCA_964343305.1 uncultured Pirellulaceae bacterium | reverse complement strand
ACGGCATGAGATTGGTTAGTGCAATTTGAACTCGAAAAACTTGGGTAATGACAAGCTCGGAGAGTCAAGCTACAGAAATGCAGAATATGAAGAATACGCTATTTGTCGCCACGATCGTGTTGCTCGTCACTTCCCAGACGATCGCCGGCGTTCGATTGACCGAACTCGACGATCGCATTCGCGTTGAGATTGACGGCAAGCTGTTCACAGAGTGGCGACACAAGGAATGGTTGGGGCCTTACTTCTATCCCGTGATCGGACCGAACGGCGAGACCATCACACGTCACTATCCAATGAAGGACGGCGTGGCGCATGAGGCGCAGGATCATCCGCATCATCGTTCGTTGCGTTTCGCGCACAGCGACGTGAATGGATTGAACTTCTGGTACTGGCGTCCGGGCAAGGAACGCGAGTTGTCCAATGCCGAGATCAAGTTGGAAAAAGTCGAGAAACTGAGTTCCGGGTCGGTTGGCGAGTTCGTGTTATGGAACCGTTGGCTGGATGGTGACAAACTCGTGCTCCGATTGCGCATGCACGCGAGATTCATTCCGTTGGAGCGCCGGCAGGTGTTGCTGGACTACGACGTCAAACTCTTCGCCGGCGACAAGCCCGTGTCCTTCGGCGATACCAAAGATGGCGGGATGTATGTCCGCGTCGCGGGAACCATGAAAGTGCAGGCGCATCGGCAGGCGGGCAGTACGGAGTTCAAGGGGACGATCCTCAACTCCCGCGGCCATCGCAACGCCGATGCCTGGGGTAAGCGTGCCGAATGGGTCGATTACTACGGACCGGATGCAAGCGGCCGCACAGTCGGCATCGCAATGTTTGATCATCCGGACAATCTGCGTTTCCCCGTCCACTGGCACGCCCGGACTTACGGATTGCTGGCGGCAAACCGGTTTGGCGCCGACCACTTTGATCCGCATCTGCAGAAGCCCCCCGGAACTTCCTGCCGTCCGTATGGCGTTGGTTGTCCGGCCTGCAACTCGCAGGGCGGCGCCTACACCATTCCCGCCGGACAAAGTCTGGAACTGCGCCATCGCTTTTACTTCCACCACGGCGACACCAAAGCCGCCAGGGTCGCCGAACATTACCGCGCCTACACTCAGGCGCTTGCTGCGCAAGGTGAATTCGCTGGTGAAGTCACGGCAGATTCTGTCCTCTTGCAAACCCGCCTGACTGCCACCGCCGGCCTCGACGCCAATGGTGATGTTCCCGGAGCCTCTGGAGTGGCGTGTTTTGAATACGCCACCAGTCGTGACTTCAAGTCTTCCAAACGCACGGATTGGACGAACGCCCGCGCTGCTCACGATTTCATCGTGCGTCACAAGCTGACCGGACTGAAACCCGGAACCACCTACTTCTATCGGGCATTGATGGGCAGTAACCGAAAGATGTTTCGCACGGGCCCCACTCGCCAGTTCCGCACCCACCCAGGCGCAGAGTCCAATCGTGAAGTCAGTTTCTGCGTCGGCAGTTGCATGATCTATGAACGCTTTATGGACGGCACGTCCGCCAACAAGCTACCGCTTGCCACGACTCACCAAGATCGTCGTCTCGGCTACCCATCCTTTGCGGCCATGACGAAACTCGAACCGGACTTCTTTGTTGGTACTGGCGATATCGTCTACTACGACTGGCCGCGTACGAAAGAACATCCAGCCGCCACTACGTTGCCCGAGTTACGTAAGAAATGGCATGAACAGTTCCGTTTTCCACGTCTTGTCGAATTCTTTGGCCGCACGCCATCTTATTGGTCCAAGGACGATCATGACTTCCGCTACGACGACGCCGATCACACCGGTTCAAAGCTCCCGACGCCACAGACCGGCATCGACCTCTTCCGCGAACAGCTCCCCATTGTCCCGGCCGGCGACAACACTTCCCCGACTTACCGCACCCATCGCGTCAGCAGGCATCTGCAGATTTGGCTTACCGAAGGTCGCGATCATCGCTCTCCCAACAACATGCCGGACGGTCCCGGTAAATCGCTTTGGGGCAAGACCCAACGCGAATGGCTTCAACGCACACTCAAGGAAAGCGATGCGACCT
>CAYFJO010001063.1:0-2054 GCA_964343305.1 uncultured Pirellulaceae bacterium | reverse complement strand
AAAGACCCCAAAGCCGCCCGAGACCCTCCCTTCTGCCTGTGCACCCAACCCATCCTGCTCCAGTATTTCAAAGCTGTCCCCGGATGGAGGCGTCACAGGATTCAAGAGTAAACCTGGATCCGCAGACAATAAGAGCCTAGGCTCTAATGCCTCCAACTTAAACTGGTTGACAGTCTTTGGATGCACAGATTCGTACCGTATTCGTTCAGATGAACTTCAAACGCCGTAACGACGACTTCCAGTGAATTTAGGGATCAATGCATGCGAACAAACACAGTATCGCAACAAACTCGTTAAATGTGCCTCAAATAATTCAGCAGGTCCGTTTGTCTCGTGTCCTTAGCTCACAGCGAGCAATTTACAGCTTTTCCAAAGAACTTTATAAATCGCAAAGACGGTCAACATCTTGATCTGAATCAAGATAATCCAACTACCGAACCTTGTGGGTAACAGAAGAATGGTGTCTAAAGCTCTTAAGAAAATGAGCGAAATAGAGGGGTGATACGGCGTTTGAGAGGCTGTCCATGGCGATAGTCTATGATCGTCTGCTAATTGCGATTGAAGCATCAGGCGAGCATAAACAGCGCGAATCGAAACCCAATGTTCATCGAGCAGGAGATACACCGCAGAGACCTTGAAACACTACGGACGAGGTCACCGAGACTGAGTTTTGTGGCCTCACAACAATAGTTGCCTTTGACCACCGCCCGGCAAGAATGATACGGTTTTACGAAAATGAAACCGACTCGACGCTTTCGACGTCTGATTCTCGTGTCTACCCGTAAAACTTATGCACGACTCCGATAAGATGAGAATCGTGACTCCCCAAAAACAACAACCGATTGCCAAGGAACAAATCATGAAATATTCAACACTTCACAAAACCTCCTTTTTCCTCACCTTCACCATCATGGTCGCGGTGGTGACAACGGCGATGGCGCAAGGTCCCCGTAGAGGGATCTTTGGCGACTGGAATATTACGACTCAGTTTGGGGAAAGACCGTTTGAATCGATCCTGGAATTTTCGCAGGGCGCTGAAGGCAGTTTAAAGGGTTCGTGGATAACCTTCTTTGGACTCACCGAACTGAAGGATGTGAAATATGAGGATAATCAGCTTAGTTTCACCCAGACGTTTCGCGGGCGGGAAGGCGAGACGACGTCTAAGTTTAGCGGTGTTATTGAGGAGGGAAAGCTCACCGGAACACTATCAAGCGACAGGGGCGAATCCGAGGTTGCGGGCAAACGCGCCCCGAGGATTTCCCGAGCAGTGGGCGGTTGGGCAATGAAGATTAAGGTCGGAGAAAGAGAGTTTACCGGAACGCTGAACATCAAGAGTGATTCGGGCGGCGACCTTGTCGGGAAATGGAGCAGTCAACGCGGAGAGCAGGAAGTCGACGCGCTTGCCTACAGCCGCGGGGAACTGTCGTTCACGCGAACCATCAAGACGCAGGACAATGAGTGGGAAAGCGCCTTTAAGGGAAACATCCGAGGCAACGCCATTACCGGCGTTTCAACGTCCGACCGCGGAGAAGCCGAAATGGTTGGGGAACGGATCGGCGGCGCGGCAATCGGCACATGGAATCTGGACCTTGCCTCAGAGCGGGGCTCCCGCAGTCAACGGCTCCGGATTAATGCGGACATGAGCGCCCTGTATGGTTCGAGCGCCATCGACAAGATTACGTTGGGAGGAAATCAGTTAAGTTTCAGATACGCGGTTCAGTTCGGGGACCGAGAATTTGAAAGCGATTTTCAAGGGAGAATTGATGGCGACACTTTGACCGGCGAACTAACGACCTCTCAAGGAGCCCGCAAAGTAACCGGTAAAAAGGTTGTTTCATCCTTCAGGCGCCGCAGATAATCTCTCGCGGTCCGCCTGCGGGTGGAGAATCGTAGCTGACGCGTCCAGGCGTTGCGATTGTTTTTGGACATCTCGTCGGCCGGTCTTTACTGAATACTGAGTCGAGTTAGGGAACGCCAATTGCCCAGCGCCCTGTAGAGCAAGAAAGCTCGGTGTCTCGGTGAAAAACTCTGTGGATGTTGATTTTCAGTGAGTT
>CAYFJO010001062.1:0-2058 GCA_964343305.1 uncultured Pirellulaceae bacterium | reverse complement strand
GCCAAACTTCCGCCAGCGACTGCAATGGCACCTAGAATATCCAGGTCATAGTCACGGGGAATCGGATGCTGTCCACCTTCAAGCAAACCACCTGTATAGAACAATTCTGAGTCTCGGCCTTCGATTAAGACCACATCTCCATCTTCCAAAATCACGTCTTCTGGTCGAATGTTTGGAATTGACGCTCCGGGCGGCAAACGAATGGGAATTCGTGTGACCAGCGATTTGTCTATGACATCGACGCGACGGTTCGCATCGAGCAGTGTGTTCATTAGGTACGGATTGTCTCGTGCCTCGCGAAACGTCCCGCGCAGAATTATGATTTCATTCTTCGCGTCCTCGCCCGGCAGTCCACCCGATTCGCTCAGTGCGTGCAGCACATCATTCTCGTACGCCTTCAAATTGACAGAGAACGTTTCTCCCTTTTTGGCTTGCCCCACAAAGAGTTGCCCCTGCTGCTGTTGGAACTGCTGCAAGTTAACGGACGCTGCATCTTCACGGATCACCACGACGTTGTATCGTCGCGGACGCATCAGCGTGACGATCACCCGCGCCGTTTCTCTCGGCAAGATACGCCGCTTGTCCGTGTATTCCTCCAAGATCTTTTCTTCGATTTCGGGCAGCGTCGCACCGGCCACGTAGATGCCGCCCACGATCGGCATAGAGATCTTCCCATCGTCCCGAATCGGAATTGGAAATCCGATGGAAGGATCTTGTGAATCGTCTTCCGGAAAGTGAACCGGCGGGCCCGCTTCGGCCGTGCCTGTGATGCCTTCGATGTAAACGCCCAGCACGTCGCCGGGCGCAAGGATGTATTCGTCTGGCGGGTCTTGCCGCAGTTGTAAGAAGTTTATTTTGAGTTGGTTCGAGCGGCTTGCCGTCGAATTCTCGGCGACCGAGATCGGAAACTCGATATCTGTGGCCACCTGTCGACCACGGAACATACGACAACCCGTCGTACTAGACAAAAGAACTGCCAGCAGACAGAACATCGTGGCCTTTGAGACAATCCAATTCATTGCTAAGCACCAATTATTGACAAGCGTTGGTATGCCCATTCGTTTGGCGTGAGCACAGGAAGGGGCAGCAATACAATTCATAATCACATAAGTAATCTCGACCGTTACAACCGGTATCTTCAGAGCATTCGGATTTATTGGAGCAACCGCCACAAAATATGTGTTCCGCAAAGTCACTGTAAAACCAATTAATCGTCAAATACTCACCTCAGAGATTTCCGCCATAATGGCCATAAAGTGAAATGAGGAAACGGTTTATGAGCCCCAGGCGAGACCCATTGCCAGCACTCAGCGTAGTGGGCGAGCCTGACAAGAATTATTGAGATAAAACGATTGCAGAGGGGGTGACGGCTAGGTATGATGGTGAAGCTAGTGAACCCTTCTCTGATAGAGGAGGTTCGAAAGCTTATCGTAACACCAATGAGTTTTTGCCTGAATTCTAGTTGGAGATCGAATTACCATGCGTTGTTATTTGTTAATTGGCGTTGTCTGTTCATTCATGGCTTCCCACTACTTGCTAGCACAGGACCAAGTGCCAACCGGCATTGTGGCGAAGAATGGTGTCATTCGTGGCCACATTCATTCCAGTGCTGACGGACAAGCAATCCGTCCGGCAAAGGAACTCCGCATGCTGCTGATTCGCGAAGGTGAAAAGGTAGGTGCAAGCGTAACCAACGCGAGCGGCGAATTTGAGTTTAGCGATGTCAAAGAACCAGGCGTTTACAGCATTTATGGTCGCGGTGCGGAAGGGTTCGTTGCATTTGCCACAACTGTGCTGAGTGAAGCCAGCGACATTGGCGAGGACGAATACCAACTCGAAGCGCTGGCCATTCCTGCAACTTACAACGAATCTCTAGACGCGCTCGTTAATCATCAGATCTTTTTGTTTGAGAACCCCGGCTACGATCCCAAGAAGGCAGTGCAGCAATTCAACGAGGTTTCCGGGTTGGCAAACGGACTGTTGTCGACTCCCGTGTCCGCGCGTCGCGTGAAGTACGATTTGGCCAGCGTCGTTCCCAGCGCGATTGCCGCCGACCCT
>CAYFJO010001061.1:0-2059 GCA_964343305.1 uncultured Pirellulaceae bacterium | reverse complement strand
GCAGCGACGAGCCAGACGGCAACAAACAAACAACGTTGGGCAAAGTGGTACGGCATGTCCGATCCTCCCGGGAAATGTGAACGTGGTTGTCCGCGTCTACGTGTCTGAATCGTCAGGGGGCATTGTTGTCAATTGTGCCGCAATCGCTGTTCCGGGCCAACCAGGCGCGACCCTTTCAAACTCTTTGACCTCTCTCTTTCTTGGTGGCCAAACGGTTATGCCGCGGCCAAGTAGAAAATGTCCTCGTTTAACGCCGAGCCGGCAGGCGACGGCTATTCGTGTGCCGTCGCCTGCCGGCTCGGCGTTAAACGACGTATGCGGACATTACTAACTGGCCGTGTATAACACAGGACGGACCATCAGAACAAACATGTGCGATCGGCTCTAGCGATCTTTCGGATTCGAGAGATCAGCAAGCCATTGTTTAAACTCTCCTTCGTTATCCACTTGTTTTGCAAGACGGGCATAACCGGAGCCAAGTGGATGGCTGGCATCGGCGTATTCGTGGCTGGGTAGTGGCTTGGTCACATGATGTGGGATCGCGTTGTTGCTCAACCAGGTTTCGACATGCGTTCGCATTGAAGTGTATCGCTCGCGACTCGCTTCGGTCAGCATGTGTTCGTTGAACGGGCCGACAATGACGAACACCCGATTGCCACGGTCGCGCAATAGTTCAACGGTCGCACGGAATGCCTGCCATTGGAGCGACGAGTCGAGGTCGATCCAGCGAATGTCCTGGATCGGAATTGCACGCTCGGTCCATGGAATCGGATTGCTGTGCGGCTCGTTCTTTGGTTTAGGACATTCCAGTCGGATCGGTTCGAAGGGATTCTCGTACGGATGTTCGAGTGTCCAACTATGCAAGTCCTGACTGTCGTAATAGGCAACACGGATATGGTTCACCAATTTGTGAAACGGGATGTGGTGGTCGATGACAATGCCTATTCGCTCATCCACGGGTGCCTTGTAGCAGGAAATGCTGGGAACGAATTGTGGCACTAGTCGCGGGTGATTGAATGACATCTCCTTTTTGGCTTGCAAATCGCGTTCTTCAGAGCTCATCCACAATAGGTTGCAGTGCAGAATAACGTGCATGTTGTTGATGTCCGCGGCATAGCTCTCGATGAGCCCTTGCAGTGCGAGTGGATGCGTACCGTTTAAGCCACCATTGGCGAAAAGCGCTGCGCCGTGCAATTCGTTCAGATAGTGCGAAAGCGTGTGCTGAGGATCGACATATTCACCCCAGACGACCGAGTCGCCAATGACCAGGATCTTGCCGTTGGCGGTCGTGGATTCAACGGATCGTTGGTAAGTCCAATAATCGTCGCTGAAATCGAATGGAACACGATAGTCCGTCTGTGGCTCGAACGGTTCTATCGACTTCCAGACGACGGGTGTGAAAATGACGACGAGCAGCAATACCGAAGCGGCGATGATCCACTCCCGCACAGATAGACGCACAGCATTTGGTCCAAATTCAATCGCATCGTCGTCGGTCGGCCGCGTGATCTGCAAATCGTTCTTCGTTGATTCGTCGGATGTCATTTCGTCGTCGCGCCTAAAACTGGAAGTAAATGAAAGCCGATTCGCCGGAGCCGGTCGCCGTCAATAAGTACAGAATCATGACCACCACCAGCATGATGCGTACCACAGAAAACTCAAGAATTCGCCGCGCCAGGGACTCGAACATGAATTGATACAGCCACACCGATCCGACCAGCATCATGGCCAACAACGGAACCGCTGGATCAGACCAACCGGTCGTGAAGATTCTGGTCACAATCAGCCAAGCATCGCTCAAGCTCTCGGCTCGGAAGAAAATCCAAGCAAACCAGACGACCCCAAACACGGCCAGTTGCTTGACAAACTTCGGCACCCGATCCCGGTACCACGCGGATCTTTCCGCGCTGCGCGTCGCGATGGTGGCCAGCGCATGTAGCGCACCCCAAATGACAAACGTCCACGCCGCGCCGTGCCACAGGCCAGAGATGACCATCGTCAGCAAAAAATTGCGATACATTAACAAACCTCCTCGACGGTTGCCGCCGAGCGGAATGTA
>CAYFJO010001060.1:0-2060 GCA_964343305.1 uncultured Pirellulaceae bacterium | reverse complement strand
CCCCCGAAACGTGATCATAGGGCCTTCCCTCGCGAGGTCGCACCTGATTGCCTTGTTATCTGCCCTTTGGCCTTGCGACACCAGCCCTCTTCGCACAGGTTCTGATAGGCTACACACGCCGCTCGTTGTTCAGCGTCTTTCTTGTTCTTGCCGACACCGGGGCCATAGGCCTTCTTGGCCACGACGACCTCGATCTGAAATGTCTTGTCATGTTCAGGACCTGTCCTATGAACGACTTTGTACCGAGGATATGTCTTAAGGTTGGTCTGTACCAGCTCTTGCAGCAAGGACTTGTAGTCCTTCCGATGCCTGTCCTCCAGAACCTTGTCTATCTCGGGTACTATGAGCCGCCGCACGAATTCGGCCGCCGCCTTGAACCCCGAATCTAGATAGTACGCGCCGATAATGGCTTCGATGGCATCTGCCAGAAGTGCCTTGTTCGAGCGCCCCCCCGAATGCTCTTCCCCTCTCCCAACCAAGATGAAGTTGTCGACGCTGAGTCGTCTAGAAACATCCACAAGGCTCGACTCACTCACTACAAAAGATTTGATCCTCGCCAGCTCACCTTCGCTCTTGCCCCTGAGACGCTGCACCAGGTAGTCGCTGACCACCAGTCCCAAAACGGAATCACCGAGGAACTCCAGTTTCTCGTTGTCATCAATCGCATGCTCCATCTCGTTGGCATAGGATCGGTGGGAGAAGGCCAGGTTTAGCAGCCCGAGGGTGTGAAACCGTAACCCCGCACGCTTCTCGAAAAGATGAAGCTCCCTTCTTCTCTCGCTCGACACGGGTGGCAACGAGAAGTGCGTATTCTTGTGTAGGAAAACCACAAAATCTTACTTGGTCTCCAGCTGCGACTCGATGTATTCCATGGCATCACGAACGACCTCGAACTCATTGGCTTTCTCGTCTGGAATACTGATTCCTAACTCCTCCTCAATGGCGTACACCAACTCGTACGTGTCCAGGCTATCCGCCCCCAGGTCTTGCCGAAACGATGAATCAAGGGTGATCTTGTCCTCGTCGATCTCAAGTCTGTCGGCTATCAGTTTCTTCATTCTTTCGAATAGGTCATCCATGATTCAGCTCCTCCATATCTCTCTGCATCCTCATACATTGGGTTCCGGCTCCCGTACAACTCAATGCTTGCCGGAGTTGTCAGGCCATTTCTTCCTGCTCCAAGACTAGTTTTCCACGATAGAATCCACACTTGGTACAGACCCGGTGACGAAGCACGCGGTTTCCACAATTGTCACACTCGATCAACCCCGGAATGCGCATCTTGGCATTGGCTGCCCTTCTACTCCGAGAACGTGACTTCGATGTTTTTCTCTTGGGTTCCACTGCCATGGCATCGCACCTCGTCGTTCGTTCTGTCGAAATCGGGCAAAGTTACTCTGTTTGAGCTGATATGTCAAGGTTCTCAAACTTCGATTTCAGATAGGCGGCGACGACTGATGGGACCATCTTGGATATGTCGCCGTGGTAGCGGGCGATCTCCTTGATCGTCGACGACCTTAGCACAAAGTACTTCTGATCTGTAGGCAGGAAGACCGTCTCGATGTTCTGACTGAGCGCTCTGTTCATCATTGACAGTTCGAACTCATAGTTGAAATCAGTCAGTGCACGCACGCCACGAAGAATGATCCTAGTCTGCATTTTCGCAGCGAAATCTACTATGAGTCCCTCCCACGTATGAACGCTGACGTTCTGCATGCCGCCCACGATAGATTGGATCATCTCCACCCGTTCTTCGGGAGAAAAAATCGTCGACTTCTGGGGATTGACCGAAATCACCACATCGAGATGTTCAAACATCCTGACGGCTCTCATCATGATGTCTGCGTGCCCATTGGTCGGTGGGTCAAAAGTGCCTGGAAACATGACGCGAAACACCCGCTGACTCTACAACGAAAGCAACATCAAATCAACAACCACTCTGTAGCAGGGAGATCGGTGCCATCCGCGAATTCCCATCTCGGGCGGACTTCCCGCTTTTTCACATTTACATTCCTAATTCTGCCACGTCCAGTGATCCATGGAAATCGCAAGAATTCGGT
>CAYFJO010001059.1:0-2077 GCA_964343305.1 uncultured Pirellulaceae bacterium | reverse complement strand
GCCGCCGAGGAACTTCCTGATGTTGTCGATTGTTGACCACGACGAGCCATTCGATCGAAGAGCCATGCTGAGAGTGGGTGGTCTAGGCTTCGGCGGATTGACGCTAGCGAGTCTGTTGCAAGCAAATTTGTTCGGCGCCGCGGCAAGGAAAACATTCACAACAGGCAAGTCCGTTGTCTTTTTATTGCAACACGGCGGGCCCACGCAATTCGAGACGTTTGACCCAAAGCTGGACGTGCCGGAGGCGATCCGAACGGTTGGCGGTGTGACGCAAACTTCCGTGCCCGGCGTTCAGTTCGGCGCGACGATGTCGAGACTCGCTAGGCATGCACATCGATTAGCAATCGTTCGTTCCTACGCAACGGGCAGCGGCGGGCACAGCAATCGGCCCCTGATCAGCAAGTCGTCGCTGGATGCCAACATCGGCGCGATCTACTCGCGGTTGGTCGGCACGAATCATCCCGAGTCCGGCATGCCCACCAATGTTGCGTTGTATCCAAACTCGGTTGAACCCAAAGACCTTGGTCCCGATGAACGATTCGGCAAGATCGGTGCGTCGGGTGACTTGGGCAGTTCGTATTCGCCGTTCGCGCCAGGCGGCGGCTCGACACTGCAAAAGAACATGAAGTTGATGTTGCCGGCCGAGCGCTTCGACGACCGGCGCAATCTGCTCGACTCGCTAGACCGGTTAAAACGTGATGTCGATCGAACGGGGGCTTTGGATGGCGTCGACACCTATCGCCAACAAGCGTTCGACATGGTGCTGCGCGGCGTTGCCGACGCGTTCGATTTGTCGAAAGAAGATCCGCGCACGATCGAACGTTACGACACACGGCAGTTCATTCACGACGAGCGTTACACCGACAAGACGAACGGCCGCGACGGTCGCAAGTGGTATCAAACAAACGCCCGCACACTTGGCCGTCAGTTGCTGTTGGCCCGTCGACTATGCGAAGCTGGCTGTGGTTTCGTGACCATCGCGACACGATTTGTTTGGGACATGCACGGCGACAAAAACAATCTTGGAGTCTCGCGGGGCATGGAAGCGGTCGGACAACCATTCGATCACGCCATCGCGGCATTCATCGAAGACTGCGAGGAGCGTGGTTTGGGCGACGACATTCTGCTGGTTTCGACTGGTGAGATGGGCCGCACACCAAAGATCAACAAAAATGGCGGCCGAGATCATTGGGGTCGATTGACACCATTGATGTTATACGGAGGAGGAATCACGCACGGCCAGGTCATCGGCCAATCAACTCGCGACGGCGGCCAGCCAGCGGCAGATGCAGTGAACTCAGATCATCTCGTGTCGACGATCATGAGCACGCTGTTCAACGTTGGCGAGTTGCGAATCACGCAGGGGCTGCCCAGCGACCTGGTGCGATTCGCCACTTCAGGTGCGACGTTTCCTGGTTTGGGCTAATCTACACGTCGTCCGAACCGGCTTCATCCAACGCGCGTTGATTGCCGACCGAATTGAACCGCTCATCGGGCATGGTCATCGATGTCAGGCGCAAACCGAACTTGTCGCCCACCTTGACCGCCTCGCCCTCGCCAATCGGTTGATTGCCGACTTCCAAGTTCAGCGTCTCTTCACACGTCTTGCTAAACTGAATGATGGCACCAGGGGCGAGATCCGCAATCCTGGCGATGGGTTGTTTCGTCGACGCCAAGGTGACAGCCACCGGCACCTGGATTTTCAACAGACTACGAGAATATTGCGGCAACTGCCGAAGTCCATCGTCGAAATCGTCGTCATACATGGTGCGCCCAGTGCTCGTCGTAGGGTAAGCCTGCTCGCTTGCCTCAACGGGAAAAGAACACAAGCGGAGACGCTTGTGCTACGCCACTTTGTCCTATATCGGCTTGATCGGTGGAAAACTTTGCCCACTCGCTGCAACTTGCGTCGCCCCTGTAAGTGTGTCGAAGGATGGCTATAATTCGAATATGGCCACCATTATTGAACATTCATTCGAGCTAGCACCCTACAAGCCGCTGGAAAACGACGAACTCCAGCGACGCATCGAAGCGGTGCGCCGCGAGCTTGGCTCGAAGTTGCTGATCCTGGGGCACC
>CAYFJO010001058.1:0-2078 GCA_964343305.1 uncultured Pirellulaceae bacterium | reverse complement strand
TGTTCGCGTGCGCCTTGCTCGCTCTTGCCCAAGAGCAAATCAGTTTGATCGACGCCGTCAATGACCCGATCCTCGGGAACCTTGTAACCGGCGAGACTTGCAAAAGTGGGTATGAAGTCGATCGTGGCGAAGATAGCATCACTCACACGATCCGCCGGCACGCGGCCTGGCCAGCGAACGATACAGGGAACACGGAGTCCACCCTCGTAAGTCGAACCCTTCCCTTCGCGAAGCGGTCCGGAGGATCCCCAAGCCACGGCACCGTTGTGCTTCTTGCGCAAAGGGCCTTGTAAATTGTTCCAGGGACCGTTGTCGGTGGTGAAAATCACGATCGTGTTCTGCCGTAATCCTAGTTCGTCGATCGCGTCTAGCAGTCGACCCGTATGGTAATCCAGTTCTTCGATCGTGTCGTCGTAAAGACCGCTTTTGGACTTGCCTTTGAATCGCGGTGATGCATCGATTACTGAGTGCACCATCGTGTGGGCTAGATAGAGCAGAAACGGTTTGTCCTTGTTTGTCTTGAGAAACTCGATGCCTTTGTCGGTGTATATTCTTGTCAGGCTGGCCATGTCTCGCGTGCCACCCACTGTCTCGTTGTTGTGATGAAACTTGACACTTCCGTTGTCATTGGCCCCAAGCGTTCCCCAGTAATAATCAAAACCCTGAGCGTTGGGCATCCGATCGATGAACGGTGTTCGGTTCGATACATCCCACTTGCCGATGCATCCGGTGGTATAGCCCACGGTTTTCAATAGCTCTGCCATTGTTACCTCACTGGCAGGCATACTCCATCCTCGGCTGCGAATCGGATATCGGCCAGTGAGCAAGGCAGACCGCGATGGACCGCAAACGATTTGGGCATAGAAATTGGTATAGCGAGTGCCTTCCGTCGCCAACTGGTCTAGGCGAAGTGAACGGATGGTCTCGGAACCATAACATCCAAGGTCGCCGTAGCCTTGGTCATCCGTAAAGATGATCACGAAATTGGGTTGCTTGGACTCTGCAGCCAAGGCCGTTTTGTTCAAGAAAGGTGAGATTACCAGCAAGCCGAGGATAAATCGGAAAAGGGGCATCAGTCTTTCTCCATCTGCGAGTCTAGTTTTGGCGAATACTGAGGTGCCATTCTAGCCTAAGAAAGATGGTCATGTACGGCGTGGACGTGGACCGCAAACCTGTGCCGAGCAATCTCCAACTCACTTTGCGATATCGATATCCCACAGTTTGATCGTCTTGTCACCGCTTGGGGCTGGAACGAGCTTGCTGAAACGCAGGCCGCGTTTCTTCGAATTTGCCGCGTCTTTGGAAGCCAGATACTTGTCGGCGGTGATTGAGCGTGCTGTGAGATGTAACGGTCGTCATGGCAACAACATTGTTGGGCATGCCACCCAGTGTTGCGGCAAACCGTCGCATCAATTCCGGTCGCTTGGTCAGCCACAACCAAAGATGGCGCCGCCCGGCATCAGATTGTGTCGCTTCGATTTCCCGAGCGAGAAAATCAAAGTGTTGACGGCTGGTAAACGCATCGCCCATCTGAACAGTTCTTCGGTATTGGGGAACTGCTGCTTCGGCAGTGGGAAATCGACGAGGTGAAGGGTGTGTGCCCTGAATCTGACATGTAGCCCCGAGAACGGGTAAGTTTGGGTGACTGCCGATCGTGTTGACCTAACGCGCAGGCCATGCGTGAGAGAGCGGCTCGCGAGCCCCCGGATCTCAGACAGCATCGAGTCGAACAACGATAACGGAGCAATCCTGGCGTGCAGGGGAGTCCTTGGGCAAAAAAGGCGCCACGTGTAAATTGGCAATGACGCTCCCCGCGCCTGACAACAGTCCGTCGCACCCCATCGCCAATGAACCGAGAAGCCACGCACTGTGTGTCGAAAGCACATTCACTGGACGGTCGAGCGCATGGAGTACGCGAATGTGTTGTTCGTGCGATGGCGGATCGTTGCACCAATCCTTAATCGCCCGAATGGATGGAGTCCTTTCGCACAGCATCAATAAAGTGTCAAGCGGGTAGTTAAGAAACTACGCGGCGGCGGGGACTTCGCCCCGCAGCCGTGGCCGCTGTGCGGCAGTGA
>CAYFJO010001057.1:0-2080 GCA_964343305.1 uncultured Pirellulaceae bacterium | reverse complement strand
CAGTCGGCCGACGAATACTACAAACAACGCGGGATCTTTCAGGACCGGTTTGGATTTGGCGAGCGGCCGGCAATTATCGTGGTGGATTTCGCTTACGGCTGGACCGACGAAGCGTACGCCGGTGGAACGAGTCGACTTGATGAGCCGGTGGTGAACACAGCCCGACTGCTCTCAGCAGCTCGGCCTCGCAACATCCCGGTCGTCTATACCACCAGTCCTTATCGACCTCACAGTGCCGACCAACCGTTCAAATCCGCCGCCGATCTTTCAACCAAGTTTCGTGACTGGGACGAGCGAGCTTGTCAGATCGATGAGCGACTGGCTCCACAGCCGCAGGATTATGTGATTGAAAAGGAAAGTGCCAGTGCCTTTTTCGGCTCGCATCTGGTGGGCTATTTGACGCAGCTTCGCGTCGACACCGTGTTGATCACCGGTTGTTCAACCAGCGCCTGTATTCGCGCGACCGCCACCGATGCCAAGAGTTATCGATTTCGTCCAATGATCATACGCGAGTGCGTCGGCGACCGATCCGCGGCGGCTCACGTGTTTACGCTGTTCGATATCCAAGCTCGATTTGCCGACGTTGTTTCGCTCGATGAAACACTGAAATACATCGCGGACCTGTCGTGATCGCACGCCAACAATGTTAAAGTCCTAACAATCCGCAAACTTTCTCACAACACAACGTGCATTTGCTGACAAGATGTGTCGATTGTTCGTACTGTGAGGAAACTGCCGCGAATTGTGTTCCGGGCGGGCAAGTGGGCCGATATCGAGTGTACGGACCATCGTGGTCTTGCGGTTTGTATTTGATCTAATCGTTTTGCGTTTCGTCCACTTGGGAGCTCAAGCATGCCACGCACGTTTTTCCTCGCCATCTTGCTCTTTTGCTTAACATTTTCGTCGAGCGCATCGGCCCAAAACGTCATTACCTCGCACATCGCGAATTTGATCGACCGATTGGACGGCAAACGGGGCCGACCTGATACACACGCGCCGGCGGGCTTGGGTGCGGATCATGTTCATAAACAGGGCAAGATGATGCTCGAACACAAATATATGTATATGTACATGGACGGCATGCGACATGGCGATGCTCGGGTGGGCGACATTGCTTCGTTGTCAGCGACCCCCGTTGTGTTTACCATCACGCCGACGCGCATGACCATGGAGATGGACATGTTTCACTTCATGTACGGCTTGAACGACAACGTCACGCTGTACATTCTGCCGATGTGGTTTGAAAACCGGATGGCCCATCGCAATGGATCGGGCGCGGTAATGTTTAACACCCGGAACACCGGTTTTGGCGATCTGCCATTTGGTGCGTTGATCAACTTGTATGAAGACGACCAGCACGAGTTGATGTTCAACTTTGGCTGGAGTGCACCGACGGGCAGCACGACTCGCCGCACTGGAACTCCGCTTGGCGTCGCGGAGTTTCCCTACCCGATGCGACTTGGCAGCGGCGTCGTCAATGCACGGCCCGGCATCACCTACAAGCGGTTCTTTGAACGTGCGAGCCTCGGCCTTCAAATGCAAAGCGACTTGCCCGTCGTCAAGCATGGTGGTTACCGCGACAGCAAGAAGCATGAAGTCAATTTTTGGGTTTCCCATTTGCTAGATTCACAAGATCGCTTTGCCGCAACGTTGCGTGTCCAATCCGCATGGAAAACAAACATCTCTGGATTCGATCCCCAATTGGGCGCGGCCCCCACACTGGTCAGCACCGCTCGAAACGACATGCGAGGTTCTAGCCGGATCAACCTTGGCTACGGTTTGATCTGGGCATTGCCCCGTGGCGGCCGGATCAACGTCGAACTGGTTCACCCGGTTTATCAACACATGAGTGGCGTGCAATTGGAGACGGATTTAACTGTCTTCTCGAGTTATTCCAAGGCACTGTGATGTGGGGTGTGTGGAGCACGGCAAACCGAATTTCCGTGCGTTCCGCAAGCGCATTTTGACTAAACTAGCGCGGATTATTCACTAACCCGATGCGCAAGCGAGGGGTCTTGGACATCTCCCCTCGCTTGCGCGTCGGGTTAGTGTGGATTCGAATTTGCGCGGTGTTTTAGGC
>CAYFJO010001056.1:0-2081 GCA_964343305.1 uncultured Pirellulaceae bacterium | reverse complement strand
TCGAGCCCTATCTTCGCCACTGCAGACCCACCGATTATTCTTGACAAATCCGAGGAAGTTGATTTTCCGTACAGCAACTAGCTAGAATACTCAACCGATTCGTGTAGTATTGAATAAGGCTGTTGTATCGTTCCTTAACGTTACAACGGCCTTTCTCTTGGGTCTGTGCGTCCCGTTTAGGAGACCCTGCTTCAATGAATATGGCAGCTTCTATTATTCAAGCGTGCCTGGTGCTTCTGCTTGCTGCTGGATGTCTAGCAACGCCATGGTTTTTTGGCGGCGTGATGGTTGAGGTGGAAATCGTTGTCGCTGTGGTGGCGTTGATTGCTGTTGTCTTAACTATTGTCCTGCTGTTTCTCAAACCAATCCTTGTTCGAACATCGCTCATCACACTCGTGATGGTTTTCGGCATCTTGCTAGGGGCAGCTCAACTCGTACCCCTTCCTCGCAATGTCGTCGAATGGCTTTGCCCGCGCCGAACAGAATTGCACACAGAGCTTGCAACGCGGATTACCAACGACTCAAGCGACGAACAACAGACTGCTGATGTGCCGCTCTCATTCTATCCAGCCGCGACACGCATGATGGTCTGTGTTCTCTGCACGACGCTGGCTGCGTTTGTCGCTGGCGGAGCGACGGTCGCACGCTGGCGCGTTGCTTATTGGATTCTGTTGTTGGTTGCAATCAACGGTGGGGTCATTGCATTTGTCGGAATTCTGCAAAAACTCAGCATGGGCGGCGACATTTATTGGTTTTCGGAATTGTCAGACGGGTACGCGCCCTTCGGACCGTTTCGCAATCGCAACAACAGCGGCGGTTACTTGAATCTATGCCTTGCAGCGGCGATGGGCGTCCTCTATTGGTTTTGGAACCGCGGCCACGGGAATGCGTCCATGAAAAACCATCGCCGTTTCGCCGTAACATCGCAGTCGTCCAAGACACTCGAAAACCTTTTTGCGGATCTGAACGCGAGCAAACTACTGTCATTTCTTCTCGTCTCGTTTCTTGTGGCCGGCATCTTTGCATCACAATCCCGCGGCGCAACCCTTGCTGTCGCCGGCGCGCTTTGCACGGGAAGTGTCGCTCTTTTTTCGCGTCAATCCCGTAGATTCCTCGTTCCACTGGCTTGCCTCGCAATGTGTCTTGGCGCGGCGTTACTCGTTTGGTTGGATCTAGCTGATCCGATGTTGGAGCGCATTTCGAAGCTGTCAGAATTGAACGAGCGGCCACCGCCGCGGATTAACTTGTGGCTGAGTTCTCTGAAACTCGTCCGCGACTTTTGGTTGACGGGCACCGGGCTGGGAACTTATCGCTTCGCCCACCTGTTGGAGTTGGATTATTATTCGTATTCCTGGTTCTATCGAGCAGAGAGCCAATTTGTGGAAACGATCGTGGAATTGGGCGTTCCAGGATTGATCGTACTCATTGCGGTACTGGTGCTCGCACTTCGCAAGAGCATTCAACTGCTTGCAAGCGAGGATTTGCGTGCCCGCACCATCGGTCTCGTTGGCTTGGCCACGCTGACCGGTCAGGTCATTTCCAACGCATTTGATTTTGGGTTAACAGTGCCCGCCAACATGATTTTGATGGCCACACTTTGCGGCGTCCTTGTTCAGTGGCCAGTGTCTTCATCTGATGACGGCGAAAACGAGCAGCCAGGACGATGGAGTTCCGCGTCGATGCCGTTGGTTTTGCTTCTCGCCTTTTCAGGAATTCTCTATGGCACACCCGAGTTCATTGCAAAGAGCCTGATGGAACAGAGCAAGTCCATCGTGCTCAAGCAAGACCTTGTTTCCGGTGAGCAAAACCAGAATGTGGACAATGCTCGGGAATTGGCCGAGGCGGCAGACCAATGGACGCAAGGGAGTTTGGAGGTCTCGATCTTGCGCGCGGAGTTGGAGGTGATCGCCTACCGTCGCAAGGCCTCGAAGTCGATCATTGCCAACGATCGGCGCGTTTCCGATCGTTTTCAAGCATGGCCATTGACCGCGCTGGCGCAACTGCATCGACTTGCGAGGTCGGTCGAGCGATCCGGCAATCATGAGCAGCTCGCACAGTTGCGAAACTCATCTGCCGTGCAA
>CAYFJO010001055.1:0-2084 GCA_964343305.1 uncultured Pirellulaceae bacterium | reverse complement strand
TTGGAAATGAGGTGCCGGGAAACCGGTTGCGGGTTCGAGTCCCGTGCCCTCCGCTCTTTGACAAATGATTGGCCGTAACTCGTTTGCGGCGTTTAGATTGCGACTTGGTCATTTTGCTCGTCCTTTCGTGTGTGCTGAAAGTGTGCTGAATTGGATTCCGTTTTCTGCGCTGGTTTGTTTACTCTGTTTCTTTCAGCCGCGTCGGACAGACGCTTCATCGCTTTGGCGGACTGGCTATCAGCGAGGTGGAAATACCAGTCAAGGATTTCGCGATCGACGTGGCCAATCCACTTCCGCAGCACTCGTTCCGATGTACCCTCGTACGCTGCAAAGCTAATAGAACTGTGTCGGAATGTATGAAGATGGCCTTGAAGTCCGAGTCGCTTGAGGACGCGTTTCAAATGCTGTAGCAGCCGACGCTCTGAGATCTGTCGCCCAGTCTCAGGATTACGCTTAGTGATTCGCGCATTGAAGACCCACTTCCCATTGTTCGGCATTGAACTGATCGTCTCAAATAGCGTGTCACTCATGGGGATCACGCGCTCGTCTCCTGACTTTGGTTTCCAGCCTTCCTTTGGACGAATGTGAATCAAGCGGTGATCAAAATCAACATCGTTCCACTCAAGCCATTTCGCTTCCCCGACACGCGCACCGGTTTCGGCCAAGAACACCAAGGGCTGCAGATGCGGCTCTTTGGCGACCTTGAGAATCTGGTCAACCTCATCTCGGCTCCAACAGGGTTGCGGCGTACGTTTGGGCTTTTTGAGTTGCAGTCCCTTTAGCGGGTCTTCAATTATCATCCCACGTCTGATCGCAAAGTTGACCAACTGGCGTATGGTCACCGTGTCGTTGTGCACGGTCTTGGGCTTCGCTGGTTTGTGGTCGCATCCACCCGCAACTCGTTTCGCGCGGAAGCGGTCTAAGAGAGCAATATCAAGTCGAGAAATGCGCTTGATCCCGTCATCCGTCGCAATTCTCAGCAAAATCCGAAAGCAGAACTGATACTTGCTTATTGTCTTCGCCGAACGCTGCTCCGCTTTCAAGTACTCCACGTATTGCTCAATAACCTCACCGATCGATGGCGCACGCCGCCCGTGCTTGTGCTCACCGACTAGAATCTCTTTCTCTTTGATGAGGGCCTTTCGGCGAGCTTCCTTTTTGCTTCGTGTCTTAAGTGATTGACGATGCTGGCCGCAAGAGATTTTCCAAGTAGAAGCTCGGCACGTGGACATCGAGAATTCGCGGTGGATTTTTCCGAAGGATCAAGCGAAAGGAAAGCGCCAAGTTCGGATCGTGTACCTGTCGGACGAAGCTCTTGCGACTACGAAACGGCTGATGGAGCAAAATCCTGAAGGGCCGCTCTTTCGGAATACGAAGGGGAAACAGTGGACGGCTTATGCGGTGAACTGCCGCTTTGTAAAGCTGAAGTGAAAACTTGGCACCAAATATTGTTTGTATTTGTTCCGCCATGCATTCGCGATACGGTTGCTCGAACGCGGTGTCGATGCGATGACGGTATCGATCCTGCTCGGACATACGGATACATTCATGCTCGGCAAAGTGTATCAACATTTGTCACACAACCCTAAGCTCCTGCTCGATCAGGCTCGGAACCACCTGGATATCGTCAGACGAAACCGCGTGAGTCGAAGCTGGATTCGTTTTTACCGATTGTCCATGAGATTCTGGAGAGTGATCGGCAGGTTCATCGTAAGCAGCGTCACACGGCCAAGCGCATCTTCGAACGGCTTCGCGACGAGCATGACTACCAGGGTGGACAAACGATTGTCAAAGACGCGGTGCGAGCCTGGAAGCAGCGTGCGCGCGAAGTGTTCCTGCCGCTGTCGCATCCGCCAGGTGAAGCGCAAGTCGACTTTGGATTCGCCGATGTCTATTTGCGTGGCGAACTGACGAAGGTCGCGTTGTTCGTGATGACGTTGCCGTTCTCCGACGCTGTTTTCTGCCAAGTGTTTCCGCGAGAGTGTACGGAAGTTTTTCTGGAAGGCCACAAGCGGGCCTTTGAGTTCTTCGGCGGTGTTCCACGGCGAATCAGCTATGACAACTCGAAGATTGCGGTGGGACGG
>CAYFJO010001054.1:0-2084 GCA_964343305.1 uncultured Pirellulaceae bacterium | reverse complement strand
TCATTCCGGAAAGTAATCGACCATGATGTGGATGTCGTGCTGTTGACGACACCGCCGGCTTTTCGTCCACTGCATCTGCAGGCCGTTGTCGAAGCGGGTAAGCATTCTTTCTGTGAGTGCATTGCGGCGGTCGATGCACCCGGTATTCGTTCCTTCCTGCGTTCTTCCGAGCTGGCTCGCGAAAAGAACCTCGGAATCCTCTCTGGTTTCTGCTGGCGGTATCATTTCGCAGTCCGGGCCGCAGCGGAGCAGATTCACCAGGGAGCAATTGGAGACGTGCGAGCTGTTTACGCGACGTACTATCGCCCCAGTTTTTCCGGAAAATATGGTGGCAAACGAAATCCCGACTGGAGCGATCTCGAATGGCAACTGCGCGACTGGCCTGATTTTCTCTGGCTCGGCGGCGACCTCAACATTGGCCTCTCAGGTGGTCACAGTGTGGACAAGATCGCCTGGTGGATGCGCGACGTCATGCCGATCAAGGCTGTCGGAGTTGGCGGGAAACAGTTTCCGGATGAAGGCAACACGTTCGATCATTGCCAAGTCATCTACGAATACGCCAACGGCGTCCGTGCCTTTCTGGGAGTTCGAACACAAGACGGCTGCCACAATGAAAATGCGGACTACATCATTGGTAGTAACGGAGCATGCACGATCGGCCAAGGCCCGGTGCCGGTCATCACAGGTCCCAGGGCATGGAAATATACGGGACCGCGCAACCGCATGCATCAAACCGAACACGATGAGTTTTTTGCTTCACTCCGATCCCGCAAGCCGATCAATGATGGCAAACGGATGGCCGAATCCAGCCTGATGGCGATCATGGGGCGAATGGCGGCATACACCGGTCAGGAAATCAGCTGGAAACAGGCTCTGAATTCCAAGCACTCGCTCGTGCCCGATAAACTGGACTGGGATACCAAAATTGAACTGACTCCGCCACCTATGCCCGGCGTGACGAAGTTCGTTTGAACTTGGTAACATCAACTGCCGTTCAAATACTGAGGATCACATCGATGACTTCGAAGGTAAGTGTGTTCGACTTGGCGACTTGTGAAATTGTCGCATCGGAATAGAAATTACACAGACGAAGAAAGCCCTCCAAATTTGGAGGGCTTTCTTTTATCTTGAACATCTAAAAGATGATTGTTTTTGATGCCGCACCAGAAATCCACGCAGTTCAAAGGATGTTTGTTAGATGTTGAATCGCTGTGCGGCTGTTCAACAACTAAAGCAGACGGCGTGCCAAATCTGAAACGTAGTGATTTCCGTTGACTTTGCGAGTTCTTGTTCTCAATTTGAATACGTTGAATCTCACATCAAGTCGGTTGGCCTTTGAGATTTGGAAAAGGGATCATGCTCACCTTGCCCGCCCGTGGATCAACTTATTCAACCCAATATTTTTGCCGCGTTTCACTTCAACGCCAACACATATCGCGGGACCCACGTTTTCACACCCCCGCCTACTGGCAGAACACGCCAAACTGGAAAAAAACCGGTTTTCGCAAACCCTTGATTCTACAGCATTTGTATCGCAGGACTCACTTGGGGTGCGTCACGCGATTTCGAGACTCTTGGGCCAGTTCGAGACTTTTTGGTGCAAATCGGGCGAGGGTGAGTCCCGCGATTTCGTCGCCGCGAATCACGCCAAGGGTCGCAAATGTTTATATGCGTGTGCCGGACATCCGCTGCCGCTGCGGCACCGCGTTGGCGGTCACGTCTGTATGCGTGCAGACGTGTTCATCCAGCGGTTTTGCGGCGTTTTGACTCTGTCGATTGGTGAATGATAGAATCCTCGCATGAACAACCGGCTCCGGTCGGTTATGACCTTTTCGACTTCACCCATGGTCAACTGGCATGTTTCTTCCGCAGACACATGTTCGGTCTGAGCCCATCCTCTGGCTCTGGAAACCGATGTGGAATGTTTCGACAATAGGGTTGTCCGGTGGACGAAGCAAGCCAGACCATGGTCGAACGTGCCGGAGGACATGCAGCATGAATCGTCTACTGCCTGCTATTTGTGGTTGCCTCATTCTTTTCTGCGGCGGGCCTGTTGAGGCTGGCGGACCGCGAGCTTTGCCTGA
>CAYFJO010001053.1:0-2099 GCA_964343305.1 uncultured Pirellulaceae bacterium | reverse complement strand
TGCCTAATCCGTATCGTGGAAGTGTCAGGCGATTGATCGTGTCGACAATCGGTGTTGAGTAAAGCAGAGCGTATTGATCGCTAGGATTACTCTCATCGATCGTGAACTTGACGGTCTTAGGTTCGCGCGTGGGAAAAAATGATTTGGTACCGTCGGCAAACGTCAAGAATTTGCGTCCAGTTAGAGGATCTGAGTCGGCATAATTGTCCTGAATGAAGCTGCGCGTGCGACGAACAAGATACAAACGCATCAGCTCGCGCCAGTCGTCGGCGTATTCACTTTTCTCAAACGCCGCGAGTGAACGAACCGGGCATTGGTGCCGACGAATAAACTCTGTGGTGTCGCCAAGTTCTCGCAGCAGACATTCCGGGCGAATTCCCGTGTCGGCGTCTTCTGGGACAAACAACCGCAATTGGTTCGACAAGTCGATATATGTTTTGTTGTATGGAGTCGCGGATAGAAGAATGACCTTGCTTTCGTTTTCCCGAATGTACTCCTGAATTGCGCGATATCGTTTACCCTCACGATTTCGCAAGTTGTGGCTTTCGTCGATCAACACCAAGCGATATCGCCGCAGCTTGGGTAACTCCTTGATGACACGGCTAATTGAAAGCACCTTGGCGCGAAGGCGATACTGCGTCCGGTAGTGTTCCCACATAGGTACGAGATTCTTAGGACACAAGATCAGGGTTTCAAGATCGTAGTCGTCCTCGAAAATACGGGCGACGGCGGTTGCCATCAGCGTTTTGCCTAAACCGACCACATCGCCGATCACAACGCCACCTCGTTTGTTCAAGTGGTGTGCGGCGATTTTCACGGCTGCCATTTGAAACTCAAACAACTCATTGCCAAAGTCTCGGGGCAGTCGAAACTCGGTCAGGCCAGCCCGCGCTTCGCGTGAGAGGTGAAAGGCGATTTTCAAATAGATGTGATATGGCGGAACTGGTTCCTTACGAGCCCAACTCTCTTCGATAATCTCGATCAATTCCTTAGAAATATCGAGGCACCAGCGATCGTTCCAGCGGTCTTCAAACCACTTCGCCAGTTTCGTGCAGGCATCTTGATCGAGTACGTCGACGTTTAGTTCGCCTTGATGAGAAAGCCCCGCAAACGTCAGGTTGCTACTTCCCAGGTAACCGACTTTGGGAGCGACGGGATCTGGTCGGAACATTAAGTACAACTTCGCGTGAAGTTGGTGTTTAAGAAACAACTTGACGACGACCTTTTTCGCGCGGAGCTGTTCGGCTAGTCGTCGTAACCCTACTTCATCCACATTCGTCGGAGCACCGACCGCCAACTGATCCCGAAACTCCTCAGCGAGTTTCTTCTTGAGACGGATCGCAGTGCCTTGATCGACGGTGTCGCGCGACTTTAGGACTGTAAGCGCGTCTCGCAACGTATCTGCCGGAAGCCGCTGCATGCCAACGAGAAGTCGGCAGCAATGGTCTGGCTCGCCGGACCATCGTTCGATGTGTTCGTCGATCTTCTTCCAGCCACGAAGATTGAAGTAGCCCACACAAAAGTCAGCTCGATCCGACAACGCCAGCGTCTCACCAAGCGCTGGGAGTAATTCTTGATCAATGTTGTCGAAGATCCGAGGCACGTGAAGACCTTATGAATGCCCTATTAACTGACTGGGCTGCCATTTTCTCAGATAGTTGGAAAACAATAAAGTATGGGGTTTACCCTGAAAGGAGTGCGAAAGCGAGAACTTCTTGAGCGTCTGGTCGATTTTGAAACTTCCACGAATTTCGCATTGCTGCGAGTTGCACGTGGATCGCTGTTGAAACGTCTATTCGTTTATTACTAATGGCAAGCACATCAGCAGCCATACCTCTAAGTCAACCCAAACTGAAATCGATTGGAGAATCGATGTGCGCAAACGCAGACAACACGCAGATACCATCAAAGGCAGTAACGGAGTTTATCGAGTTGGTCGCGCGGTTAATCGCGCGCGAACATTTAAGACGAAACGGCGAAAGCCGCGACGAAAATACGTGTTCCGAGAAAAGTCAAACCGGAAGCAAAAGTGATTAGTTGACCCAGCAAGTCGGCATTCACTTGTACCGCGAATGTCGCGGTTACATCATTCTTCGCGT
>CAYFJO010001052.1:0-2115 GCA_964343305.1 uncultured Pirellulaceae bacterium | reverse complement strand
TTTCAAAGTCACGTTGCCATGATTGCCACGAACCAGGCGTACGGCAGCGGCACCATGATTGGCGATTGGCCCGCGCAGATCATTGCCCGCAGTCCCGACAAACAAGAATCGTACATCACCGCAACGATCAATCTAAAAAAGATCCGCCAAATCAGAGCAAGCAGCCGCAACTTTCAACAACGCCGGCCAGATTTGTATGGCAAATTGACAGAGCCCAAGCGCCATCTACAGCCGACGCCGAAAAACTAGCAACGACGACTGACTACATGCGATGAGACTTCAAATACGTCATCTCTGTTGCTTCTTTGCCGTTTCCTTCGTCACCGGATTTGATGTGGCGTTTGGCGAATCGCTCGATCCGCGACGCGCACGTCCAGAAGAGTTGGGTTTGGACGCAACGCGGCTGGAGTACATTGGCAACGTTGTCGACGAAGGGTTGCAGCGGGGACGAATGCTGGGTTGTGTCGTCTTGGTCGGGCGGTCCAACGGAATTGCGCTGCTCAAAGCTTACGGGCATCGGCAGTTGAAGCCAAATCGAGTTCGTATGACGACCGATACCGTTTTCGACCTGGCTTCGCTCACCAAGCCGATTGCGACTGCCACAATCGTCATGGTGCTCGTCGAAAAGGGGCAAATTGACTTGGCCGACCCTGTTGCCAAGTTCATCCCGGAATTTGCCAAAAACGGAAAAGCGAAGATCACGATCCAACAGTTACTGACTCATCAAGGTGGCTTGATTCCCGACAACTCCATTCGCGATTATGAAGACGGGCCGGCCGAGGCTTACCGGCGGATCTACGCTCTCAAACCGACCGTCGAGCCGGGCACTCAATTCATCTACACCGATGTTGGATTTATTGTGCTCGCCAAGGTTGTCGAGAAGGTTACCGGTAAAGACATTCACGAGATTTCTCAACAAACGACCTTCAGACCGTTGGGGATGTCAGAAACTGGTTACCTTCCCGGCGATGAATTGAAGGCGCGTGCGGCTCCAACCCAGCAGCGAGACGGCCATTGGATGCGCGGCGAAGTGCATGATCCTCGCGCTTATCGGCTTGGTGGAGTCGCTGGTCACGCCGGTCTTTTTTCAACCGCCGAAGATCTGGCACGCTATGCCCAGATGATGCTGGGGGCCAGTGATGTTCGTGTTCTCAAACCGGAAACGATCGAATTGATGACGCGACCGGTGAAGGTATCGAGCGGATTGCGTGGACTCGGCTGGGATAAGAAATCGACGTATTCATCCACCCGAGGCGACTTGTTCACACCGCGAGCCTTTGGACATGGCGGATTCACGGGAACAGCAATTTGGATCGATCCAGGTTCGGACCTGTTCGTTGTGTTTCTAAGCAATCGTGTTCATCCAGATGGCAAGGGATCTGTGAATTCGCTGATCGGACGAATCGGAACCATTGCCGCCGCGTCGATCCTACGGGACGACGGTCGTTGAAGGACAAGCGGCTTCGCCAGATCGATCCCTGGGGGCCACTTGCCAGCAAGGGCAAATAAATCTGAACGGAAGGCGATTGGCCGTTGTCGCTGGAGAAGACTCGCAGCAGTTCTTCGAAGTCGATCTTCGTCGGATCGCTCCCGCCTCCCGGCAGATCGAGCATCAATGAACTGCCAGGATTGTTCTTCGGATGCGGCAAGTCCTTTCCTTTTGCGATGACGTCACGACCGATCTCGCGAAACTTGTCCAGCCAGTTTGCAGTGATGGCATCCGCCAGTGTCGACTTCTTTTTCGCCCGCAGTTGTTTCGCGGTCTGGCCCCAATAGAAACTGATCCAGCCATCGGTGTGTTCGGCGGACTGGTTGATGAACTCAGCCAGTTCGTCCTGACTGCACTTGAGCGGAAACATTTCCTCGATCACCAACGGCTTACCGACTTCGTACGCTTTCAGTGCCTTGAGCGCTTTGTCAACTTCGCGCTTCTTGGGATAAAAATGGACAGCCACAAAGTCGAGCTGCTTACCAACGCGCGGCGAGTAAAACAGCGGCTTGCCGCCGCCAAACGCGAACACCCACGGGATAACGCCGACGGTAATCATGTGGCGATCATCATGGCGGCGGATCGCGCCCACCATCTTGTTGACCCAGGCCTCAGCAACTTCTTCG
>CAYFJO010001051.1:0-2116 GCA_964343305.1 uncultured Pirellulaceae bacterium | reverse complement strand
CATCGACCCCAATCGCGCGGTCGAGCGTGCTTACCTGTCGGCTATCGTTGCAGACGATTCCGGAAGGGTTCACACAGGGTTACTCATCGAGCAGACGCCTGACCGGATCACGCTGAAGGGCGAGCAGGGCAAGGTCGTGGTGATTGGTCGCACCGAGATCGAGGAACTTAAGATTTCAGAGAAATCACTGATGCCTGAGGACCTGGCCAACAACCTGACACCGCATCAGTTCAGCGATTTGGTTTCGTTCCTGATGGAAGATCTGCAGGTGACCAGCGGTGCGATCTCGCGGCGATACAAATCCGACCGGCCGCTGTATGATACGTTTTCGCTCGAGTCCGCGCCGGAACCGCTGAAGGCGGTGGATGCCCAGTGGCGGCCGTTCCAGATCGGGCCGGCCGGCCGGATCGAAATCGACAAGCGATCGGACGACCGGTACCGCCGTCCTCAGGAAGGGTGCGCTTTCATCTACACCGAAGTCGTCGCGCCACGTGACATCGAGACCGAATTGATCATTGGTTTTCAAAAGGGCTTAAAGGTCTTCGTCAACGGCGAAGTCGTATTCCACGCCCGCCGGCCGGCAAACCTCACTCGCATACCAGTACACATCAAGCAGGGAACGAACCAGTTGCTTTTCAAGCTGAGCAACATCACCCGCGACATTAACGGCCCGTCGGCGCCCGGACCCTCCTGGCTGCGCGCCGGCCTTCGCGATTCGACAAGAGAACTGCAATTGCAAGTGCGAAACCCCACTGATTCGGAATGACCTGGCGACAATGACCACACGCGCCGCAGCCTAACGATCCGGTGGCGGTCACGAACGATCAAACGGAGAGAACAATGCGAAACTCGATTCTGCGATTCGAACTGATATGCGTTTTCTGTTTCCTCACGTGTGCTGGCAGGGGAATTGCTTCTGACAAGGTCTTCCGCGCTGGGGCAGCGGCCATCGACGTTACGCCAACAAAGTTTCCCGTGATCGTCAACGGCTACTTCAACGAACGGCAGGCTCAGCGCGCACAAGACCGGTTGATGTCGCGAGCATTGGTCTTAGACGACGGCCGCATGAGGTTGGCGATCGTTGTCGTTGACAACCTGATGATCCCCCGCGAGTTGCTCGACATCGCGAAGCAGATGGCTCAGGAAACGACGGGAATCACAACGGATCGGATGCTGGTCTCCGCGACCCACACTCATTCGGCGCCATCAGCCATGGGGTGCCTGGGCAGCCGTGCCGATGCCGACTACCAACAGTTCTTGCCCGGCCAGATTGCCAAAAGCATCCATCAGGCCGTGAAGAACCTGGCGCCGGCCAAGATCGGCTGGGCTGTCGTGCAAGATTTCGAACACAACCATTGCCGGCGATGGATCTATCGTGCCGATCGAATCGCAACCGACCCGTTCGGCGAGCGCAGCGTTCGCGCGCACATGCATCCAGGTTATCAAAGCCAGAACCACATCGGACCGGCCGGCCCGGCGGATCCGGATTTGTCGTTGCTGTCGGTGACATCGGCAGACGGACGACCGTTAGCCGTGTTGGCCAACTACGCGATGCACTACTACGGTTCATCACCGGTTTCAGGGGATTTCTGTGGACGTTTCGGTAGCCGGCTTGCTGAGCTGATCCAAAGTAGCAATCACGCTCCGCGCGATGGCCACCGTTTCGTGGGCATAATGTCTCAGGGCACTAGCGGCGACAGCATGTGGATGGATTACAGTCGGCCCGCACCGCAGCGCGATCTCGACAAGTACACGCAAGAGGTTGCGCACGTGGCCCATGAAGCGTACAAATCGATCGAGTACCACGAGTGGGTTTCTCTGGCGATGGCCGAGACGACGTTGAAGCTCCGTCGCCGCGTACCTGGCGAAGAGCGGCTGGCACAAGCGCGGACGGTGCTTGACGAGTTAGGTGACCGGCCGCCGAAAACCCGACCCGAAATCTATGCTCGCGAACAGGTCTATTTGCACGACGAGCCGGAAGTGGATCTGAAGTTGCAGGCTGTGAAGATTGGCGAGCTGGGAATCACCGCGATCCCCAACGAAGTCTACGGAATCACCGGTCTGAAACTGAAAGCACAAAGTCCTTTGCAGCCCACGTTCAACATCGAATTGGCCA
>CAYFJO010001050.1:0-2131 GCA_964343305.1 uncultured Pirellulaceae bacterium | reverse complement strand
GAATCTCGCGATAGCAGATCCCATCGAATCTCTCCTACAGAACTGAAATATGTGCGAGCTAAAGAGTACCGTTAAACCGTCAGTCTAGTGGCCAAAGCGAGTACGTACCTACGGCCAGCAAGTGTCATTCAATAGGGTTCAGTGAAGATTTTCAACTCCGCTCAATGGTGGAATAGAGAGACACCGGACGGGGCCACTTGAGAGTTGAGGTCGGCTTGCGTTGACGAAGCCGGATAGTAGCTCCTCCACCGTAACCGTTCACGGGTCGACGGGCGGGAAACTTGGCCTCACACGAGGACACCCAGGACGAATGATTTGACGGATGACAGTAGTTCTCAGTTGAGTCGGAACACTAATCAACACTAATCAACACTAATCGAATCAGCGCGAATTAGCGGAGATTAGTGTTCCCCAATTCGTAACCGTCCATGGGTTGGACGACGCTTTGCTTGAAACTGCTCTTTCCTGACATTTGATTTTCGGCGACAACTCCTGCATGTCGCTGGTTGAAATCACGGAAGATTTGATTGATCGGCAACCTCCGGAGGCGCAGGTGATCATTCGTCTGCTGCTGGCGAAGATTGCTGAATTGGAAGCCAAGTTCGTTAAGACGCCGGAGAACTCGTCGCTGCCGCCGAGTTCGCAGCATCCGCATGCAAAGCCACCACGTGCCAAAAAGAAGACGAAGCGAAAACGCGGCGGTCAGCACGGTCATAAGAAGTATCAGCGAGAGTTGATTCCTACCGTAGAATGCGACGAGGTGATTTCGCTGAACCCATCCGAATGCCGTCGTTGCGGTGCGGAACTTAGCGGAATGGATGAAGATCCGTTGCGTCATCAGGTCTGGGATCTTCCCGAGATCAAACCGGTTGTTACCGAATACCAACGACAGCGGCTGATTTGTTCATGCTGCGGCGAGAGCACGTGTGCTTCGCTACCAGTGGGCGTGCCTTCTGGTCAGTCAGGTCCTCGGTTAATTGCTTTCACGGTGTTGCTGATGGCCTATTTTCGTCAAAGCAAACGTCGCACCGCCGAATTTCTGCAAACACTTCTTGGGCAGCCTTGTAGCACGGGCTTGACAGTCAAGCACCAGAATTTGGCTGCTGCCGCGTTGGAAGCGGCCTACCAAGAACTGGTCGATCAGCTTCCGAATCAAGAACGACTGGGAATCGATGAAACACCGACCATGGAGAAATCCCAAAAAGCCTGGTTGTGGACCTTTGTGGCGGGCACGTTTACTGTGTTTGGCGTTCGTTTGTCCCGCGCGGCGACGATTTTGAGTGATTTGCTGACCAGCGAGTTCTCGGGCACGATTCAATGTGACCGCGCCAAAATGTATTGGGCGCTGGGACTCGATCCAGCTCCCAATCCATTGCGTCATCGGTTGCAATGGTGTTGGGCTCATTTAAAACGCGACTTTCAAGCACTCATCGACAGTTCGGACAATCAGGCCAAACGTTTGGGCCATGATCTTATGCGGCCCACCAAAGGACTATTTGAAGTCTGGGCTCGCTACCGAGATGGAACAATCACCAGGCGCGGCTTTGTGCGTTTGATGAGACCGATCCGAGATGAGATCGATGATTTGCTGCTGCGCGGCGTATTCAGTGGGAACTCGAATTTAGTTGGCATGTGTAACGAGTTATATAATCATCGCGATTGGCTTTGGACGTTCGTGGACGAGGAAGGAGTCGTACCGACGAACAATGCCAGCGAACGTTCATTGCGTCACGCCGTCATTTGGCGGAAGCTATCGTTTGGTACACAAAGCGCCGACGGTAGCCGCTTCACCGAACGAATGCTAACCGTCATCGAGACCTGTCGCCAACAGTCTCGCAGTGTGTTTGATTTCCTTACCGAAACAATTGACACACAATTCCACGGAAAAACCGGACCCTCACTTCTCCCCACCCCGTGAACGGCTACACATTCCGACACCCCTGCATTCCTTCAGTTAAGGGTCCGCGAAAAGATAAGTTGATCAAATCCAAAACAGATTCGATCGAGATAGAGAGTTTTGTCTTGTATTCCTATTATTCTGCCCCCATGATTCTGCCATTCAATTCTGTAACGTCCGCCATCCGGTAAAGAGAGCCCGAAGACGCCAAGAATATAAGGTGGCAAGAACATA
>CAYFJO010001049.1:0-2132 GCA_964343305.1 uncultured Pirellulaceae bacterium | reverse complement strand
CTGCCACACCGCCGCCGAGACGAGCCGCCACGCCGGCATCCCATCGTCCGACGTCTGCATGAAGTGTCACAAACACGTGACAACATCGTTCAGCGTGCTGCAGGACGAAATCAAAAAGCTGGAAGACAAGAAGGCGGAAGACGAAAAAAAGGGCGTGAAGTCGGACAGCGAGGCAAAGCTGCCACTGCTTGTCTCCGACAAACTCAAGCCACTTTACCACTCATTCGGCTTGGACGAGACCCTGAAGCCGCGCGAAGGCGCCAAGCCGCAATCGATCCCTTGGGTCCGAGTTCACAATTTGCCGGACTACGTGTACTTCGACCACCGTGCCCACGTCGCCGCCGGCGTGATGTGCCAGCGCTGCCACGGCCCAGTCAAGTCGATGCAGCGCGTGCGACAACAAGAAAACCTCTCGATGGGTTGGTGCGTCAACTGCCATCGAGACGCAACGAAAAACGGCATCAACGGCCAAGCAGTCCACGCGTCGACTGACTGCGCCGTGTGCCACTATTGAAAGAAAGTAGGACGGATTGCCAATCCGTCCGCGAATGGACGGAATAGCATTCCGTCCTACAAGACAAGAGATGAACGACGAACTTCCAAATGCCGATTGGACAAGTCCGACCGAGATCAACCGCCGCCGGTTTCTCGAAGCGGCCGGTTTCACACTCTCGGTCGCCGCAATCAGCGGTTGCGGCCGCGCACCGACCGAGACCGCGCTGCCATTCGCCGTCCAACCCGAAGGCGTGACTCCGGGGCGCATGCGAACCTACGCATCGACATGCGCGGGATGCCCAGCAGCTTGCGGATTGCTGGTCGGCGTTCGAGATGGACGACCGTTGAAAATGGAAGGCATGCCAGAGCACCCCCTGTCACAAGGCGGCTTGTGCGCAATTGGCCAGGCGATGCCGCTCGGTCTTTATGACAGCCGTCGGCTCAAGCAACCACAGCACAACGGCAAACCCGCGAGTTGGAGCGACGTCGACAAGGCGATCATCAAAAAGCTCGACGAAGTAGGCGGCAAAGGTGCCGTTCGCTTCGTGACACCAACGATCACCAGCCCGACACTGAAAGCCACGATTGAGGCCTTCCTCGCAAAGTACGATGACGCGAAGCATGTGACGTTCGATGCGGTAAGTTCATCTGCGATTCTCGACGCCCACGAACGAACACACGGCACGCGGCTGCTTCCGCATTTCAAACTCGAAAACGCCAAAGTCATCGTGTCATTCGGTGCCGATTTTCTGGGAACGTGGATCTCACCCGTCGAATTCACGAAGGCGTGGAGCGCGAATCGCGCGCCGACGGAAGAGCACCACGATATGTCCTATCACGTCCAGTTCGAAGGACGCATGTCGCTCACCGGCATGAAAGCTGACAAACGATTCCGACTCGCGCCAGATGACTATGGTGTCGTGTTGAGCCACGTGGCATCCAAGTTGGCGAAACATGCCAAGCAGTCGCCACCGAACGGAAAACTTGGCAATTCGCCGATCGACGACGATGCATTAAGCGAGTTGTCCGAGCGCTTGTGGAATTCGTGTGGCGAGAGCGTGGTGTTGTGCGACAGCCAGAATGTTGACGTGCAAGTTTTGGTCAACTTTATCAACCACACGCTCGACAGCTACGGCAAGACGCTCGACATCGAACGGCCTAGTCGGCAGCGGCAAGGCAACGATGGCGACGTCATTGACTTGATTGATGAGTTAAACGAAGGCAAGGTCTCAGCGTTGTTTGTCGCCGGAACGGATCTGACGCACAACTTGCCAGATCGAGAATCGCTCGTCAAAGCGATCAAGATCGTTCCGCTTATTGTGAGCTTTGCCGAACGCGAAGATGATTTTGCGTCGCTTGCCGATTTCGTCTGCCCAGACCATCATCCGCTTGAAGCCTGGATGGATGCGGAGCCGATCAGCGGAACGGTGAGTCTCTCGCAACCGACTCTTGCACCGCTAGGCAAAACGCGATCCGTTCTCGAAAGCGTCGAGCGATGGACTGGTCAGAACAAGTCTGCCTACGAAATGATTCGCGGGCATTGGGAGGATTCTATTCCTTGGGACAAGGCAGTTCACGATGGATTTGTTGAACTTGCTCGGCGCGGGTCCCCCGCCCCCGCCGATGGTTCGACCGAA
>CAYFJO010001048.1:0-2132 GCA_964343305.1 uncultured Pirellulaceae bacterium | reverse complement strand
ACGAATCCCGGCAAGTTCGTTGCCGTCTTGATCGACGGCTGGGACGAGCGTTTGATAAGCCGGTCCGACTGTTGGCGGCACGGTTGTGGCAATTCCGTCAGTGTGCCACGACGGTCCCGGATCAAGCCGCAAGGGTTGATAGAGTTGCTCCGGCAGTCCGACCCCCGGAATCTGCGGAAACTGAGTGCGAAACGTTGCCAGATCGACCAGCGTACCGTCCGCGATTCGCGGATACCGACTGGGTGGCGGCGGTTCATCGGCGGTTACCCAGCGATCCATTGCGACGAGCAGCGCCCGCAAAACCGGCCCACGGTGCCTCAGCGGATTGCGTGGATGCTGACAGATCCCGCGATCTGTCGGGCCTCCGCCAAGATGTTGCGTTCCCGCGATTGAGTAGATGCGTACGTTCGGGTCGAGAACAAGATCTCGTTTTCCTGTTACGTCCGTGTGCAAAAGCGACGCCGCCCGCGACCAGTATTCCGTGGCGGTTTGGACAAAGAAAATCTTCGGCACTTTTCCGCGCTTGCGGAGTCGAGACAGTGAATCACCTTTCTCGCCCGTGATCGAATCAACTTGTGGCATCGGTGCAAACGGAAAGAAATCAGCCGGATACAAATTGCCACGCTGACACGTCCCGTAAACGGTCGCCATTGCAAACCGGTAATTGAAAAGGCCCTTGCCAGCACCGGCCACATGGAGGATCGCGCCGTCGAAAACGGAACGGTTCGCGACATCGAGGTTAAGGCCCTCATAGAGAAAATGGTGAACGAGACGGCCAGACTGGGAAATGCCAAAGATGTAGGCGCTGTCTATGGTTCCAGCAAGCGGGTTTTTGGGATCTGCTGCATCCGATTTCGCAAATCGAAAAAACGAAACAGCATCGCGAAGCCCGGCCAAACCCAGTCCCGATACACGTGGATCTCGGGCCGTGTAGACAAGTTCGTAGAGCCACCCCGGGCGGAAACCTTGCTTCACGTAAACGCTGGTGGCGTCCGGCACGACCTGATCATTCTCCCATCGCGCGAAAGCCCATCGATCACGGGGCACTTCCACCGCCCGTGCGGTTCGCGACGGTCGCATCGTGAGGACCGCGTTTGCATTATCGAGATTCGTCGCGGGATACGCCTGCGATGTTCCCCACGGACTCCAGAAAAATGGGCGGCTGTGTGTCTTCTCGTCGACGGAGATCTCGACATAGTTTCGTGCCGTGATCGGCGTTCCGTCTTCCTGCGCGGCCACCGGTAAACCCGCAAGCAAGCGACCGGTCCCGTCCGCAGCCACGTCGCCGTTCCAGCCTGTCCAGAGAAGCGTGTATCCCGCGCGCAGCAGAAATCCGTTTCCCGCATGTTCCAGTGTTGCCGGTTCATTGCTTCGCAGGCCCTCATTAAATGTCCACAGCGCCAGCTTGTTGCCGCGGTTGTGAACATCATAAATCAACCGGCCGTTACCTTTGGCTGGATCGGCGGGTGTGAGAAGAAAAAAATCTGACCAGAATTCCACCTTGCCGTTTTCATTTCGTGGCGCTCGCTTCAGATCGGTAATGCGGCCGTTGGCCGAATGCTCCGGATTCACCTCATAAAACAGCCGCCCGGCGATGATCTCGTAGACCCCGGTTCGCCCGAAACGATGACCGCTGGCAAACGGTTGACGGCGATCGATCTGTGTCCGAACAACTTCGGCTGTCGATGTGTCATAGCCCAGCAAGCACGCCAGTAAGACGCAATGCAGAACTCTGATATTGCAGATGTGACGGTGGATCCAATTGTCGTTCATTTCTCTCAATACCTCGATTTCATCAACTCAAACGATTGTTGACACAATCCTCGCCTGGCACCCTAATTCTTGCAGTGCGAACGCGTCACCGTTGTCATGCACATGCCATTGTTTTTGATGGTGGGGCGACATCAAGTCCAGTGCTGTGTATCTTATTTGGCAGCGATATTCAAGTTGTCCAAGTTCATCGAACCGTGTATCGGACGTACACCGAACTTGGGCCGGAGCCACAATTCCGGAGCGCATCCATAGGAGCAAGCAAGAATGAAGAGGACTGTCAGTCTCATCGTAGTCTTGGTTTCGGCCTTCGCGGCTTCGGCTGCCGAGCGGCCCAACATCATTCTGATCATGGCGGACGA
>CAYFJO010001047.1:0-2136 GCA_964343305.1 uncultured Pirellulaceae bacterium | reverse complement strand
GCATCCGGCATACAAAAGCCGTCTCTCAATACTTCTGACGGATACGCTTGCCGATGAGTTGGAGCTCTATAAAGGGAAAGCCGGCGGTCCCTTTGCCGCCGAACAAGCCACCGCTCACAAGGTGTCTCGTCCTCCTCTCACCCTCGTGACGGGAAATCCTCCGTCATCGGATTCAAAGATGAAAAGAGAGGTGCCTAACCAGGAAATCGTCTGGGACTTGATCCAAGATTGGCGGCCGCCGAAAGCGGGCCGACGTTCTCCTGGTCTTGGAGGGCGAGAAATTCGCAAAGACCTTTTCAATCGAGGAATGTTGATATGCTCTCCGACAGTTCGGCGAGTCCGCGCCTCGATCCGGCGACGAACTTTTGGCACAACATCCCTTGGGCCAAAGTGCATCGTGCGGTAGGGAAATTGCAAACGCGTATCGCCCAGGCGGTGCAACAAAAACGCTGGCGAGTGGTTCGCCGTTTGCAGCGTTTATTGACGCGTAGCTTCTCGGCCAAGTGTTTGGCCGTACTGCGAGTCACGGAAAATCGCGGTCGGAAAACTGCGGGAGTAGACGGCATGCTCTGGAACACTCCCGCTGCCAAATCCAAGGCGGTGGTTGCTTTGGGAAAGCAACCGTATCGTCCACAGCCACTTCGACGGATTTTGATTCCGAAGAAGAACGGTAAAAAGCGACCTCTCAGTATTCCCACGATGAACGATCGCGCCCACCAAGCGTTGCATCGCTTGGGCTTGGTGCCCATTGCGGAGTCGCGGGCCGATCTGAATTCTTATGGGTTTCGTCCTCGACGCAGCACGGCCGACGCGATCGAACAATGTTTTAACTTGTTCACGCGAAAGACCGGCCCGCACTGGATTTTAGAGGGCGATATACAAAGTTGCTTTGATGAAATCAGCCACGATTGGATTCTCAATCACGTGCAGATGGATCGGCAGATTCTTCAAGGTTGGCTGACGGCGGGATTCATCCACCAACAAGCGTTGTTTCCAACGCAAGCCGGAGTTCCTCAAGGCGGAATTATTTCGCCCACGATTTCAAATCTGACGCTCGACGGGATGGAGCGAATGCTGCGGGAACATTTTCCGCGTGGCCGCTCCAAACGGATTCGCGGCCAGGTTCATTTCGTGCGTTACGCGGACGACTTTCTCGTCACGGGTGCCTCGCAAGAAGTCTTGGCCGGAGAAGTCATGCCGTTGTTGGAGAACTTCTTGGCCGAGCGTGGTCTCAAACTTTCGGCGGAAAAGACGAAGATCACGCCCATCGAGGCTGGGTTCGACTTTCTCGGACAAACCGTGCGTCAGCACAACGGCAAGCTGGTGATCACGCCATCGCGTGAAAGTCGGCATGCGTTTCGCGAGAAGGTGGGACGGCTGCTTCGCCAGTTGCACGGAGCTCCTCAAGAGATGGTGATCGGCAGACTCAACCCGGTGATCCGGGGCTGGGCGAACTATCATCGTCATGTGATGAGCAGCCGTATTTTCAGTGCGATGGATCATTGGATTTGGACGAGTCTCTGGCGTTGGTGCTGTCGCCAACATCCTAACAAAGGCCGTCGCTGGATCGCTGACCGTTACTTCGCCCGCGTGGGGAATCGAAGTTGGGTTTTTCAGGCGAGCAAGCGGGTGGTCAAGGGCAAGATCGTCCGTCGTCCTCGGCGATTGGACAGTCATCCCTTCCCGACCTTGGTGAAGATGTTTGACACGCGCATCGTCCGACACGTGAAAGTCAAGCAGGAAGCGAATCCTTACGATCCCACTTGGGAGTTGTACTTCGAGCAACGTCTGGATCGTCAGATGAAGTGCAACTTGAATGGGGCTCCACGCTCGTTGTGGAAACGGCAAGGCGGCCGCTGTCCGAAGTGCAGTCAAAAGCTCGATCTGTACCGTGGTTGGAACGTGCATCACGTTCAATACCGCTGCCACGGTGGGTCGAATGCTTTGGACAATTTGGAACTCTTACACCCAAACTGTCACCGCCAACTGCACGCACGCGATCCCGCCGGATGATCTCCCAAAGGAGAGAGTCTTACTAAGGCTTGAGCCGTGTGAGGTGAAAGTCTCACGCACGGTTCTGAGAAAGCTGCTGAAATACTAGCAGCGCGCAGGTTCGCTGTAATTGGTTGTTCGTTG
>CAYFJO010001046.1:0-2137 GCA_964343305.1 uncultured Pirellulaceae bacterium | reverse complement strand
GCACTGGCAGCGCCAGTGGCACACGATCCCAAAATTGAAAGTTGACAAAGCACTACTTTGATTTCGCTGCCTGCTTCTTCTGCAGCTTGGCCCATGTGTCCCGAAGTGTGACGATGCGGTTGAAGACTAATTGCTCGCCGGTGGAATCCGGATCGACGCAGAAATAGCCGACTCGTTCGAATTGAAAGTGATCGCCTGTTTTGGCGCTGGCAAGACTTGGTTCAAGCTTGCAAGTCTGGACCTTCAAGGAATCGGGATTCAAGTTGGACTTCCAATCTTGACCTTCTTCGACCTCTCCGGGATCTTCCTTCATGAACAGATGGTCATACAAACGCACCTCAGCATCGATCGCGTGCGCGGCCGAAACCCAATGCAGCGTGCCTTTGACCTTGCGGCCATCCGGCGCCGAGCCGCCGCGTGTTTCGGGATCGTACGTGCAACGCAACTCGACCACGTTGCCATCGTCGTCCTTGACGTAATCATGACATTTCAAGAAGAACGCATAACGCAGGCGCACTTCGCGGCCCGGCCCCAAACGGAAGAACTTCTTGGGTGGATCTTCCATAAAATCATTTTGTTCGATGTACAACTCGCGTGAGAACGGCAGCATGCGCGTGCCGGCATCAGGGTCTTCGGGATTGTTAATCGCCTCCAATTCCTCCGACTTGTCTTCGGGATAGTTTTCAATGACGACCTTCAGTGGATTGAGCACACCCATGACACGCGCGGCACTCTTGTTCAAATCTTCGCGCACTGCGTCTTCGAGCCACGCGACGTCAATCGTGCTGTTGAACTTGGCCACGCCGATTCGGTCACAGAAGTTGCGGATCGCCGCGGGCGTGAAGCCGCGTCGGCGGATGCCACACACCGTTGGCATGCGGGGGTCGTCCCAGCCGTTGACGTGGTTGTCTTTCACCAACTCGATCAACTTGCGTTTGCTGAGCAACGTGTAGGAGAGGTTGAGCGGCGCAAATTCAATTTGCTGCGGCGCATAGATGCCCAGTGCCTGAACAAACCAGTCATACAGAGGGCGGTGGTCCTCGAATTCAAGCGTGCAGATCGAGTGCGTGATCTGCTCGATCGAATCGGATTGGCCATGCGTGTAATCGTACATGGGATAGATGCACCATTTGTCGCCGGCGCGATGGTGCGTGGCGTGCAAAATGCGATACATCACGGGATCGCGCAGATTCATATTCGGTGACGTCATGTCAATTTTGGCTCGCAATGTCTTACTGCCGTCGGGAAACTCGCCGTTCTTCATTTTCTCGAACAATTCGAGATTCTCTTCGACCGTGCGGTCTCGATACGGACTGTTTTCACCCGTCGTATTCCAACCGCCACGTCCTTGGCGAACTTCTTCCAGCGTCAAGTCGCAGACATACGCCTTTCCCGCTTTGACCAACTGAATGGCCCATTCATAAAGCTGGTCGTAATAGTCCGATGCATAGAACTCGCGGTCTTCCCAGTCGGCGCCAAGCCAGCACACATCTTCTTTGATCGCATCGACGTATTCCTGCTCTTCGGCCAAAGGGTTGGTGTCATCGAACCGCAGATTGAACTTGCCGCCGTATTTCTTTGCCAGCCCAAAATTCAGGCAAATCGACTTGGCGTGACCGATGTGAAGATATCCATTTGGTTCCGGAGGAAAACGCGTGTGGACGCGCCCGTCAAAACGCCCCGACTTTCCATGTTCTTCAACAATTTGCTCGATGAAATTCAACGACTTTTCTGGTTCGGCGGTATTCATTTGCTACGGCTTCCCACGAGATTCTCGTGCATTTAGAGTTGTGCCAACGCCCTGTCGATTCGTTTCAGGCATCGGTCACGTCCCAGGATTTCCAGCGACTCGAAAACTCCGAAACCAATTCCCTTGCCGGTCACGGCGACACGGATCGCGTGGATCACCTGGCCGATTTTTATGCCTTCCGATTCGACGAAATCGTGTAGCAGCTTGTTGGTGGACTCCGCGTCGAAGGGATCGACTTCTGCAAGTTGATTTCTGAACTTGCTCAACAGGTTGGCCGCGTCTTCGGGTTTTCGCAATCGTTTTTCCAACGCTTTCTCGTCGTACGGCAAATCCTCGTCGGCGGTGAAGAAATCTGTGTAATCCAAAATGTCGCCCGCCACTTTGATG
>CAYFJO010001045.1:0-2144 GCA_964343305.1 uncultured Pirellulaceae bacterium | reverse complement strand
CCATTCACCCAACCAAACCACGCGGCAGGTAAATCCTCATCTGCCGCTCGCCTTAGACCTCAACCAACGGGATCTGCCCTGGCTGGTACACACAGTCCGGTTCCCCTGCCAAGGGATCGCCGGTCACTGCGTAAGCCCGGCTGCGACTGCCGCCGCAAACGTAGCGGTACTCGCAAACGCCGCAGTCTCCGCTGAACTTCTCGGGATCGCGCAAGGCGCGGAACGTCGGGTGGTTTTGGTAAACGTCGACCACCGAGTCATTCGGAAATCGCCCACAGACCAGCGGCAGAAAACCGGCCGGAAAAATCTCGCCTGTGTGACTGACGAACATGATGCCGTTGCCGTCGCGGACACCCAGTGGCGCGCGATGACTGTGACTTCGCGAATTGCCATTTCCGGCACCGGGACCTGCCAGCGGATTGCCGTCGCGCGCGAGCACGTAGCGCCGGTAGTGTGGAGCTTCGGTGGTTTTGACGCCGTAAGGCTGGCGCTTCGACTCAATCCAAAGTCGTTCGAACGCTTCTTCGTATTGCTCGGGCGCAATGCGTTCTTCCTCGACGCCGCGGCCAACCGGAATCAAAAAGAAGACCGACCACATCGCAATGCCTTGCGCCGAAAGCAACTCGGCCATCTCTTCGATCTGATGAAAGTTGCGGCGCGTGATCGTGGTGTTGATTTGGACGGCCAGTCCTAGTTCGCGCGCATCAGCCAGCATCTCCAACGTCCGATCAAAGCTGCCCTGCCAGCCTCGAAACGCATCGTGCGTCTGCCCATCCGGCCCGTCGAGGCTGATTCCCAATCGCCGCACACCCGCATCTTTGGCCGATTGAAAAGCTTCCTTCGTCGCCAGCGGAGTTGCCGACGGCGTCAGTGCGACTTGCAGCCCCGCTGCGACGGCGTGACGAATCAAGTCGAACAGGTCCGCCCGCTTCAACGGATCGCCGCCAGTCATGACCAACGTTGGCCGCCGTGGAAATGTCGCGATCTGGTCGAGCAACGCTTTCGATTCTTCAGTGGTGAGTTGATCTGGATGCGAGTTCTCTTGAGCCGACGCCCGGCAATGTTTGCACACCAGATCGCAGGCCGTCGTCACCTCGTAGTAAAACATCAGCGGGTTGACATCGAAATCTGCCTTGGTGTATTCGGAATGGTTCATCGGGGCATTTGAAGTTGGGGGATACCGCATCTGTGCGGGACAGGCATGGAGATATTCGGATCTTGACATCCATAATTGCAAGCGTTAAGATCGTTGTCAAGTCACTTGGCCATGGAGAACCAGTTATGATCACAAAAGCATCTAATGCAATCGCCGAGACGCCGTTGGAATTATCGGACGGCGACATTGCCGAGTTGGCCCATGTTTTCAAAGTCCTCGGCGACGAGAGTCGGTTGCGGATGGTGCTGCTTCTTTGTCGCGGTGAGCAAAGCGTCGTCGAACTGTGTCGCATCTTCGACATGTCGCAACCGCTTGTGAGCCATCACTTGGGGCTGTTGCGGGATGCCGGAGTGCTCGAAGTTCGGCGCGAAGGCAGACACAATTTCCACAGCTTGCGCCGCGAACACTTCCAGCAACTGATGGATGCGCTGTTTCTCGACGAACTCGACAAGTCACCCTGCGACCATTTCCTGGAATGTGTTTTTCGTTAATGCGTGAGGGTAGGGAACGGTCTCGGTGCCGTTTCGCACGCGACACTACATACCGCGTTAGGCCAACAGTTTGTCAACCACTTTGCCAGCCACGTTGGTCAAACGTATCGGTAATCCGCCGAACGGGAACGTGAGCTTGGTGTGTTCCAAGCCAAACAGGTGCAGGAGCGTGGCGTGGAAGTCGTTGATGTGGACTGGGTCTTCGGCCGGCGCCCAGCCTAGCTCGTCCGTCTTGCCGACGACCTGCCCGCCTTTCACGCCGCCGCCTGCTGTCAGAGCTGTGAAGGCGTACGGGTGATGATCGCGACCAGTCACCTTCTTGTAGTTCACTCGGTTTTCACCCAGCGGCGTGCGGCCAAATTCGCCCACCATGATGACCAGCGTTGATTTCAATAGGTCGCGTTGTTTGAGATCTTTGATCAGCGCCGCGACCGGCTGGTCCACGACGCCCCAGTTGTAGCCCAGCCCGGCTTCGAGATTGCTGTGATGGTCCCACG
>CAYFJO010001044.1:0-2146 GCA_964343305.1 uncultured Pirellulaceae bacterium | reverse complement strand
TTCATGGATGAGGGCTCGCGTTTTCATTCGTCCAACCGCTGAGATGACAGCCATGCAAACAGACATGACGATTGATGATGAACCTGAATTACCGATCACGGTAGTGTCCGTCGTGGGCCGTTATCCATATCGCCCTCGATCGTTAGATCCAAACAGCATTGTCACATCCGTTTCGCCGCTTTCAGATGACGAGTTTCGTATTCGGATTGATGATCAACGGAATCCTGAAGCGTGGCTTGAGCTAACTGTCCGCGTCGAAACTGCATGCAATAAAGTGAGTGCTACTGAGATTCACTCTTGAAATATCGCCGCTTGTAATCCGCCAACGCCTTTTCAATCAACGGCCCAACGTTCATGCGTTGTTCCCATGACCAATTGCGGTAATCGTTCATCAGCTTTTTGGAAACATAAAACGTGGCCTTCTCGCGTAGCGGTCCTGATCCTGCCTTGACGCCCGGTGGTCTCCCCTGCCGGGCTTTTACCGATGTCGATTCAGGCTTTCGTGTCTTTGCAGTCTTGGAAACCTTGGACCCGCTTGTTTGCTTTCTTGGTGATGTTGGTTCTTTGGTGGGGGCCGGTTTGCTTTCTTGAACCTTGACGGGCTCCGTGTTTGGCGGACGGCTCGCTTGGTAGTCGTTGAAAAAACTGGCTACGCCGCTGAGGTCTGTTGTGTTTTTGTTTTCTCCCATAGTAACGTGTTGATTTGTTTCGCAATCGCGTCGTAGGCCACCAATGCGGGCGAGTTTTGTAGGTCGACGAGCTTGCTTTCACTGGTGGCGTACATTAGTCGCGAATCTTGCGGGACAGCGCCCAGCAACTGGTATGAATTGGACACTTGTTGTTCGACCAATGACGTGATTTTCTTTCGCCCATCGGTGTTGGTTAGGATCACGCCCATCAACTCGATGTTGGGATTGATGCGTTGCTGCAACTCGCTCAATGTTTGTTGTAGCAATATCAGGGCTTTGACTTCGTATCCGCCCGGATGCAGGGCGACGATCAACTTGTCGGCGGCGGCCAGGCAGTTTACCGTCAGCACGCCGAGTGACGGTGGTGCGTCGATGATCACCACGCAATCGTCTGGCAAGTTGGTTTTCGCCAGCGAGCTTTGCAGCAAGAACTCGCGGCCGTGTGCGCCCAAGAAGACCGACTCGCCTCGCGATAATTCAATGCTCGATGGTGTCAGCGTCAGATTGTTTTCGATCTGCACGACTGGCAGTTCTGTTTGCTCGCTGAGTGCTTCAAACAAAAGACCGTTGTCATCGTGCTGGCCGAACGTTGCGGTTAAGTCGGCTTGTGGATCGACGTCGATCAGATGAACGGCCTGCCCTTGTCGACTCAAAGTGATACCCAGCGCCGCCGCGGATGTTGTCTTCCCTACTCCGCCTTTTTGGTTTGCGATTGCGATGACTGATTTCATACTTCGTCACGGTATCACACTCAAATCAAATTACCGAATATCTGAAATGCCAGAAACGGTTGACTTGCTGGGATTCAGGAATGCCATAATTCCCGAATACTGTTGTTGGTGGCATTACTTGAATTCAAGAAACCATGGTATTCAAGCGAAACATGCGTTACTGGTATTCATGAATTATTCCATTCGGTAATTCTTGAATACCAGTGACGCGTGTTGATCAATCACAGGAGCGCCAATTTGCAAGATGTGGTATTGTCAAATGACAGTACACGACGGCTGCCACGAACACCAACACGCCGACACCAAGCTATTTCGATAAATAGCCTCAACGTATGCCCGAGGGCAAATTCAGGGGATTTCATAGTCCAACCACAACGCCGGTACCCGACCAGATTTTTGACGAGCTCATGGCGGAAATCTCTGGCGCTGAGTTGAAAGTGCTGCTTTATATTTGCCGGCGGACTTTTGGGTTTAAGAAAGACGACGATAACATCAGCATCTCGCAAATGCTTAAGGGAATCACGAAGAAGGACGGGAAGCAGCTTGATCACGGTGCCGGTCTATCAAAGCCGACGTTGTTGCGAGCGATCAAAAGCCTGAAGCAAAGACAAGTGATTATTGCTGAGCATCGATCGAGCACTGAGAGGGGCGACCAAGCGACCAATTACCGGCTCAATTTTGCTGACCCCCGTGGTAAAAAAATGATCCAGGGGGAGTCTCAAAGTT
>CAYFJO010001043.1:0-2153 GCA_964343305.1 uncultured Pirellulaceae bacterium | reverse complement strand
CCTGGTACGAGAACTTCAATAGTCTGGACTTTGGCGACGCGCCGTTACCTTATCCGACAACATTCGCCGAGCAAGGGGCGTTTCACCAAGCGATCGGATTGACGTTGGGAACGAATCGAGATGCTGAGGCGGATGGTACGCACTCGGCCAACGCGGATGCCGACGATACGACCGGTTCGCCGGATGATGAAGACGGCGTCACGTTCGGCACGATTCAGGTCGGAGCGCTGGACGCGACGGTGACGGTCAACGTCCAAGGCGCGGCGGGCAAGCTGGATGCCTGGATCGACTTCAACAGCGATGGTAGTTGGGGCGGACCGGGGGAGCAGATTTTTGATTCGAAGGACCTCGTGGTAGGCGACAACAACTTGACATTCGACGTGTCCAGTTATGCGTTGGCCGCGACGACGTACGCTCGGTTCCGGCTGAGCACGGCGGGCGATCTGGGCGTCACGGGCCAGGCCGCGGATGGCGAAGTGGAAGATTACCAGATCACAATCGCTAGCCCCGCGCCGGCCAGCGGAGTCTTCGCCAACCAGAACATCGTCAGCACGGCGGCTACCGGGGCATGGAGTGTGTTTGCCGCGGATGTGGATGGCGACGGGAACCTCGACGTGCTCAGTGCGTCGGCAGGTGACGGCAAGATCGCCTGGTACCAGAACGATGGTAGCCAGAACTTTACCGAGCACACCGTCGGCACAGTGGCAGGCAGCAGCGCTACGAACGTGTTTGCCGCGGACGTGGACGGCGACGGCGATGTCGATGTGCTCAGTGCGTCGCAGTTGGATGATAAGATTGCCTGGTACGAGAACGATGGCAGCCAAAACTTTACTGAACACACCATCACTACAGCGGCCAATGGCGCCTATGGCCTGTTTGCCGCGGATGTGGACGGGGACGGCGACCTGGACGTGCTCAGCGCGTCGGGCATGGACGACAAGATCGCTTGGTACGAGAACGACGGCAACCAGAACTTCACCCTGCGCACGATCAGCACAGCGGCCGACTCCGCCTACAATGTGTTTGCCGCGGACGTGGACGGTGACGGCGATCTGGATGTGCTCAGTGCGTCGCGTTTTGATGCCAAGATTGCGTGGTACGAAAACGACGGCAACCAGAACTTTACCGAACACACCATCAGCACGGCAGTCGGTAGCGCCGTTAGCGTGTTCGCCGCGGACATGGGCGGCGATGGCGACCTGGACGTGCTCAGCGCGTCGTACTTTGGCAACAAGGTTTTCTGGCACGAGAACGACGGTAACCAGAACTTCACCCAGCATACCATCAGCACGACGGCTTCTAATGCCGATAGCGTGTTTGCCGCCGACGTGGACGGCGACGGCGATCTCGACGTGCTCAGCTCGTCGCTTGCTGACGACAAGATTGCGTGGTACGAAAACGATGGCAACCAGAATTTCACCGAGCGCACCATCAGCACGGCGGCCAATGGAGCCCGGAGCGTGTTTGCCGGTGACGTGGACGGCGACGGCGACCTCGACGTACTTAGCGCGTCGCGCGATGACAACAAGATCGCCTGGTACGAGAATCTGGGCAACGACTTCGGTGACGCGCCGGTACCCTATCCGACAACGCTGGCCGAAGATGGCGCTCGTCATGCAGTGACCGGGCCGACGCTCGGCGCGAATCGCGATGAGGAAACGGACGGCACACATTCGGCCAATGCCGATTCGGACGACACGACCGGTTCACCCGATGATGAGGACGGTGTGACGTTTGGCACGATTCAGGTTGGCGCGCTGGACGCCACGGTGACGGTCAACGTCCAAGGCACCGCGGGCAAGCTGGACGCCTGGATCGACTTCAACGGTGACGGAAGCTGGGGCGGACCGGGCGAACAGATCTTTGACGCGAAAGACGTCGTGGTCGGCGACAACAACTTGACGTTCGACGTTCCAAGTTGGACGATCGCCGGCAACACCTACGCCCGCTTCCGGCTGAGCACCACGGGTGATCTGGGGATCGGCGGCCCGGCGGTGGACGGCGAAGTGGAAGATTACCAGGTCACGATCGTCTCACCAGCGTCGGCTTCCGGCGTTTTCGCGGCTCAGAACGTCATCAGCACCGCCGCCAATGGGGCCCTCAGCGTGTTTGCGGCGGACGTGGACGGCGACGGCGACACCGACGGGCTCAGC
>CAYFJO010001042.1:0-2161 GCA_964343305.1 uncultured Pirellulaceae bacterium | reverse complement strand
CAGAAGCTGAGGCAGGGCTACGCCTACCACGTGCCGTACCGCTCGATCCTGCCCAGGCCGGAACAGTGCGACAACCTGCTTGTGCCCGTCGCGCTGTCATGCACGCATGTGGGCATCTCGTCCCTGCGGATCGAAGGCGCGTGGATGGTCATCGGCCAGGGCGCGGGCGTTGCCGCAGCACTTGCGGTGGATCAGGACGTGGCCGTGCAGGAACTGGATTACGTAAAACTCCGCGGGCGACTGTTGGCTCAGAAGCAGGTTCTAGAATTGCCGGACGTATCCAAGTTGCCATCCGCGGGCAGCTCTATCGCCGCAAAGATGCTTCCGGGAATCGTACTCGACGACATGCAAGCGAAGCTGACAGGCAACTGGTCTCGATCAACGAATTTCAAACCGTACATCGAAAGTGGATACGTCTTCAGCGGAGAAAAAGATTCCACATCAAAAGGCGACGGTAAATCGACTGCGACCTTTCGATTCAAGGCGCCCAAGTCCGGTCGATATCAGCTACTCATGGCTTACTCGGCACACGAAACACGAGCGAAGAATGTCCCTGTGACCGTTTCCTCAGGAACTCACCGCGAGAGCATTGCGGTTGATCAAACCTCGCCACTTCCAGACGGCAAAGCCTTTCGCGCAATCGGCACTGTCGATCTCAAGGCGAACGCTGAAACCGTTGTTCAAATAACAAACGCAGACACGATCGGATTTGTGATCCTTGATGCTCTGCAGCTGCTGCCCGTCAAACCGAAGATGAAAACAAATGAATAGATTCACTACAGCATGCGTGGTTACCGTGTTGTCGTTTCAGTTTGCTACAAATGTCAATGCTGCCGAGCAGTCTGACAAACCGAACGTCCTGATGATCTGCATAGATGATCTCAACGACTGGGTCGGTTTTCTCAAAGGCCATCCTGAAACGGTGACTCCTCACGTGGATTCACTCGCAAAGAGCGGCCGAGTTTTCGCCAACGCCCATTGCGCCGTGCCTGTCTGTTCGCCTTCACGCGTCAGCGTGATGTCGGGACTCGCGGCGACGACTCACGGCAGTTATGAACTCGGTCCCAGATACGAGGAGCTGCCTGCTCTCGCCAACATCCCCACGATTCAGCGGTACTTTAAAGACAATGGCTATTACACGCTGTCAGGCGGCAAAGTGCTGCACCACGGTTTCGAAGGAAGGTTAGCCGGCGACATTGACCGGTCGCTCGGCCGAAAGAAAAGTCCCAGGCCAAAAAAACCGATGAACCGGCCCGCTGATTGGAGCGGTGCGTGGGACTGGGGAGCGTATCCGGAGAACGACGCTGAGATGGCTGACTTCCAACTGGCGAAGAACGCGGCCAAAGCGTTACAGGGAGATTTTGATAAACCGTTCTTCATGTCGGTTGGTTTCTTTCGCCCTCATGTTCCTCTCTTTGTTCCGCCCAGGTGGTTTGATCTCTACGACGCTGAAAAGACAACCCTGCCAAAGAACCCGAAGTCGGACCTCGATGATCTTCCGAAAAACTTTCTTAGCATCAACGACTATGCGGTTGCTCCGACTCATGCCGAGGTGGTCAAGCACGGCAAACGGCGAAGCCTGACGCGCGCCTACCTGGCATCCATCAGCTTCGTCGACCATTGCGTGGGCATCGTTTTGAATGCACTGACATCCAGCCCGCATGCCGACAACACACTGATCGTTCTGTGGAGCGATCACGGATTCCATCTCGGCGAAAAACAACACTGGGCCAAGCGCACGCTCTGGGAAGAATCCACGCGAGTGCCGCTGCTGTTTGCTGGACCGGGGATCAAGCCAGAGAAGACGTGCCCAGAACCCGCCAGCCTGCTCGACATCTACCCAACGCTCGTCGAGCTGTGTAAGCTGCCGAAGAATTCACGGCTCGAAGGCGTCTCTCTCGTTCCTCAAATCGAAGATCCGACGACTTCACGGGAAAGGCCTGCGATCACGTCTTTGTACTTTGGCAATCACTCCATCCGTAGTCGGGATTGGCGACTGATTGTCTACAAGGACGGAGCTGAAGAGTTGTACGACCATCGAAACGATCCCGATGAGTCCCACAACCTCGCGAGCGACCCGGCCCACAAGGTGATTCGAGATCAACTCGCCCGCTGGTTACCCAAAAATCCGGCGTTTGAGTTCAAAGCCAAATCCGAGCGA
>CAYFJO010001041.1:0-2163 GCA_964343305.1 uncultured Pirellulaceae bacterium | reverse complement strand
CATCCACGCGATCCGCCGGAACACCCAGCAGCCCGGGCAGCGACGACTTCGGATACCATTGCTCCGCGACGTACAACTCGCTCGACGGACGACATAACCGAGCCACCACCAGAATCAACGCGCTGCGCCACCACGAGACCTGCTCCCGCCCTCGCAACATGACACCCTTGAGGAACTCATCCAACTGCAACTTGCGAACGATTTCCAAAGCCAACCAAGGCCCGCCAAACTGACGGCAGTTCTCCACGCGAACGTCCGAGGCGTTGACTTCGATCCACTGTGGTTGTACCAGCTCCTGGTCGTCCCGCTTGTTGAACAGCGACAACTGTTCGTCGCTTGCCGCGGTTGATTCTTTGGCGTGTGACGAGCTCGCATCCCGCGCCGCCTGCTCGACTCCCAACCGCTCCGCTTCATCAAGCTTCCCCAGCCACGCAACAACCCGTTGCCGCGGCCCCGCATCAGTGCGATACGATTCCACGAGCGCCCAATACGCATGCCGCTTGCCGTCCTTGTTGCGGAAGCACTGTCGAAGAAACATACCCGCATGTTATCGACAGATTCGCTCAAGGCCAGCTCAAAGGTCGTCACTACAACGCGTTTGAACTTGTCGTTGCCAAGAATGCGCACACCCGCCACCGACAGCAAACAACTTACGTCCATTCAACACCGAAAATATCTTTTGAAAAAACCATTTTGGGCCGTTAGTGGGGAAGTTGGGCTAACCCAAGAGTCTCCAAATCGCGTGACGCACCCCAAGTGAGTCCCGCGATATAAACGCCGTAGAATCAGCAGTTTACGGAAAGTGACTTTTTTCCAGTTTGGCGTGGTCTGCAACTCGTTCCTGCCGGCCATTCACCAGGGCACTGCGATCCAGCAGGTGGGATCCTCATCAGACAAGGCTCCCATCCGCCACCTGACGGATTCCTCACTTCCCAAAGATGTTCAGCGCCGCCGCATCGACCTGATTCAAACGATGAATCGTCGGCAACTGGAGCGGTTGGAGACGGATCAACAGATGGAAGGCGTCATGGCGTCGAATCGAACTTCCGCCTTGAGTATCAACTCTTGTTGTGTCAGATTAGACATTGAAATTGTCTTCCTGGATGAAACGGAATTTGCTGGAGACTTTATCCGTTTTTACCCAAGAGGATTTTTTGTCTTCGGGTTGCTGGCACCTCGTGATGCCATGGGAACGATGTTTCACATGAAAAGAATGCCGGCACTCACACCAGGAGCAACTTATACAGGTTGATGGTTGAACGGAGTGGTAATCACGCCCGTTCGCTACATCCTGGTTCGCGAAAGCGATTTGAAAACAGTAACCACCTGCAAATTGGAGTGCTGCCGGGTCAGTCAGCACGAAGAAATGACCATGAAACATTCACTGCTTTTTACCGGAATCCTCCTGCTTCTGTTTCTCTTCAGTGCACGCCAGTCGCTGGCGGTTGAAGATCATTCTTTGCGAGCGGGGGCTGCCGCGGTGGATATCTCTCCGCAAACTCTACCCGCATTACAGAATGGTGGTTTTCTACAACGGGTTACGAATCGCGTCGTGGCTCCGCTGTATGCGCGGTCACTGGTCGTCAATGACGGCAAGGAAACGATCGCGATTGTGATTGTTGATTCGTGCATGTTCCCGACAACGCTGTGTGACGAAATTAAGCGGCTTGCGTCGGACGAGACGGGGATTCCAGCCAATCGCATTCTGATCAGCGCGACGCATACTCATTCCGCGCCGTCGGCCATGATGATGTGCTTGGGCTGCGGGGCCGACGAGGCCTATGTGAAGTTTGTGCCCGCTCGAGTTGCACGATCGATCGCGGATGCTCATGAGAATCTCCAGCCAGCGAAGTTGGGTTGGGCGGTCGTGGACGGGGCCGATCTGACGAACTGCCGGCGTTGGATCACTCGCAGCGATCGAATGGGAACTGATCCCTTCGGTGGACAGACGGTTCGAGCGATGATGCATCCCGGCTATCAGAATCCCAACTACACCAGTCCCGCAGGACCGATCGATCCCTACCTGTCCGTGCTCAGTGTTGTGTCTGCGAAAGACGAGACGCCGATCTGCGTGATGGCTAATCTGTCGATGCACTACTTCGGTGGCGGCGGGTTCTCGGCCGATTACTTTGGTGAAGTTGCCCGTTTGCTTGAGGCTCGGAT
>CAYFJO010001040.1:0-2176 GCA_964343305.1 uncultured Pirellulaceae bacterium | reverse complement strand
CGCGAAAGCAACAACTGGTGTTCCAAATCAAGAATCTAAAGTCTATCGGCATTGCGATCCTTGTGTTGGTCTTAAATTCCAACGCCCCTCGCGCGGAAGAGCCGTTTCGCCTGGTCACCGCTGAGCGTGATCGAACTCTGCGAACCTACTTTCCGCAAATGCACGACCCCGAAATCCAGCAACTCCTGAAGGACGAACGTTTGGTTCTTTACACGGAAAGAGAGATGCCTCGTGCTTATCAGGATTGGGATGGCAGTTTGCCTGGTGTCCATTCGGCGTACTACAACATCTCGGCGGCCGAAGGGGAGCCCTTTGGCAACGGCAACCGTGAATTCCCCTGGGGCCATCCCGCGGGAACCCATCGATGTGAAAACGTTCGGTCCTTTCGTTTCTTTCGATTGCCCCAAGATGAACAAGGCAAAACACGGCCCGTCGTCTGTTATCGAAAGAAATACAAGGGCGACTTTGATTATGGTTACGCTTGGACGTTTCCCGTTGAAACGGTTTTTGGCGAAGTGTTGCAGATCGGCACCAAAGATGAGTTGTATTACACGTTTGAACTGAGGATCCGCGTCCGCGAAAGCGGTGACTGGGATGTCGATGCCTTTCGGCCATTTCCTACTTCCAAATCGTTGGCCAAACGCATCAAACGCCTGCGTGGCAATTGGAAAGAGCAACCGAAACTTGTCACCTTGATCGACCACTTGGAATCCAAACGGGAGCTGCCCGTCGAAACGCTGACTGCCAAACATCCCAACCAGCCGTTTCACCAGGTGCGCGGCATCGATAGCCTGCCGGAAATCGACGACGACGACCTCGTTGCAAAGTTGCTGACCAGAACAAAGTTTCGATCGGTCTTTTGCGAAGTCTGGCGAGACGGGACCAATGCCAGTTGGACGAGCGCCCCCACAACCGATGCCAAGTTTCACGTGGTGCCTGCCAAATACAAAGCGGGCTTCATCGAAGTCGATCGTCAATCGTGCATGCGGTGCCACGAAACAACGGGCCAACACGTGCGGGAATTTGAATTTGATCGCGATTGGTATGGACGCGTGCGAGGCTCGGACGGGATCTTTTCCTTTCACCCGTTCGCCAAGGATTGCATTGGCAGCCGCGGCATCGGAACGCCTGTGATCATCAACGAAAAGATGGTTCAAGCGGGAATCGTTGCAAAGTACGATCCCCAAAAACACGCGGCAACGCACTACCAACGCATCCGGCAACTCGAGCATTAGATGGCGGGAGTAAACTGCGGAAGTTTCTTTGAATTTCCGTCTCTACGCTCCTGAGCCTGATTCCAGCGACTATTTGCGGCTTCTCATCCAGCAACCGGAAGACCTCGCCATCAGTTTTCTTTACCGGGTCGAGCTGTATTTTGCACTCCGCGGGAGAGAATTGAGAGGCGAGACTGCGGTCGGTTCGGCGGCGAAACTGTTCCAACTCTTCGAGCAACATGTCAGCGCCGGGCGCTACTACGTGATCCCGTGGGGCGAAGACGTCGCATTAGAAGCGCGGCACTTGCTGGACGCTTCGTTGAACGCATCGCCGCCGGTCATGCTCCGGTCTCTCGATGGTTTGCATTTTGGGGCATTGCGGGCGGCGAAAATCCAAAGTGTTGTTGCCGCCGATATGCGCATGCGCGACGCAGCCCACGTCACGGCAATTGGCGTCATCGAGTCGTAGATCGAAGTGAATGGATGACACGCCCCAAAACACAATAAACTCGCGGCCGAAGCCGCGGAGTAGCCGGTGTTTCGCGGCCCCGTTGTCATCCAAGAAGCCAAGTCGCTTCAGCATGTTTAGCGACTCTGATTTCGCCCTCGATCCCGCTTGGATCCTGACCCAGCTTGTCGGCGATCTTGGCCTGAAGCGGCATGAGTTCGCAGATATCAAAACCCGGCACGTTGGTTTGGATGGCCTGAAACTCGCCACGAATCTCCGCCGGCGCTTCCGGCTCAGGTCATACATGTCAACGTGGCTCGGTCCGCCATTCAGGCAAACCGTGATGACAGCCTTTGGCGACGATGTGCCCGCCGCTGCCGCCTGCACCGTGAGCCGCAGCGCATCGGACAAACCAGGTGCGCCGCCCATGATTCCAACTTTGAGAAAATCGCGCCGCCTAACCCGGATTATTCATGAACCGCCGTCCAAAGGAGGTAATGTTCTCTGTGAAAAG
>CAYFJO010001039.1:0-2183 GCA_964343305.1 uncultured Pirellulaceae bacterium | reverse complement strand
GCACCAGACTCCGTGCCGCCAATGGTGTTGTTGTCGACGGCAAACAGCCGCACTCTTTGAACACCGTTGCCCAACGACGTGGTTCCAGTCACATCGGTGCCGATCTTGTTGCCCTGGATGCTGTTTCCAATGGAACCGCTGGGGAACGTTTGGATGAGCGAAACGCCTCGGCAGAAAACAGAGAATTCGAAACCAGTTGTCGATAAGGTGGTTAAAATACCTTACTATTGCCCCAAGTAAGGAGTGCTCCAACATGCCGAAACACATCGCGAAAGTTCTTGTTTTTCACCTAGCAGCGATTTGTACATCCGTTTGTCTTGCGCAGAACGAAGACGCTACAGCGGAAGAGCCTCAGAAACCAGATAACAGCGCAGCTCTCGATGCTTTGGTCCGACTTACTCGCGACCAGGATGCGACCGTAAGAATGACAGCATTTGGTGCGATCGCCCAGATTGGCCAAGAGACACCCGCTGTGGTTGCTGCGGTGCAATCCGGTTTGAAAGACGACGATCTGCGAGTTCGCGTTGAGTCTTTCTTTGCCCTGACCAAAGCAGTTCAAGATGGAAAGGTCACAGTGGACGCGCTGTTAATGTTGATACAGGACGAAGATGAGCAACTTGCCGTCAAAGCGGCAGAGCAGTTGGGCAAGCTTGGAAAATCGGCGGTCCCGCATTTGGTGGAAGCACTGAAGAACGAAAAGACGCGTGTATTGATTGTGCGAACGCTTGGAAGTTTGGGGGGAAATGCCAGAGATTCCATACCAGCTTTGACGGAACTCCTTAAGAGCGACGACGCCAGCCTTCGTGCGTTAGTAGCAAGCTGCCTTGGACAGATTTGTGGTCCACAGCAGCAAAGCAGACCGTCAGCGAATTTCTATTCCAGGTCATCGAGATCACGTGGCCCGGATTCTGCAAGCATTCAGCGGCTGCTCGATGCGGTTTGGCCACGGTACGATACCAACGGCGACGGCAAACTCTCTCCAGTGGAACAAACGAGTCTTCGCACGCTTGATGCTTCCGCCGACACAGATGGCGATAAACACGTTTCTCGCGACGAGTTCGCTGTTTGGTATCTGGCCAAATTCCGCGAACGAAACTCCGATCGAGACGGTGTGCCACGCAGTTCGATTCCCGCCTTTGGTCGCCCACCTGACGGACGCTAGAGACTCAGAAGTTTCAGAATTGTTAAACCAACAGAAGCGAGTCCATGTTATGCATGCCAGACGAATCACATCCCTGTTTGCCGCCCTGATCGCTTTCTCATCGACCGCTGTCGCGCAGGATCGCCAACGGCCCAAGCCAACAATCGAGGGCATGTCGTACGGCCCGCACGAGCAACAGAAGATTGATTTTTACATGGTCGAATCTGACACGCCCACGCCGTTGGTGATCTACATTCACGGCGGTGGGTTCCGTGGCGGCAGCTTCAAAGGAATCGGAGCCGCGACAATCACGCGAATGCACGAGGCGGGCATCTCGGTTGCATCAGTCGAATACCGGTTTATCAAACACGCGCTGTTACCAGCGGCGCACCACGACTGCCGCCGCGCCATTCAGACATTGCGATCCTCGGCAACGATGTTGAACATCGACCCCAACCGCATTGCTGCGTACGGCGGATCGGCCGGGGCGCAATTGAGTATGTACTTGGCGTTCAGCGACGACGCGGCCGACCCGAAGAGCAAAGACCCGATCGAGCGACAGTCCACGCGGCTGATCGCAGTGGCCACCAGCGGTGGCCAGGCCACGATGAACTTGGACTGGTGGACAAAGAACATCCCTGGCTACGACAAGCACCACCGCGACCTCCGTGAATACTTTGGAAACATCAGCGACGAGGAACTTATGGCAGTCATCCATACGGTCTCAGCCATCGACTTGATGAGCAGCGACGATCCACCGATGTTCATGTCCTACAACATGGCCCCTGAAGACCCCGTTCCCAACGACCCCAAAAAGGCTCAGGGCTGGAAAATACACCATGTGACATTCGGCCAGGTGTTGCTCGCGAAAGCGAAAAAACTCGGAATTGAAGCTCACCTTAAATACCGCGGAGCCAAGGTCGCGTATCCAAGCCAGGATGCTTTTCTTATTGACAAATTGAAATAACGTGCAGGTTATTTGCTAATCTATACCATGCGCAGATAGTTGTTTCCGCTGTTGGACGGGAGGATGTGTTTAGTG
>CAYFJO010001038.1:0-2189 GCA_964343305.1 uncultured Pirellulaceae bacterium | reverse complement strand
CAAATCCTGATGGTGTTAGTACTTGCGAAGCACTGGCAGAGCCAGTGGCACTCCAATTTTAACTTTCTACTTTGACAAAGCACTAGGTTCTTTTTCTGATTTTCCCGAAGTCACATCTAAAACCAAATCTAACAGCCACCATTGCACAACCAACAACAGAACAGGGCCAAGGTACATGACGCTGCGGGTGATGAAGTGAACAAACCGCTCTTGCGACTCGCGGCGCTGAAACGCGCTGTCGAAACCGACCAGATTCTTGGCGAACGATTCGATCGGCTCGTAGAACCCGGACAAGATCAAGCCGTTCACCAGGATCACCATGCAGGCGAAGACAGCGGTTATGAATACGAAAAAACAACCGCCGCTGCGTTCCGTGAGTTTGGATCGCTTGGACATGCTCGTATTCTATGCCAAAGGTAGAATAAACGACAACAAAACGGTCGTCGCAAAGCTGACAAATCCCAGCACGACGAGCATGATCGTCCAACTCTTCAGCGCTTCGACTTCGGTCAGTCCGCCCATTTTGGCGAAAATCCAAAATCCACTGTCGTTCATCCACGAACAAACACACGATCCAGCTCCCACGGCACAAGCGATGTAAACGGGATGCAAATGAATCACCGACAGGTCTATCGGGGCGACGATCGCGGCCATCATGCTGGTCCCCACGATCATGGAAACCGTCCCGGAACCTTGAGCAATCTTCAACAACGAACCGAGCAAGAATGCCAGGAACAGCAATGTCAGCTTACCGCTTTCGCCACCGTCGCCACTTGAAAACAGCGATTGGATCGCCGTTCCAATTTGTGCTTGTTTCAACATCGCGCCAAACGCGCCGCCGCCGGCTGTGATTAAGATGATCACGCCGCCGCTCATCAGCGAAGTTTCCACCAGATTGGCGGTCTCGATTTTGCTCAGCCCGCGTTGCTTCACCACCAGCCACAAGGCGATGACCGTCGAAAGCAACAACACAAGGTTCGCATTGCCAAACAACGCACTGATGTCGGCGACCTTGCGTGCCTGTGTTTTCCAAACATGTGGTTCAATATGATCTGGGTACGCCGATTCCAACAGCGACCGATTCATTCGCTCGACAACAGGCTTCTTCATTCTCTCGCGGCCCTGCTTCAACAGACCCTGAGCCGTCTTATTGGGATAGATTCCCAAAAATGCTTTTTCATCATCCTTGCGATGAAATTTCTTACGAGCCAGCACGTGATCGTTCAGTCCTTGAATTAGCTCGGCCGCCTCGTCCGACGACAGTGTTTCGGTCTTTTGAATCAGTGCGATGGTTTGCTTTCGCTCGCCTTCGTCGCCCAGTCCGGTTTCGAGGAAATCCACGATGCGTTTGCCAGGCGTTTCTTGATCGGCCTGCGATTCCTCGCGGACTTGTTGGCGAAACGCCGCGAGGTCTGTGATGTGTTCGACCTTCAACGCCGCCGCATGTTCGTTGTCGGCAATCGTTGTCAAAACGGTGTTGGCCGCAATCAAAACAACCGGCAAAAGCACAGGCAACAACGACATGATTAATGACGGCAACTCTTCATCTTTCAACGGATCGGGATCTGGTTCGCTGCCGATTTGCCGCATGGGCACGTTCAACTTGCGATCGATGATGCCCGACACCACCACACCAACCAAGGCGGCCGGGAGCGCCACGAGCGAGCCGATCATGATCATCATCCCGACGTCAAAACCTAGATTCGACGCCATCATCAACGGGCCTGGCGTCGGAGGCACCAGCGTGTGCGTAATCGCGCCGCCGGCACCAATCGCCATGATATACATCAGATAGTTTTTCTTGGTGCTGCGATGCAAGGAACGGGCCAGCGGAACGAGCAGATAAAACACGGTGTCGAAGAATACCGGCACCGCCAATACAAACCCGCTGCCCATCAAAGCGAACGGGGCACCTTTTTCACCGAGCAGATTCATGAACGCCCGCACAATGCGATCGGCCGCGCCGCTGTCGAGCATGCATTTTCCGATGACGGCCGCCATCGCAATGACGATCGCGATTCCACCAGCCGAGTTGCCAAACGCAGTGGCAACGCGGCCGATCTTTCCAGACCACTCGCCGGGTGCCATCAGACTGACGACCATTGCCGCTGTGATCAACGCAATGAAAGCGTTCACCTTCCAACCGATGATTAATCCCAAAACAATCGCGATGCCAACGACCAACGTAA
>CAYFJO010001037.1:0-2195 GCA_964343305.1 uncultured Pirellulaceae bacterium | reverse complement strand
GCTTCTGGGATGATCTGATGGGTGCGGGTTTTAACGATTGGTACCTGGAAACGGTCGTAGAAAGTGCAAAGGAAACGGTCCCCACCGCTCCACCTCCAGTGCAACTTTACTTGGCAGGCATTTCCCCGCAGCCGGACTATCATCTAGAATACCTCTAAGCGGTCGAACTAACTCCCCTCACCGCCCCAAAGTCGTCACGCAGTGTGCGACAAAGTTCAACGCCCGATCTATGCGTGTTCATCCTAAACCCGCATAGATTGCAATTCGTTATACCACAATCATCATGCGCATCGCATTCGGCTTGCTTTCTTGGTCATCCAGAATCCACCAGCAGAAAGAAACCAACCTTGACTCACACCCCGGACACAGATGGTCGCGCCTACATTCACCGTAAATGCCAGCAGGCAACTGTCATCTCTGGCGATGACTGGGTCGGCTTGTGCAATCCGTTTTGCCAAACCTTAGCGACAATCTGCTCGCACTGCAATAATGCGTTCCCCGTTAAAGACTTCGAGTGGGCTGACACGCATGAAAATGTCATGACATACATTCGGCGCGTGCGCGGTCAGGCACCGATCTTTTGGCGCATGTGGTTCTGGTGGCTCGGGCCTTTGTGTGGTGCAGCCATTGTTGCAATCATTCTCTACTTTGTTGGCCCGCTCTTCCCTATGAAAGAGCAGTTGCCTGCGGCTGGCTGGGCTGCGATTGGTGCGTTTTTCGGCATATTCCTTATGCCTTTTGCTGTAACTCCATGGCTCGTGCCTAAAGTAACTGGAATCCAATTTCATAAGCAGCCGTGATCGCACGTGTGGCATAACAACTGAGAATTTGACTTCGCGTTGAGCGTGGTTTGGGGTTGGATCTGGTTGAGGTTGTTTCGTTGATCGCCGCTTGGAAGCGAAGACGGGCAGCCGAAGCTCAAATTCTGTGACCATGCATATGGACTTGCATGGTCAGATTTATATCACTGTGTCGGGCCAACGTTTGCGCGAGTTTCGGCGACACACCGGCCAGTGTTGAATTCGAGATGAACGTGTGCCTGTTCGCATGAAAGTCGGCGAACGATCCGGTATCGCGGCCCTTCAGGATTGGTCGTTTCCGGCGTCGCTAACGACGATTTCCAGTTCTTCCATGTAGGGCGGATTGCCCTCGGGTGCCGTCTTAGACGTTAGCCCCAATTCGTTTTCGCCACGAAACGGCGGACAGTCGGCCAACGAGATCTCGAAACGTTGGCCAGGCAAATCGCCCCGACGTTTTCCGGCTGGGAAGCGCGTGACCTTCGCTTGGTCCACGAGCTTGCCATTGATGTCAACGACCATTTCGTCTTTCTCGGCAAAGCGGTACACCCAAAATGTTAACCGACCTTCCAAGTTCTCTCCCCGACGGCCATCGGCCATCCGAAACGGAAAAACGAGCCTCTTGCCCACGTGTTCTTTTTCGAAGATCAACACGGGACTGTTGACGTGTCCCAATGGACTGCGGCCTTCGTCGTACCACGGATAGCTGCGGATTGGCGGCTTTCGGCTGGACATGCCTTTGCCCATCGGCAGATACCGGTATGTACGCGGTCCGGCGAAGACGCTTTCCTGTGTGCCAACTGCCTGTGTCCACCGTGCGATACGTGCCTGTTGCTCCGGCGCGGCGGTTGATGCGCGACCAAAATGTATGCCGACATTCCAGAATGAAATGCTGTCGGCTCCCCATGTGTAGTAGTTGGCAGCGGCTCCACGGGCCTCGGATTCGGTGAGCAGCATGGCCTGATAGCTGTTCGACTTGTGTTTGGCAGACATCGCGACTGGTCGGTCGAGGATGCTTGGCGGGCCGCTGTAAATGCTCCCGATCATGTTGCCCATTACGACGATGGTATCCACACCGGCCGGCTTGGCGAAAGGCGTGAATTGGTCGACACGTAGTTGCGGATCGGTATTGTTCCAAGTTGAGATGACGATGTAATCGATCCAACCACGCTCGACCCAAGTCTTCACGTCGACACCCGCTAGCCAGCAGGTATCGATCGATTCAGGAACGCGAATGCCGAGTGTGAATTCGTCTCGGCCTTTTGTCTTGGCGACCCCGGTCAACATTGCATGAATCTGGCCAATGAACTGCGTCATGATCGGAGCTTTGTCGCGTCCTCTATCTCTGGGAAAATGTTTCGCCCAGCGCACGAAGTTCAACTCCAGGCCATCTACATC
>CAYFJO010001036.1:0-2201 GCA_964343305.1 uncultured Pirellulaceae bacterium | reverse complement strand
AGATCTTTTCTTCAAACATTGATGCGCAAATAACTCGGATTATTGGGCAAGAATGGAGAATTTCCACAAAAGTCTCGTGTCTTGGTAGACCGGTGTCATGCGCCAGTTTCCCCCGGTGACAGCCGACAACAGCGATCCATGCCCGCCTGTTGTGCGGTCCTCTTCTGGCAGCGGCTCGGCCTTTCAAAAACCCGGCTAGGCTCAAGCCCATTAGTCGTAAGCGTTTCGCCAACTACATGTTGACTGGCCTGTTAGTCTGAAGCCGTCGTTCCTATTTCAAATCGTTTTCGACGCTTCAGGAGAGTTAGCAATGGCTAGAAAAAAACGCGATCCAGCGAAGGAGCAGTTCTGGGCAGATGCCATCCTGCGACGCGAGCAAAGCGGATTGACCATTCGCGAATTCTGTCGTCAAGAAGGCATGACTGAGTCAACCTATCAATTTTGGCGACGAGAACTGAAGAAGCGAGGCTGGAACGGACGATCACCGGCTGCTCAGGAAACATCATCCGATGGAAACGCTGCCTTTGCTGCGGTGGCAATCGATATGAATGAAACTCTAAGTGATTCGGCGATCGAGATCTTGATGGGCAACCACTGTCGCATCCGCGTGCCTCGTGGCTTTGATCGCCAATCGCTGGTCGATGTCCTGGCCGTGCTGGAGTCGCGGTGATGCTGCACGTACCGGGTCATGTCAAGATCTTCCTCTATTTGGAGAAGGTCGACATGCGAAAGAGCTTCGACGGTTTGTCAGCGATCGTCGAACACGTTTTGCAAAAAGATCCACTGTCGGGCCACTTGTTCGTCTTTAGGAATCGGCGGGGCGATCGACTCAAAATCCTGTATTGGTCTGGCGACGGTTACACCATCTGGTATCGGCGTTTGGAAGCAGGGACGTTTCGCTTTCCGGTTTTCAATGATCAGCAACAAAGCGTGACTGTATCGGCGACGGACTTGGCCATGTTATTGGATGGAGTGGACCTTGCCAGTGTACGCCGTGGCAAGCGGTTTCGACGGAGTGCATAAAAGGAACTCAAAAAATCTACCGAACAAGAAAACCCTACTTCGGTTTGGCGCGTATAGCATGCTATGAGCGAGGATGTCACGCCACTGCCGGACGATGTTGCGACGTGCCAAGCCATGATCGGCGAACTCTTGGAGACGCTCGACGATCGCGATCATCGCATTGAGCACTTGGAGCATCAACTCGATCAATTGCTTCGTCGAATGCATGGCCCGCAGCGAGAACGCTACGATCCCAACCAGGGCACTTTGTTTGACCCCAATGACGCATTCATCGACATCGATACGGACACGTCACCAGAACCGGAAGATTCTAAACCACCTCGCCGTCACTGCCATGGACGACGCCAATTACCTGAGCATTTGGAGCGACGACGATGTATTCATACACTTCTACCACACGAACTGGGTTGCCCTTGTTGTGGTGAGGATCGCATCAAGATCGGCGAAGAAACGAGCGAACAACTTGAATATGAACCCGCGTCCCTGTTTGTCGTCGTACATGTGCGTGAGAGGTTTGCCTGCCAGAACAAGATGTGCGAAGGACACGTCATCACGGCACCCAAACCGCCACAGCCGATCGAAGAAGGATTGGCCGGACCGGGCCTGTTGGCGCACATCATTACCAGCAAATTCGGGGATCATCTGCCCTGGTATCGGCAAGAGGAAACACTGCAACGACATGGAGTCGATCTCTCCCGCAGCACGCTTTGGGGTTGGGCGCGCGGCAGCTCCGAACTGCTCACTCCTCTTTATGCGTTGATGGTGGCGGAGGTACTGAAGTCACGGACCATTTGGACAGACGATACGCCGATGCCGGTTCTCGATCCCATGCTTGGTCGTACGCGACAGAGCCGTTTGTGGATTTACTGCGGTAATTGGGATCACCCTTTCAGCGTGTACCATTACACGGCCACCCGTAAACGCGATGGACCGGCGAGATTCTTAGAGGGTTACCGTGGTTATTTACAAGCCGATGCCTATGGTGGCTATGACGGAATCTATGCCGGTGGGAAAGTCCTTGAAGTGGCCTGCGGTGCGCACATGCGTCGCAAGTTCTTCGATGCCAAGTCGAGTGCGCCACAAATTGCCCACGAAGCACTAGCGAGGTTTGGACAGCTATATACCCTCGAACGCAATGCGAAGGATTGGAGTGACGAAGACCGTCTTAACATGCGCCG
>CAYFJO010001035.1:0-2203 GCA_964343305.1 uncultured Pirellulaceae bacterium | reverse complement strand
AATTGCGGATGGTCACGCCCGACCAGCGTCCGGTGATTCCGTGTGCGTCGTGCTGCCGGTCGAACGTCGAGTTCAGCAGGTGATGGATCTTGCAGTTTTCAATCGTTACGTTCTTTCCGAAGACACCGACGCCATTGCCGGTGGCATTGCGAATCTCGCAATGGCGCAGCGTGACGTTGTCGGCGGTGATCTTGACGCGGTTGCCGCCGGCCCACTCGCTGTCGACCAGGTAATTCTCGTAAACGCCCGGCTTGGTGATCTGCAAGCGATTGACGCGCCTGGCATTCTCACCACAACCAACTTCACCACGGACACCGACGGCATTTTCCGCGCGAGCATGCCAGGACAAAAGGAATAAGCAGAGAAGAGCGTAGGCCGGAACAAACTTGCGCAGTTCCGGCATTGATACTAGCCAGGCAAAAGTTCTCATCATTCGATCTCCCAAGTTGGATATTTTATCCGCCCACAACGAAGAATACCAACCTTCGTCACAGCCGACTCGAAACACGTTTAGAATGCAATCACAATCACCGAGGTACTGAGTTGGAGTCCCGGTTTTAGCCCATCTGTTCAGGAAACATGACGACATCACCGTTCATTGAGAACACAACGATAGGACTTCGTTCCGAGCGGCATTCACTTTCTAACTGAAGTGATACGCGGGCTGACTCGCTCACATCGCCAAAATGTTGTGATTGTCACGAAGTCGGCTATCATCATTGTAATGAACACGAAAATGCTCCGGTGGAGTCCCGCCTTTAGGCGGAAATCGGCTGAAAGACCGGCCGAAGTCGGGACTCCAACGCTGTTGCTTCTCGCGTTGGTAGCCGTGACAGCAAACAGTGGCGAACCCAAGATTATCCGCGCCCAGAGTACGTCACTCGATCGCGCTGGCACATTGTGGGCGCCCTACATCGAGTGGAGCGTTGAGAATTCGGCATTTGAAGGCAACCCGTTTGACGTGATCGCCACGGCGACGTTCGTTCATGAGAAGAGTGGTGAACAGCAGACGACCGGAATGTTCTACGAAGGTGACAACACTTGGAGATTCCGCTTCACGGCGACTCGTGTCGGCAAATGGACGTTTACCACGCGCAGCGCGAAACGGGACCTCGATGGTAAGCGGGGCACCGTTCTGATCAAGCCAAATTCGAATTCACAAATCACCGGCTTCATCACCAATCACGGCAGCAAATGGGCGCGCCCGACAGGCCAAGCGGGCCAGTTGAAAGCGTTCGTCCCGCAATTGGTGATGTATGCGGCTCCCAAGCACTTTCACAATAGGCCCAAGCAGATTGACGCCGATATCAAAACGTTCCTGGTCGAGCACGGATTCAATGGCTTTCACGTAATGGGAAGTTGCCATTGGTTTGACATCGACAAATTGAAGTCCACGGACATCCGCGAACCGAATCCAGATCGGCGCACGTTTGAGGCTTTGGAACTGCTGATTACCAAAGTACACGATGCGGGCGGCATGATTCACATCTGGATGTGGGGCGACGAAGCCCGTCGTTGGACTCCAATGCGATGGCGGCTGAACGACCAAACCGATCGCCGGCTACAACGATATCTCGCAGCGCGTCTTGGTCCCTTACCAGGATGGACCATGGGTTACGGTTTCGACTTGGATGAGTGGGTGGTCGAAAAGGATTTGCGCGCGTGGCACACGCACCTGCATCAACATTTCGGTTGGCCGCATCTGCTTGGCGGGCGCGACATCGGGCCGAATCGCGGTCTCGATCATCGGAAGCGCCAAATCTATGAAGGCCTCGATTATTCGGGCTACGAGCACCACCGTCCCACGTACGAAGTCTACCGCGCGGCGCTGGACGCCCGCGCAGGCAAACCGTCGTTCTCGGAAGATCGCTTTCGCATTCGGCAATCTAAAACTTACGCCGGCAAAGACTACAACATAGAAATGACACGCCGCGGGCTGTGGCATTCGACGATGGCTGGCGGTGTGGCCAACATCTGGGGCCATCTTCCCGACGGGCGGGACAGTTGGCTCGGTTCGGCGCCGTACGAGCAACCTGAGCGGACAAAAACGTATGCCAAGTTCTTCAGGCATCGGTTTCAGAACGATATGACGCCGGTCGCGGATATCACCGATGGCGTTTGCTTGAAGGTTCCCGCCGGTACACACTTTGTTTTTTACAAGGAAGACACCGATTCGATCGAAATGGATCTGTCCAAAATGGCC
>CAYFJO010001034.1:0-2210 GCA_964343305.1 uncultured Pirellulaceae bacterium | reverse complement strand
GACCGCCATCAGCAATGCACGAATTCTCAACATGGACGACACCCACGTGACCTTCACGCACGGACCTTGCGCGGCGACGCAGTTGACACCATGCAGCTTGAAGACATTTGCCAGCAGGATGTACTGACGGTCAGTCCAACGTCGAAACTCGACGAGGCGTGTCGGCAGATGCTTGAGCGAAAAGTTGGAAGTGCCGTGGTCGTGGACGGCGGGTTTGTTGTTGGCATTTTCACAACGTCTGACGCTCTCCGAGCACTCGTCACGCTTTTCAATTGACGAGTGTGCCGTGACACGCGCACTGTGCGGGCAAGTGCACGCGAGCAGCGTCGTCATGGCATGCAGAAGGACGAAATTTGCCCTTAGACTCATCACCATCACTACAAAGTTTCGTCGTTCTCATTTGATCCGTCGAAGTCTGCGATGGCACGCCCTTTGCAAGTACATCATCTTGCAATCAATCACCTCAAGAGAAAGGGGGTGCAGCATGTTGGTCAAAGCTAAAACCAATGCACTGACAAAGGAGTTTTCGAACTGGACGCTGTTGATTATTGTCGTGGGCATTCTGTCTTTGATGTTCGCTAGTTTGGCTAATGGTGCACCAATGCGGAATGAGGTTCCGCCCGGTACGCTCCCGCCGATGGAAGAGTTTGCCAATCCGATGGCCCCCATGACTCCGCCACCGGAGTCACCTCGTGATTTGGCTCCACCGGCCGGGAACGATTTTGGTGCAATTGCGGATCTGTGGAGAGTGTTAGAGTTGCATCGCAATGGTGACTTGGAAGAAGCCATTGTTGGTTGGCAGCAAGTGAAGTTGCCGCGCGAGGCTTGGCGAAATGTTGGACTTGCGGCAGCGTATCTTCGAAACGGTAATCTTGAGGAAGCAGCAACGATCTTGGATTACGCGCTGACGATGGAGCCGAATAACGCTGTGCTCCATTATTACAACGCGATCTCGCTGCTCTCCAAGGCCGTTGATGCCCCTGAATGGTATGATGCCGCTCCAACGCCACGGATGCTTCTAGCCGCGCAAACGCCAGACCGTGCGACACGGGCAAGCACTCTGTATCGACTGGGCGCGATCAGCGAATTCGAGAAAGCGATTGAACTGGCGAAGGTTTTGAATCTGAATGAGCGACTCTATCCGCCAGTTGTTTTCGCTGACGTTCCAAGTTATGGCCCAATCGGATCGGGAGTCGCAAACTCGATGTTCGTGATGTTGCCGAATGGCGAATACTACGAACCACTCTATCAGACACCGATGCCGATTGAGCCACCAACCGTTGCCGATCTACTGGATGCGATCGGTGCCGATGAATTTGAAGGCAAGGCGCACAACATGCTTGCGCCGCTTTATCTTGACCGCGGTTTATTGCAACAAGCCGAAGAGCACATGGACGCAGCAGTTGGGCTGGATATGAATGTGCTCGATGGCTATCGACAGCTTGCCGATCGTTACGATGCGTGTGGACAGTATGGCGATGCCTTCCGCGCGAATCTGAAAGCGATGGGCGGTTCCGATGGTATTGTGGAACCAGCTCGGAAGGCTCTCGATGCAATTCGAAAGTCGTTGATCGAATCGTGGTAGGTTAAGGTAGGTGCCCCCCTTTGGGCGCTGGCTCGGAGCCAGCGCCTTTTTTATAGAATCGCCTGAAGATCAGCGACCTGAAAAACTCTTTACACCATGCAGAATCCGACAAATAACTCGACGAAATCGATCCTTCATCCCACAGACTTTTCGCCGGAAAGCGAAGTAGCATTTGACCACGCGTTGCGAATCGCGATCGACAACAAGGCAAGGCTATTTCTACTCCATATTTTCGATCAGGCAGGCGAGTCGGAGAATTGGGATTCGTTTCCGCATGTTCGGCTGACGCTTGAAAGATGGGGACTGCTGCAACCAGGCTCCAAACAACATGAAGTGATTGGCAGGTTAGGCGTTGAAATACACAAAGTCGAGTCGCATAGTTCTGAGGTCGTGAATACGATTCTGACTTTCCCCGAAGTGAACGACGTAGACCTTATCGTGCTTGGAACGCATGGCCGAAAAGGTTGGCATCGATGGCTCCATCCCTCAATTGCCGAGCCGGTCGCGCGAGAGAGTCACATTCCCACACTTTTCGTCCCCAACCAATCCAGCGGTTTCGTGTCACATGAATCTGGACAAGTCACACTTCGGGAAATATTGATCCCTATTGATCATCAACCTGATC
>CAYFJO010001033.1:0-2214 GCA_964343305.1 uncultured Pirellulaceae bacterium | reverse complement strand
AGGCCGGGACGGGCGCCGGTGGTTTAACAGCCGGGGCCGGGCATGGCAATCGCCGAGATGGAACGGCCGATAGGCATGCAAAGAGCCCGCCCCGTCACCGATAAATATTTTTGCGCGGGAAGGATTTTGTTGGCGTGGGCGGCGGGGCTCGAACCCGCGCTCCGTTGCCGGAACCGGATTTTGAGTCTGGCGCGTCAAATATTGACGTATTGATTTATAAGGATAGAAAAGTTCTTCGAGATGAAACCGTGCAAGAACCTGTGTAAGGCATGGCAGGCTCTGCCCCCGTGCAATCGGATCGCCCGATCCCCATTAAGCAGCGAGCAGCAGGTCGTCTCCCGCAAGCACCGATTCGATCAGATCGTCTTTAATATTGTCGTTGGAGGCAATCAATTTCATGAAGGCACCGCTGCTTTTGACCGGGGAGACACCGATACGCTGCTTCAAGAAACCGCGAAGCGCCGACACTGTACGCGGCTCGCTTCGCACCACTTCTTGGGTGAACCAAACGAATGCACGGTCCGCCGCGGCCCTGTCTCTGAACAAGAATACCTTTGCAAGGTCTACAAAGTGCGTTTGGCCGGAAAAGGTCCTTTCGAGCGCGGACAGCCGATCAGGGTCTTTTCGTTGCAGAGCATCGATGAAGGCGATGGCGAAGGACCCGTCAGCCGAACCCTCCTTGTCACCACCTTCCAGCTCCCGGCTGAGGTATCTCGCGTAGGCGAGATTTGAGTCCTCCGAGAGCGCGCGTCGGACCTCTGCCAGCGCTCTACCGCGCCATTCGTCGTCGCCCTGCCGCCGCCTGCATTCAGATAACAACCGCCACAAACGGGCACGTCGTAAAACGGATGTGTCGATCTGCCCCTCGGAGTCCACGACATTCGCAATTGATAGCTCGGAGTCGCCAACAGTGGATCGGAAAGCCTCGGCCCTCAACGACAGTGGCCTGCCGTCGTTGAGCATTTTGATATGGGTCCGAAGAATGGGATTAGTTGAAAAGCGCTCCACTGCCACTTCCAAGACGTTCCTCGTAGCCTCGACGTCGCCGGAGTGATAAAGCAAACGCGCGCGAAGATCGAAACTTGCCGCATTCTCCAGATGGCGCGAAAAGACTTCATCCACAATGCCGGTTGCCTCATCCGTGCGGTTCACCGCAATTAGCAATTCCGCCAACTGGTTGCGCACGACGACATTACCGGGGAAACGCTCAATGCTCTCGCGGAGAAGATGTTCGGCGTCAGCCTCGCGATCGGGCAGGTCGGCGAGAAGTAGTGCCAACTGGCTGCGCGCGAAGACATTACCGGGGAAACGCTCAATGGTCTCGCGGAGCAGATGTTCGGCGTCAGCCTCGCAACCGGGCAGGTCGGCGAGAAGTAGTGCCAACTGGTTGCGCCATTGCACATTATCGGGGAACCGACTGATGGCCTCCCAACCGACCAGTTCGGCCGCCTCGAACGCGCCCTGCTTGGCAAGCGCATCGCACCACAGAGCCCAAGCAAACATATTCGCAGGTTCCCAGGCGAGCGCCTGCCGTGCCAAATCGACGGCAAGCTGGCCCCGATCGATGGGGTTGTCGGCTCCTTCGATGATCGCCTTGCCAATTTTGCAGGCGGCCCTCACGATATGATAGCTATCTCCAGTCGCCTCGGCATTGCGCCGATATTTGCAAATATGAGCTTCTATTTGGTCCCTAATCGAATGGAGGGGATTCTTCGCTCTCTTCAGGAGCGATTCGTGAGTGTAGCGTGAGGGCTTTTCTGGCACACTGACAGGCTGACTCTCTGATTTTTCTGCAATCGTGCCTTCCTTCCCTGCGACATCCTGCAACCACCAGTCTTTGATCTCATCCGGCATTTTCTTGGCGGAATGCTGTCGCAGCGTTTCGTTTGTCGCCCTGCGCCAATAAGATGGCATGCGCGGATACAATCCCCTGAGCGCCCACCATTTCCGCGAAAACTCCTCGATCGATGGCTTCTGACCGATGGCCCAGCACACGAGACCGGCCATCCACGGGCGTTCGGGTGGAGCGTCTTTGCGCTCCGGAAGCATGCGCAATCCGAGAAGGCCGATATCGAGATAATGCTTGGGGAAGGCGCTGCCCGCTTGCTCGCAAACGCGAAGCCAGAGGGATTCGAGGGCGAACGGGTCTACCGTGGTTTCCACCTCGGCGACGATATGCTGGGTAAGTGCCAGCGTCCGCAAAAAGGAGTGGCG
>CAYFJO010001032.1:0-2218 GCA_964343305.1 uncultured Pirellulaceae bacterium | reverse complement strand
CCGGCGGTTGTACGGTCGAACGAACGCCAATGAGTTTGGACCGCTGAAACTTAAAACTGTCCGTCAGCAAATGATCGACCACGGTTGGTGCCGCACCTACATCAACAAGTCGATCGGTCGCGTGCGACGTTGTTTCAAATGGGCGGTGGAGAACGAACTCGTTCGTCCAGATATCTACCACGGATTAATGGCAGTCGCGGGGCTACGGAAGGGGCGTTCAGACGCACGCGAATCAAATCCTGTTCTTCCAGTAGATGATTCGACTGTTCAATTGACTCTGCAACTTGTGCCACCTGTCGTTGCCGACATGATACGAATTCAACGACTCACGGGCTGCCGCCCACAAGACGTTTGTAATCTTCATCCGTGCGATGTGGACACGACTGGAGACGTTTGGCTCTATCGACCCGACACGCATAAAACAGAGCATCACGCGAGAGAACGAGTCATTCCAATCGGCCCCAAGGGACAGAATGTTTTGAGGCCGTACTTGCTTCGAGCAAAAGAGTCTCATTGCTTCTCACCGATCGACAGCGAGAAGAAACGTCGAGAGGCACAACACGCGGCGCGCAAGACATCCTTGTCGTGCGGTAATCGACCGGGGACGAATCGGAAACCGAAGCCTATTCGCGCCGTAGGTGACAAGTACACAACTGATAGTTATCGACGTGCAATACATCGGGCATGCGACAAGGCTGGCATCGCTCGCTGGTCACCGAATCGATTGCGACACTCCGCCGGTACGGAAATCAGGAAACGGTTTGGATTGGAAGCCGCCCAGGTCGTGCTGGGACATAGCAAGGCCGATGTAACGCAAGTCTACGCGGAGCGCGACCTGCAAAAGGCAGTCGAGATCATGAAGGAAGTTGGATAGGATAATCTTGATCGAGCCGAGTTGCGGGTAGCTCCCGCGTATCGGCTGGCCGTTGTTCGTGGCACGCACCTACGCCACGTATGACGGCTGGCTGGCTCGGCAGAAAGTAGGTGCAGCAATGCCATCGAAAGAACACGCGAAAAACGCACTAGTTGAGGATCTCAAAGAAATCATCGCTCGTGTTTCCGAGGAACAGGACAATCGACGAATCGGCGACATCGACGGATTAGTTCTCGCATCCGTACCCACGTTATGCACAGAATTGGGAATAACGCGTCTGCCGATCGAGTTAACCTGTGAGGATCTGCCCGACAATGAACTCAGAACTTGGATTGCCGTTACGGATCCACGTGAAGCAACAGTCAAGAGTGACATCGTGAGTAGCGTTCGCAGAGTATCGGGAAGGATGCGTGATATTCACGATGACATATCACGCGTAAAGAAATACACCATTAAATACCTTCGTCGGTGGATTCGATGGTTGGAGAATCAGCCAACCGTAAGAATTGAAGCGAATGTCCAGTTAGATGCGGCAACTGAGGCTCGCGACAAGTGGATTTACGATCAATGCAAGAAGGGAACGGTGTTCAGCACGATCATCAACAGATTGAGCAAGAGGCCAAAATCATGGGGCAGAATTGGTTCTGTACAAGGCATCAAGGACGCGGCAAAACGATATGCCAATCGCCACAATCTGCCACTGCCACCGCGACGAAAGAGGGGCCGACCATCCAATACAAATTGAGTTGGGAATCTAAACTGAAAACTGCTGAATTCTACTCAATTTTAATCTATCTCAATCTCGCTAACCTTGCGTTGTAGTTTCTTAAACAGCAACAAAACGAGGTACGGCCATGAGATTGAAAAACAGAATCGTCGCTATGATTCTTGCTAGTTTGTTTGTCCTGCTTGTTTCCCTTGTTATCGATTCCTCGGTATTTCTAAAGGTGGCTTGGTTGGTCGGCGCAATTAGCGTATTTGCCACCGTCGGGATCGACCTCACGACCGAAACGCCGATCACTCTTGCGGAGGCCGCCCGAACTCTTCCCGGCGGCGCGGTACATGTTTCCACGATTCATCGATGGCGGATGAAAGGCGTTCGCGGGGTTCGCCTTGAAACATTTCTTCGAGGTGGCGTGCGTCACACTTCGCGCGAAGCAATCGAAAGATTCTTTGACGCAACTACGGCGGCAGCCGACGGCGCCTCTGCAACGACTTGCGAGTCAAGTCAGCGCGAAAAGTCTATTCGCGCCGCTGAAAACGAATTGAACGACGCCGGCATCTAGCATTTCCACCCCAATCAAAAAACGCCAAACAGTTGCTGCTGCAAGGCGTTGAATGAGG
>CAYFJO010001031.1:0-2220 GCA_964343305.1 uncultured Pirellulaceae bacterium | reverse complement strand
ATGACGAAGCCGTCGCCTGCCGGCTCGGCGTTAAACGACTTTATGCGTAGGCTCTATATAAACTACAATCCAACGCATCGTGGATGCCTCGTCCCTCACCGCTCAGGCTATCGCTCACTACAAACGCGGTAATTTTGCCGAGACGCAGCGCCATGCCCTGTTGGTATTGAATGCAGATGCATTGCCGCGCGACAAGGCGGTCTGTCACCAACTGCTCGGCTTGATGTTGCATCGCGCCGAGCAGTTTGAAGCGGCGGTTGCGCAACTGAAGCAGGCGGTCGATCTTCAGCCGGACGTTGCGGAACTGCGCAAGAATCTTGCCGAAGCACACACGGCGTTGGCCCGCCAGTTGCGCAGACAGTCGCGGCTCGCTGAAGCGCAACAACACGCCCGCGAAGCGCTACGATGGAATACGGACGATGCGGAAGCCAGCAGTGTGCTGGGCGTTGTGCTGCAAGAACAAGAGCAGTTCGAAGAGGCACGGCAAGTCTTCGAACAGGCACTTCAAGTCGCTCCGCGAAATGCACGGCTACGGCTCAACCATGCCAATCTCCTAACGATGCTCCGCGAATTCGATGCTGCGATCGAAGAATATCGCAAGGCATTAGCGCTGCGGCCGGATCATGTCAAAACGATGGTGAGTGCTGGCGCGGCGCTGTTGGAAGCCCGGCGCACTGAACCAGCGATTCAGTTGTTGGAGCGAGCCATACAATTGGACGACAGCAATTCCGACGCACACTTTAACGTAGCAAACGCCTACGTCGCCACGAAACGGATTGAATCGGCTGTCGAGCACTATGAACTTGCACTGAAGCTACGTCCAGATTGGGCGGTCGCTCGGGCAAACTGGCTTCGGCAACGAGCGGAGTTATGTGATTGGCGCGAAGACTGGGACGAGCAACTTCAGAAGCTTCTGGGCGAAACGGCCGCGGAGTTAGACGCGGATCGTCCAGGACCTCTTGGTGCTTCGCAAACGCCGGGGCTGCCCGTTCCCGCGGCGATCATGCGCAGGATCGTGTGTTATCAAACCCAACAGCTTGCCAAGCGGCCACGGATGGCAGTGCAATTCACCGCCGGCGATCGTTTACGCATCGGCTACCTTTCGCCTGATTTCCGGCATCACGCTATTGGCCATCTCACGCGGTCCATGTTTCAGCACCATGACCGCGCGAGATTCGAAATCTTCACCTACTCACACGGCCCCGACGACTGCAGCGAATACCGGCACCGAATTCAATCCGACAGCGAACACTTTGTCGACGTCTATGATCACGACGACACCAATATCGCGTCCAAAATCGTTGCGGATAAAATCGACATCCTCGTCGACATCGGTGGTTACGCAGGCAACGGCCGGCCTGGTGTGTTGCAATTGCGGCCAGCCCCCGTGGCCGTTCATTATCTCGGCTTTCCCGGCACGATGGGTGGATTGGTGGATTACTTTGTGACCGACCCTGTGCTGACACCGGCTGGCAGTTCATTTCGTGATGAGTTTGAGGAATCGCTCATCTACCTGCCGGACACCTACCAGATGACTGACAACGAGCAACCAATCGCCGACACGAACTTCACGCGCCAGCAATGCGGACTGCCGGACACAGGGTTCGTTTTTGCCGGGTTCAATAACAACTACAAAATCCAACCGGCAACCTTCGACGCCTGGATGCGGATCCTGCTCGCCGTGCCCGACAGCGTGTTATGGCTGGTCACAACACAACCGCCGGTCGTCGGAAACTTGAAACAAGCAGCCCAACGCCGCGACGTCGATCCGGCTCGGTTAGTCTTTAGCGACATCGTCTCCAAGCCAGAACACCTCGCCCGGCATCGCCTGGCTGACCTTTTCTTGGATACGACGGTTTGTTGTGCACACACAACCGCTACGGATTCGCTGTGGGCAGGCGTGCCGTTGATTACGATTCCGGGTGCACGGTTCACCGAGCGTGTGGCGGCCAGTTTGTTGACCGCGGCGAATTTGGAAGAATTGATTGTCCGGGATTTGCCCGACTACGAGCAATTGGCCATCGAGTTGGCGAACAATTCGCAACGACTTGAACGTATCCGCACGGATTGGGCGGCACGGCGAGTGGAATCCAAGCTGTTCGATACGGCGGGTCGCGTTCGCCAATTGGAGAAGGCTTATGATGCCATCTGGCAGCGATACTGCGATGGCCTCGAGCCAACAGACCTGTAGAAGATGAGGGTGCTTTCGGTTTAAGCAAG
>CAYFJO010001030.1:0-2224 GCA_964343305.1 uncultured Pirellulaceae bacterium | reverse complement strand
GACGACGCAGGGATTGTCATCGTGTTCGCGCAGGTGCCGGTAAACGGCATTGACGGCTTCTTGTTGATAGGGACGTAGTTGCATGTCTTGGTGTTAGTCGTCGCAGTCTCTTAAAGGAGTGATGCCTGTTCCTCGGCAGGTCAAACAATTGGAATGTGGCCCATAGTCATCGGGCCGATTGGAATAGCGGCTTATCCCAGTGCCGCTACATGAAGGGCAGATGACATTGATCTCTTCGTCTTCGAGTTCCTCGTCCAAAAGTTCTTCAGTCATGTACCACTCTGACCAGCGGAAACTTGTTCTTCTCCAATCGCTCAATCTCGCGCGAGAGATACCAGTTCGCCTTCTTCAAATCCAACAGTCGATTGTCTTTGCGACCGGCGCGCGCGAGGTACTTCACGGTGTTACCCAAATGAAAACCCAACTCCCAGTTTTCGATCACGTCGATTGGTTCGATCTCGGCAAAACAGTAATGGGCAGGATGAAGAACGGGATCATCAGGTACAGCCATGTTTATGAATTCTCCGCGAGGGTCAGATAGAGTTGTGTTGCCAGCGCTGGCAGATCGTCCAAGCGAACGACTGCCACCCAGGGTTGGCGATTGGGGCGATGCAATACGACGGGAATGTTGTCACCGGCATCCGCGATCGCTTGATCCAGTGCATCGTAAAGACGAAACGATTCGTTTCGTTTGACTTCAAAATGCACCTTCTCTATCGATGTGCGAATGTCGGGTGAGTCATCTCCGCCATGATGTTGGCAGCCGCGCTCCGCATCCGTGCGAAAGAGACTCCGAATTTCCGCGGCCGCCTCGCGCTCGCCCCGTTTGCCTTTATTGCGTGAAAAAAGAGCCATCATCTTCTCCATGGCGCTGTGTCCGTCGTGGCTTGCACGGGTTTGCCGCTGAGTGCGTCCTTGGTGGCGTAACCTTTGATTTCGTTGAAGATCTCATCCGTTTCCGCGCGCTTCTTGCACTTGACCGTGATCACCAGCGGCAAGTCGTGCAGCTCAAGGCTGTCGGCTGGCGCCATTACACCGACCGCACGGCAAATGGCCGAAAGCTCACCACGGGCGATCTTCACGGCGGTCTCGTTCGGGTTGTCGAGATTCAATCGAGCCCAGAGGAATCGACCCTTGTACTCGCCGTCAATGATTTGAAACGTGAATTGCAGGTAACTGCCTGTGCCCGCTTTGTTTGTTTTGACTTCGCTTTCAGTGATCACCGCTGGATATTTGCCGGCGGGAATCGGTTCAAAGTCGGTGGTTGGTTCTACTTCGTTAGCGTCGAAGCCTTGAAGGTTTGCCATCTGTTTCTCCTTGGTTTGAGTTGGAAAATGTTTCCGAAAAGATTGGGTCGAATTAGGCTGCAACCGCATTTCCAGTGATACTGGCCAGGAGCGCGTTCCAATCCAGCGGCAATTCGCCGTCGAGGCTATAGCGGTTCTTGGCCACACAGGACGGGCCGCCGACAGTGCGTAGTATGCGTTCACCACCGTCCGCGCCGATTGCATGCGCGGTAGTGCGTTTGCGGCCAAAGCCAGCGTCTTCGGTTTGCGTGCGGATCTTGCGCGTGGCGAACAGCACGGCGTCACACCATTCGGTCACCAGTGCCGACGCGTGCTTGTGAAGTCGTGGCGAGTAGCGATCGTAGGGTGACGACTCCGGGTCGTCGAACTTTTCGACCTTAGCGTGGGCCAGCAGAATGATCGCCATGCTTCGCTGCTTGTGCAGCGCGACGAATTTGTCGAGCAGTTGCCGCCAGTATCCGAGCGAGTACACATAACCTTTACCGTAGCCGCCGTCGACTTTTTCAATCGATTTGGCGCCGTAATCTTCACAAACACGATCCCAAACCAATCGCTCCAGCCAGTCGAGACTATCAATGGCGACGGTTTGAAAGTCGTGCTGTTCGACGGCCAGGTCCGACAGCGCTTGCGACACGTCGTCAAAGGTTTGTGCCAGCGGGAACTTGTGGCAGTCGATTTCACCTAGACCATCTTCGGTTTGAATGAAGATCGCATTGGGCGCGTTGGCGGCCAAGGTGGACTTGCCAATGCCTTCAGTCCCATACACCAGGATCCGTGGCGGCGCGGATGACCGACCACTTTCAATTTGATTCAGTAAACTCATTCAGTTTGTCCTTTCGTTGTTAGTTAAAATGCGAGCGACGGATGAAGGGCGGCCGATTCGGCGCTTCAAGAATGTGTTTGGCCCGCCACACCCT
>CAYFJO010001029.1:0-2233 GCA_964343305.1 uncultured Pirellulaceae bacterium | reverse complement strand
TTATGATTTCGAACACCGCTTTGTCGAGTACGGGGTAGCCGGTTTGTTTCCCGAACTCAACGGCACAATCCAGCGACCATCTCTGGAGCGGCTGGTTCTCTTGGCGAAACGGGCACGGCCGTCGCTTGGAGTGCAGGCCCTATTACGCGTAGCAGAAGCGGTGCCCTTGACGCGTTCCGAGGCCGAAGTGGACATCATCTCCCAGGTGCTCAAGTCGCACGGGCTCAATCCATCGGCCCAGGCGAGCGACGCGGAGTTCTTCGGCCGGTTGCAGCGCATACTGGATCATCTCAAGCGTCTCAAACAGAAACGCCTTCGCGGCCGCGATCCAAGAGCACGGCCCAAATCGTTTTTCGTCGATGAGGATGGATGCCAACGTCATTTGGAGCTGCTGCGCGAGCTGTTCTACTCGCCCAAGGCAAAGGCGGGTGAGACGTGCGCGCGTCACGGTGTGTCGCGCAGTACGTACTATCGGCTTGTCGAAGCGTATCGTGCGTACGGTCCTTGGGGGCTGATCGGCTCGCCGCTGCCAGGCAAGGAGGGGTTGAGCGACGAGTTGCAGTTGAACGTGATCCTGAGCAAGCTGCGCCACCCGAGTTTTTCGGCACAGGAGGTTGTGGACGCACTGAAACTGCGCTGTTCGCGTTTTCAGGTGAATCGGATTTTCCAACAGTGGGCGTTAACGGACAAGAATCGTCGGCCCGTGGCTCTGGATGAATATAGTGCCCCCGAAAGCGACGCGCCAGCCGAGCCCGTGCGCTCGGCATGGCATCTGTATAACGAACGAGATCTACTTGATCGTTACCGGATCAATCGACACTTCGAGCTGATCTGTCGCAAGATGCAGCATCACGCCTATCATCTGTGCGATCCTGGTCCGTTGCTGCTGGCGCCGTTTGTGAGCGATCTGGGTGTGGTGCAGGCCTTTGAGAGTTACGGTCCGGAGCGTCTTCGCGGCCGGGACATGACCAACTTGGCGCTATTGAACGTGTTTCGGATTCTGGCCGGATACCGCCGGATCAACCACCTCAGCGACCATCGCGACCGCTCGGTGGCGTTGGCAAGCGGATTGGGCCTGTTCGGTTCGACGTCACGGTTCTACGAAGATACGGTGGAGTTCACATTCGAGCATCTTCACCGGATGCGGCTTGACCTGGTGGCCCGAGCCAAGGAACTGAATCTGATCGACGGGACCCGGCTGGCATGCGACTTTCATTTCAAGGAATTCTACGGTCGTTTCGCCGAAGAGAAGCAGATTGGGCATGGGCCGAACAAATCAGGCCAGCTCGTGCCAGGGTTCCGACCGCATGTGGCCTGGGATCTGGTCAACAATGTCTTGGTGACAATGTCGTACTTTCAGGGAGCTGCGAGGGGGCCTCGGGTGTTGCGCTCGTTCTGTCAGGAGCATCTGTTTGCGGCGCTCGACCCGCTAGCGGTTGAGGAACTCTATCTGGACTCCGAATACACCAAGGAGAGCGATCTGGCGTACCTCACGCAAGAGCTCTGCCCCAACGGCGAGGTGTATATTTGCCTGAGGCAGAACAAGCAGATCCGCAAACTGATCGCGCCGGCTCTGGCCGACAGCGACTGGTTGCCTCACGACAAACACGACGAGCGCAAGGGGCTTGATGTCACATTACCGCACAGCGGGCTGCCGCTGCGCATCGTGTTGCTTCGGGACCGTGAGACCAAAGAGCACGTACGGTGTTTCGGGACAACCGACACTACGGTAAGCGAGGTGGAACTGTTACAGAAATACCCGTATCGATGGCTTGTGGAGAACGGAATAAAAGACCTGGTGGGCAGCTACTTCCTGGACGACGTCTACGGCGCGGACCCGCAGAAAATCGAATTTGAATTCTACTGTGTGATGGTGGCGCGACTGGCATACGAATACTTTTTGAAGGAAATGGGAGAACCTTACAACGCCGGAACCGACGGTAACAAAACCACGCTGGCCACGATGCGCAACTTGCTTTTTGAGAAGCACAACTGTACGGTGCATCAGAATGGGGAGGGCAACTTGGTGATCACACTGCTCGACGGCGGAGCAGACAAGTTGGTGCATGACTTATCGGAGATGTTCGAGCGTCTACGTGACAGTGGCAGGAACAAGGTCCTTTGGTGGGACAACAGAGCAGTCATGATCCGCCAAGCCAAGCAGTTTGCCCCCTGAAAGTGTCCGGGGCCTTTCTTTGAAAAGTGTCCAGGAATGTGGCCGGGATTGTCTGAT